>CAIYZC010000045.1 GCA_903930565.1 uncultured Pedosphaera sp.
CGCTCGCGCCGCTGATGGCGGGCGAATGGTTTTTGGGGCTGGGGATGACCCCATGGTTCCGGTGGGTGGAGTTCGCCCTGGCCCTGGCGGTGCAAGGCGGCGGCGGGGTGCCGTTTTACACCGGGGCCTGGCGGCAATTGCGGCACGGGCGCTCCAACATGGACACGCTGGTGGCCTTGGGTTCGGGCACCGCGTTCACCTTCAGTTTGTACACCCTGGCGGCGGGAACGCACGGACACCTCTATTTCCTGGACGCCACCGCCATCATCACGCTCGTGAGCCTGGGGCACTGGCTGGAGGCGCGGACGAGCGCGGGGGCGGAAATCGCGCTGCGCCAATTGCTACAGTTGGCGCCCCCGCGGGCGCGGCGGCAGGACGCCGCGGGGACGGAAACCGAGGTGGCGGCGGCGGATTTGCAACTGCGGGAGATTTTCCGCCTGCGCCCGGGGGACCGCGTGCCGACGGATGGAGTGGTGCTGGCGGGAGAAGGGAATTTGGAGGAAGCCATGCTGACGGGCGAAGCGCGCCCCGTGGCGAAGCGGGCGGGCGACCGGGTGTATGGCGGGACGGTGAATTTGGACGGGCGATTGGAAGTGCGGGTGACGGCGACGGGGGAAGCGACGGCCCTGGCGCAGATCATCGCGGCGGTGGCCCGGGCGCAGGGGAGCCGGGCGGACATCCAACGGCTGGCGGACCGGGTGAGCGCGGTCTTCGTGCCCGTGGTCGTGCTGTTGGCGGTGGGAGCGGGGTTGTGGTGGGGGCTGGCCCCCGCGGCGGCGCGGGATTTGGCCGCCCACTTGGGCCCGCTCGGCGGCAGGGCGGGGATGGCGCCGGCGGACGGCTGGGCGGGGGCGGTGCTGCACCTGGCCGCGGTGTTGGTGATCGCCTGCCCGTGCGCGATGGGGCTGGCCACGCCGGCGGCGATCATGGCGGCGGCGAACGCGGCGTCGCGGCGCGGGATTTTGATCCGGGACGGCGTGGCCCTGGAAAAGGCGGGGCGGATCAACACCGTGGTGTTTGACAAGACCGGCACCCTGACGACGGGGCGGGCGCGGGTGACCGGGACTTGGTGGCCCGGTCTGGGCCCGGCGGCGGTGACCGCGGCGGAGCGGCTGGCGGCGGCGCTGGCCCGGCCTTCGCAGCATCCCTACAGCCAGGCCGTGGCGGGCCTGACCGCGGCGGAGACGCCGCTGCGCGAATGGAGAGAAGTGGCGGGGGCGGGCGTGCAGGCCAAGGTGTTCTGGCCGGGGGCGCGACCGGGGGCGGTGGCGCGGCTGGGCTCCCCCCGCTGGCTCACGGAATGCGGGGTGTCCCTGCCTCCAGAAGGCGCGCCCGGAGCCGGGACGGCGGCGACGGGTGGCTCCTGGCTGGGACTGGCGGTCGAAACGCAATGGCTGGGCTGGTTGCTCATCGGCGAGGAACCCAAACCGGAGGCGGCGGGGGTGGTGGCGATGCTGGAAGCCCAAGGGCTGCAAGTCCACCTGCTGACGGGGGACCAAGCCGGGCCGGCGGCGGAAGTCGCCCGGCTGCTGGGCCTGCCCGCGGCGCGCGTGCGGGCCGGGGTGCGACCGGCGGAAAAGGCGGTCTTTCTTCAGGATTTGCGCGCGCAGGGGCGCCGGGTGGCCTTCGTGGGGGACGGCATCAACGACGCACCGGCGTTGGCGGCGGCGGACCTCGGGATCGCGGTGAGCCGGGCGAGCGACGTCGCCCGGGCGGCGGCCGACATCGTCCTTTTGCAGGCGGATCTGGCGGCGGTGCCGGAGGCGATCGGGTTGGCGCGGGCGGCGTTGCGGACCATGCGGCAGAACCTGTTCTGGGCGTTTTTCTACAATGTCCTCGCGCTGCCGCTCGCGGCCTTGGGGCAACTCAGCCCCCTCCTCTGCGCCGCGGCGATGGGGATGTCCGATTTGGTGGTGATCGGGAACGCCCTGCGCTTGCTGGGCTGGCGGCCGCCGGGCCCGCCCCGTCCGCTGCCGACAACGGCGGCGCCGATGCCTACCACAGCCAAGTGATGAGCGGGGCCAGCAGGATGCTCGGCAGGTAGTCGCCGAGGCGCAGATGCTTGATTTCCAACAACATCAGCGCGACACAAAAGATCAACATGCCCACCGCGGCGTTGGTGGCGTCCACCAAACCGTGGCTGTCGAGGACGGGTTGCAGGCGGACGACCCCGGCGGTGATGGTGAACTGCAACGCCCCGACCGGCACGGCGGAGAGCAGCGCGCCCCAGCCGAACATGCGGGTCAGCCCCATGACCGCGAGGCAGTCCATGATCGTTTTGATCGCGAGCGGCCAACAACCGCCCCCGAGCCCCTCGACGATGGAGCCCAAGGGACCGAGCGGCCCGGCGCAAAACAGGATGGAACAAATCCAAAAACCTTCGCTGAAAAGATTCGGATCCCCGGCGCGGGCGGCGGCAAAGCGTTCATTGGCCACCTTCCCGAGCCGGCTCAGGGCCGCCTGCACCCCCAGGAGCCGGCCGGTGAGGCGGCCGAGCATCAAGGCGAGCAGCAGGACGAGGAATTGCTTGAACATCTGCAGCAGGCTGCCGTTCAAGCTCCCCCAGGTCAGGCGCAGGCCCAGCCAGACGGTGGCCACGCCCAGCAGGCCGCGCAAGGCCAACTGAGTGGGGGCGGAGAGCTGCCGGGGCAGGGTCAAGCCCAGGACCCCGCCCGCCACGATGCCCGCCGCGTTGAGGATGGTGCCCGTAAACATCGGTTGACTGAACCACGCCCCCGGGCAATTTCAAAGGGCAAAGTGGCGGCAG
>CAIYZC010000046.1 GCA_903930565.1 uncultured Pedosphaera sp.
GGCACCTTCGCCCTCCTCCTCACGCAACCCGTCCCGCGGACGCAGGTGTGGCGGACCAAGCTGGTGACGGCCGGCGCCGCGCTGGCGGTGTGCTTCGCGGCGACGGCCGTCTCGCACGGTCTCTGGCGCTGGAGCCAGCATCCGGTGGGAGTGCAGGCCAACCCCTGGGTGCAGGACAACGGCGGTTGGTTGTGGGTGGGGGTGACCCTGCTGGTCGTGCTGGCCACCGGGGTTTGGACAAGTCTGGTTTTTCGGCAAGTTTTGGCGGCGTTCTGGGTCGCCCTGCTGGTGCCGGTGCTCTGGATCCAGGCCATTGTGCTGGCGGGCGGGCGGGACGGGGCGATTCGAGCAGGCTTGCTGGTGTATGTGGTTCTCGCCCTGGCCTGGTCGCGCCGCTACTTCCTCACCGCCCAGGAAACCGGCTGGACGGGAGCGGAACTGGGACCGGACGATTTGACCCGCCCATCCGGGCGCAGCCGCCGCGCGGCGGCCCCGCTGGTCACGCTCTATCAGCTCGCCCGGGGCGGGATGTCCCTGGGGGAAATGGGACTGGTCCTCTTGATTGCCGTGGGTTTCGCGTCCTTTTCCAATGGGCTCCTGGCCGCATTGGTGGTGGTGGCCGCGGGGCCGTGGGGCGGTTGGTTGCGGGGCCGGGTGGCCTGGCCGCGGGTCACGGCTTGCGCCCTGCCGATCGGCCTCTATGCCTTGGGCACCCTGATTTTAAACTACCGGGCCGAACAAGGGGCACCTGAACTGGCGGACGCGGCCACCGGCATTTGGCCCCGCTTGCTGGCGGCGTACGCGGCGGCGGGCTGGGGACTGGCGGGGCGCGAACGGCGGGCCGGGCGCGGGGTGGCGGCCCCGCCGGCCGGCCCCACTTGGGGACTGCTGCGCAATGAGTTCGGCCAGGCGCAAACCGCGCTGCTGGGCATGCTGGGTTTGTTCACGGTGCATTTGGGCGTCCTCTTTTTGCGGCGGGCGGTGCATCCGCCGGGCGACACCTCGCTGCTGGGGGAAGTGCTGACGGCCTTCGGCGGATTGTGGTTGCTCGTGCCGATTCTGGCGGCCGCCGGTTTGGTGGCCGAAGAACGACGCCAGGGCACCTGGGCGGGGCGCTTGTGCCTGCCGGTTTCCGGCCGGCGGCAATTCGCCGTGAAACTCGCCGTCGCCGGCGGACTTTACGGGGTGCTGCCCGCGGGGTTGCTCTGGTTGGCCGAGGGCTTGGGCGCCGCCTGCGGCGCGGGCGGAGGCTTGGGCGGACTGCCCTTGGGGCTGAGCGGTGGCCAGGGGTTGGGCACCGTGTTGGAATGGTGCGTGGCCCTGGCCGTGGCGGCCTTGTACGCCTCCAGTTTGGCGGCGAATCTTTGGCAGGCCGTGGGCCTGGCGGTGGCCCTGGTGCTCGGCCTGCTGGGCGCCTGGTTGGAGTTGGAGCGGGGCGTGCCCCGGCCGGGTTTCCGCCTGTGGGTGCCGCTGCTCCTGCATGGGATCGCGGAGCCGGGATTGCTGCTGGTGTTGGTGGTGCTGGCCCGCGCCAATTGCGCCTGGGCCGCGCCCACCACCCGCCTGTGGTGGCGCAACGCCCGCAGCCTCGCGGCCGCGGTGGCGGGCCTGCTCCTGCTGACGACCGGCGTTTACCACCGGGGCTGGGAGTTGATCGGCCCGGGGGAAAAGCCGGCCGGCAGTTGGATTTCGACTTTGCCCGTCGGCGTGCCTTTCGCCGCCGACGCCCACGCCGCGATCCTCCTCCCGCCCGACGAAAGAATGCGCCTGGACCGCCTGGCGTGGTCCCCGGGGGACCTGTTGGTTCCCGCGCCGTGGCGGGGCCATGGCCATCTGGATTCCGGGACCGCCCACTTCAGCCTGTTCGACGGCGTGCGCCGCCCCGGACGGTGGATCGGCCAACCGGAACGGACCCTCGCGCCCGGCACCAATTGGCTGTCGGTGGCGGCGTTGGAGCGCGAGGCGTGCGGCGTGCGCGGCGACGGCACCCTGTGGGTTTCGAGCCGGACGGAATACCCGTGGCGCTGGTCCCGCGACCAGTATCCGGTCGCCAACCACCCGGCGCCCTGGGTTCAATATGGGGACGAAAAAGATTGGCGCCAGGTGGCGGCGGTGCCCGGGGACGAAACGGTGGTCCTGCGCAAGGCGGACGGCACCTTGTGGCGCTGGGCCGGCAGGACCAACGGCGAATTCCGGGAGGAGGGCTTGCGCGCGCACCCGCCCCGCCGCCTGGGCACCGGTACCAACTGGGCGCGGTTGGTGCCCGGCGGCACTGACCCGTTAGTTGGTGCCGGCGGTCTTTGGCTGGTCCAAGATCAGCAGGGCGCCACTTGGCGCCTGCGGTCCGCGGGGAACAATTCGCGCACTTGGTGGTTCGATTTTCGGTGGCCGTCACCGCCCGCCCCCGAGTTGGTGCTGGAACCGGATTTCGCCCTCACCCGCATGCCTTCGTTGGATGGCACCACCTGGCGCTGCCTCACTCCCCCCGGTTTGGGCGTGCGGACCGACGGCACGCTCTGGCTGGCCGCCACCGCCATCCCGGCGGGCCCCAACCGCACCAAGGCGCCTTACCGGTTGGCGCCGCCCCGCCAAATCGGCACGGACACAAATTGGATCTCCGTCACCTGGGATGGCGAACACTTCGCGGGCCTGAAGGAGGATGGATCGCTGTGGCGGTGGCACGCCAATTTCCGGGGCGCCATTGATGAAACCAACCTGGACCGCCCGCCCACCCGGCTGGGGCGGCGGCCGGACTGGGTCGGCTTGGGCGTCGGCCCGCACGGCCTGGTGACCCTGGCGGCGGACGGCGGACTTTGGGATTGGTCGGGACTGGACGACTGGTATGGCCTGCTGGCCGCGAGCCGCCACCCGCGTTGGATGAGCAACCTATTAACCGAACAATCTGGAGAATAACCATGCGTCCCCCCTTCGCCCGTTGGTTCACCGCCCGGATCGCCCCGCCCCTGTGGGCCAAGGAAATCCGCCTGGTGCGGCCCGTATTCCTCATCGCCCTGGCGCTGGCGGTCGCGCCGGTATGGGTGCTGGGCGCCCTGTCCGCGCACGCCACCGATTCGCTGGCCCTGGCCCAGGCACCGCTTTGGCTCGGGGCCATCCTGCTGGTGCTGGCCTCCTTTGGGCGGGAATTCGCCTGCGGCACCTTCCCCCTGCTGCTGGCGCAACCGGTCCGGCGGCAGGAAGTTTGGCGGGTCAAATTCACGGTGCTGGCGGCCGCCCTCGCGATCGTGCTGACTGCGGGCATCATTTCGCTGGCCTTGTGGGCGGGCGCCAACTACGCGCCGGGCGATTGGTGGGCGCCCCGCGGCGGCTTGGCGGCGGTGCCGCTCTACGGACTGGTCATTCTCGGCGGCGGCCTGGCGGCCACCTTGGCGGTGCGGCAGGCCGTGACGGCCTTTTGGGTGAGTTTGCTCGGGTTGCTGCAGGTCGTGCTGTTGGTGGGGTGGTGGGACCAAACCCCGGTCCTGGTCTGGCCCGCGCTGGGGTTGGGCGCCCTCTTGCTGTTGGCGTGGGGACGCCGGCATTTCCTGCGGGCCGAGGAAACGGGTTGGGGCATTCTCACCCGGGAGCTGTCCCGCCCCCGCCTGCCCGCCCGCGCGGCGGGCCGGGTTTCGCGGGCGGGGAACCGGAGCCACCGGCCGGGGGCGATGCTTTGGCGCAAGGAGCTCCAACTGCAGCAGGCCAGCCTGCTGGGCATGGCCGCGCTGTTCACCTTGCACCTGATCATGGTGGCGGCGCGCAAGACGCGGGAACGGGGCGACACCACGATGTTCGGCACCATGGTGGAGATCTTCGGCATGCTCTGGTACGTGGTGCCCGTCTGCACCGGGGGGGTGAGTCTGGCCGAAGAGCGCCGGTTGGGCACGTGGGCGGGGCAATTGTGCCAACCCGTGACGGTCGGTCGCCAATTCCTGATCAAATTGGCCGCCACGGTGCTCCTGAACGGGGTGCTGAGCGGATTGCTGCTGTGGTCGGCGGAGGCCATTGGCGCGGCCTGGGGGGTGCCCGCCCGGCTGGGCGACCTGCGCTGGGATGTGGCCGCGCTGCCGGGTTTGCTCCTGGTGTTTGCGGCGCTCGCCGGGATCGCCTTCTACGCCTCCACCCTGTGCCGCAACGCGTTGCAGGCCATGGTGGCCACGGTGGGGGTGCTGCTGGGAATCGCCGTCCTTTGGAGCTGGGTTGGCGAAACCGGGATGCCGTGGGCGGGTGGTTACTGGGCGCAACCACTGGTGGCCTGGACCTTTGGCAGCGGGCTCGCGCTCACCCTGGTTTGCCTAGCCCGCGGCAACTGCCGCCAGGTGCAGGATTCCGGCCGGTTATGGTTTCGCAACTTGCGCACGCTGGCGCTGGCGATCCTGCTCATCCTGGTCGGGACCAGCCTCACGTATCACCGGGTTTGGGAGCTCGTGCCGTGGCCGTTGGCGATGGGGCCCGCCCGGATGGTGCCCGACGCCAAGTTGACCCTGCGGGCCGGCGCGGGCAATCGCTGGGAGGCAGGGCTGCCCGGTGGCCGGGTTTGGGCCGCCGGCGGGTTGAACGCCCGCGGCAACCCCGTGGCCGGCGGAGCTTGGGTGACCGGTTCCAACTGGCTCGCCACCGTCGATTTGCACGACCATTGGATCGGGGTGCGGACGGACGGCACGCTGTGGATTACCGCGCGGGCCACGGCGCCCCCGGCCATTGCTTCGCCGGGCGATTTGGAACGGGTGGGCGCGGCGGACGATTGGCGCCAGGTGGCGCCCTGGCCGCGGCACAATGGAGTGCTCTTGTTGCGGGCCGACGGGAGCCTGTGGTCATACCAAATTTGGGGCGGCGGAGCCAAGACCCACCCGCCCCCGCCGCCCCGCGAAGCGCCTCAATTGCTCGACGCCGACCGCGCTTGGCGCAGCCTCCTGGCGGGCGGGGGCACCGTGGTGGGCTGGCAGGCGGACGGCCGGGCCTGGGCTCTGGGTTTTGTAATTCAACAAACGCGGGCGGTCCCGACCGGGCCGCCCGATCAGGAAACGTGGGGGTTCGACCAAGTGCCGGCCCGCAATCCGACGAACGACCTCGTGGTGTCGCGGAACCTCCGGTTGCGCCCGGTGCCCGAACTCGACCACACCGACTGGCGGTCTTTGGAATACCCCCGGGGCGGCATCCGCGCCGACGGCAGCCTATGGGCCCAGTTGGGTCACGGTGGGAAAATGCGCCCGTTGGAGGATGCGCGCGACCGACACCAGTGGGTGTCCGCCGTGTTCCCCGACGAGTGGTGGAGCCGGGCGTTGCGGGACGACGGCACCTTGTGGGACTCTTTTGGGGACCAGGAAGCGGCGGTGGAAGTTTGGCCCCACGCCCATTGGGTCGGTTTGGCCGCCGGCCCGGAAGGCCTCCTCACTTTGTCCCCCGACGGCCGGCTATGGAATTGGTCCGGCATTGACGCACTCACCCCGCTCCTGGCCCCTTCCCGACGGCCGCGCAGCGTGGCCCGGATCCAGTGGCCGCAGTAAGCGGGGCACCGTCCCGGCGCGCCGGCACGACCCCGTTCCCCCAGGACCGGACGCACCTTCCGGCCGGTGGAAAGTTCCTTTACAAACCGGCCCGCCCGGCCAATTCTCACCGCCATGCAAGTCCCAGCGATTTCCCCCACCGGCCGCGGTGCCTGGCCCGCGGTGTATGCTTTGTTCACGCTGGCGGCCGCGCTCCTGGCCCCCGCCCCGGCAGGCGCCGCCGAGCCTCCGCCGGTTCCCGAACACACCGTTTCCCTCTTCGATGGCCGCACCTTGGCCGGATGGGAAGGTTCCGCCCTTTGGCGCGTGCAGGACGGGCTGATCACCGGCGGCTCCCTGACGGAAACGGTGAAAGCGAACGACTTCCTGGCCAGCACCCGCGATTACACCAATTTTGTGCTGCGCTTTGAAATCCGATTGACCGGCACCAACGGTTTCGTGAATTCCGGCATGCAATTCCGTTCCCAACGCGTGCCGGGCAATTCCGAAATGGCGGGCTACCAGGCGGATTACGGGGAGCCCGCTTGGTATGGGTGCATCTATGACGAGTCGCGCCGGAACAAGGTCGTCGGCCAATCCGACATCAACACCCTGCGCCCCGCGATGAACCCGGACAAACAGGGTTGGAACTCCTACGTGGTTCGCGCCCAAGGCCGGCACTTGACCACTTGGATCAATGGCGTCCTCGGCACCGACTATCACGAGGCGGAAGCGGGCATTCCGGATTGGGGCAAGTTTGGCATTCAAATCCATGGCGGGGCCAAGGCGTTGGCGCAAGTGCGCAACATTACGGTCGAGGAACTCCCGGCCTCCCCGGCCGGGGACGCCAAATAAGGAAGGGGCGCGACCGAACGGGGTTTGGTTCAATCGAAGCGCGGGCTATGGCATGCAAATCGGCGAAGGGATGGTTGGGCGGCGGTCTGGTCGTGGGGCTGATGGCCGCACGGTCGATGGGCGGGGAGACCAACCCCGCTCCGGCGGTCCGCCCGCCGATGGTCACGGAAGCCTTGAGCCCCCTGCTGACGGCGAAGAAAGGAGTGACCAACACAACTCCCCGCCTGGCCTTGGGAAACCTGCTGGAGCTGCGGGTGGAAGCCTTGCAGGAATGGGCGGCCGGCCCGACCAACGATCCCCGCAATTTGGTGCTTTTCGTCAACGGCATCCCGCTGCGGAAACTCTATCCGGAGGAGGTGGGCACGCAGGAAAACCGGTTGGTCTACCATTTGCGGATCACCCCGGATAATCAGGACGGCTGGGATGATCTGCTGCGCCAGCCCGTGCTCCAGCGGCCGGTGACCCTTTCCGTGGGCCTGGAGAACGGGGGGCCGTTCCCGACCCGTTACAACCATGCCAACCGGGCGGTGCTGGAGATCATCCCTTCCTTTTGGGGCGGACTTTGTTTGACCCTGTTGGGGAGTGCCGGGCTGGCTTTTCTCCAACTGGCGCGCCGCACGAATCTGCTGCGCGATCCGGACCTGCCCGCGGGGGGCGGGCGGCCTCCCTACAATTTGGGGCGGGTGCAAATGGCGCTCTGGCTGTTTTTGATCCTGGGCTCCTACTCCCTGATTTGGCTGATCACCGGCAATCTGGACACCATCACCGGCTCCCTGCTCGGACTGATGGGGGTGAGCGCGGCCACCGCGCTCGGGGACGCGGCGGTGGACAGTCGAAAAACCACCGAACAAAGCGAGGCCCAAGCGCTTTTGGAAACCGAACGCGCCACCTTGCGCGCCCGCCTGGCCGAGTTGGACCGGTTGCTCGGGGCGGGCACGGTGGCCGACGCGGAAGCGGGTCTGTGGCGCGTCGAGCGGGCGGAAAAGCAAACGCGCTTGGAAACGGTGGAGGCGAAGCTCACCGGGGTGCGGCAGGCGGCGATTTCCCCGGCCTCGCAAGGCTGGTTGCGCGATATTTTGAGCGACGGCGAAGGGGTGACCCTGCACCGCTTCCAGATTGTGGTTTGGACGGCCGTCCTGGCGGTGATCTTCGTGGCCTCGGTGTACAACAATTTGAAGATGCCCGAATTCAGCACCAATTTGCTCGCGCTGATGGGCCTGAGCGCGGGCACGTATCTGGGCTTTCGTTTCCCCGAGAAATAGGGGTCACCGACTCACTTCGGAAAGGCGGCCAACACCACCCGCACCGCCGCGACCAAGGCGGCCACGCGGACGGACAAGGGAAAGTCGGAGGGCGCTTCCAAAGTGTAGCTCAGCCGGGTGTGATGCCGCAGCAGGTGGAAGGCTTCGGGCCAGAGCGGCCGCGATGAGGGCTCCACGCTGGGATGAATGATCCCCCCCGCGGCCGCCCGCCCTTCAATCTCCGGGGAGAGATCGATCGGGCACAGCGGCGCAACCGCCGCGATCATGGCCGGGGCGAAGGACGGACGGGCGTCCGGATTCAGTTCGTAGAGGTAGAATCCCTGCGCCTCCCAGTCCTCATGCAGGCAGAGCGTGACCGCGAAGGCGGGTTGGGTTTGCAACCAAGCCACGTGCGCCTGGGTTTCGGGAGACTGCGGGTCTTTATAGTCCCGGTTCAAATCCACGCCCGACGGGTTTTCGCGGGAGTTGCCCGCCAAGCCGTCGGGATTGAGGACGGGACAAAGCAGCAGGTTGGCTCCCGCGGGCCAGCTGTCCTCGCGAAGCAACTGCAAGCCGGCCAAGGGGCCGGCGGGTTCATCGCCATGAATGCCCGCGGAGATATAAATTGTCGGCCGCTCGCCGGCTGCGGAGCCGCGAAAGTAGGCCGGCAGCAGCTTGCCCCCGGTTGTGGAAAAGGAAACGTCCCGCCAGCCGTGCGCCTGGGCCGCGGCCGCCAGGTCGGCGAAATAAGCCGGTACGGCCAGGGTTTCCCCGCAGTACTTTCCCAGGTTCAGGCCGAGCTTGCGCATGGGACGGCCGCGGCGCTCAAGCGGCGGTGGACGCGACGGATTCCAAGGCCTCCTGATCGGCGAAATCGTGGTCGTCCCAATTGGGATCCAAGCCCAAATCCTTGAGCATCTGCAAATCCTTCGCCACCGGTTGGTTGAGCGTGGTGAGGTAGTTGCCGACCATCAAGGCGCTGGCGCCCGCGGTGAACACCATGCTCTGCATGTCCCGCAGGTTCACGGTGCGACCGCCCGCGATCATGATTTCCTGCCGCGGCAGGATGAAGCGGAAACAGGCGATCGTCTTCAGAATCTCCAGCGGCGGCAAGGGCGTCTGGTTGGCGAAAGGCGTGCCGGGGATCGGGTTGAGGATGTTGATGGGCACCACGTTGGCCCCCACTTCCTTGAGCGCGAAAGCCAGGTCGCAACGGTCCTCGCGCGTCTCGCCCATGCCGATGATGCCGCCGGAGCAAATCTTGATGCCCGCGCGCTTGAGGTAACCGATGGTTTCCACCCGGTCCTCGTAGCTGTGCGTGCTGCATTGCTGCGGAAAGAACCGGCGCGAGGTTTCCAAATTGTGCCCGTAACAGGATAGCCCGGCGGCTTTGAGCCGGTCGGCCACCTTCTGGCTCTTGATGATCCCCAAGGAAGCGTCCGGCCGGGTTTTGCCCGTCGCGGCCAGGTCGCGGATGCGCTCGCACACCTCGTCCAGCATCGGCCCTTCATTCAAGCCCTTCCAAGCGGCCACCAACCCCACCGCGGTGACGCCGTGCCGGTTGGCTTCCTCGGCCGCCGCGACCACCGGCTCGGGATCGACGAACCCGTACCGGGGGGAGGCCGTTTGGTGGAAGGCCGATTGCGCGCAGAAACTGCAATTCTCCGAACAGGCCCCCGCCTTGGCGTTGACGATGGAGCACAAGTGGATTTTGTTGCCCTTGAAATGCTCGCGCAACCGGTTGGCCCAGGCCAGCAGGTCGAAAATGTCGGCGCTCGCCTCCAGCGCAAAGAGTTCCATCGCCTCCGCGCGGGTGATGGCCCCGCCGTTCAATACCCGGGTGCCCAGGCGCGCCAGGCGAGTCGGAAAATTTGCGTCAACCACTTCGTCGTTCATGGTTGACAGGCTAAGGGAAGGCACGGCGTTGACGCAAGCGCAACCGGCGGCTAAATTGCCGGGCCGGAACCGACCGATGCCCACCGTAACCGAACTCATCCAGGAAGAAATCGCCCGCCACGAAGTCATTTCCTTCGCCCGGTTCATGACCCTGGCGCTGTACACCCCGGTGGTGGGCTACTACGAGCAGCCCGCGGCCGGGCCGGGCCGGGCCGGGGACTTCTACACCAGCGTGAGCGTGGGCTCGTTCTTCGGCGAACTGCTCGCCTTTGAGTTTTCCGGCTGGCTCGCGGAGCGGCCCGTCCCCTGCCAAATCGTCGAGGCGGGCGCCCACGACGGCCGCCTGGCGGCGGACATTCTCGGCTGGCTCGACCGCCACCGGCCGGGCCTGGCGGCCGGGTTGGAATATTGGATTATTGAACCCTCCCCGACGCGCCGCGCGTGGCAGGAGGCCGGCCTGGCGCCTTGGGCGGGCCGGGTCCGTTGGTGGACCGACTGGAGCGAATTGCCGGCGGAGGGAGTGAGCGGAGTCATCTTCAGCAACGAGCTGATGGACGCTTTCCCCGTGCACCGGCTGGTCTGGAGCGCCGCCGCCGGCGCTTGGGCCGAATGGGGCGTGGGCTGGTCCGAGGACCGCTTCGTGTGGCGGCCGATGCCGCCGGGCAGCCCCGGGGTTCCCCACCCTGTCCTGCCGTCCGAACTCCAGGCCGTCCTGCCCGACGGCTTCACCACCGAAGTCCGCCCGACGGCGCCGGAATGGTGGTCCCGCGCCGCGCACGCCCTGCGCGCCGGGCGGCTGCTCACCTTGGATTACGGCCTCACCCGCGAAGAATTCTTCACCCCCGGCCGGGCCCGGGGAACCGCCCGCGCCTATTACCATCACCGGCTCGTCACCGACCTCTTGGACCGCCCGGGCGACCAGGACCTCACCGCGCAGGTCGATTTCAGCGCCCTGCGCGAAGCGGGCGAGGCCGCCGGCCTGCGCACCACCGAATGGCAGACCCAGGCCCAGTTCCTGACCGGGATTCTCCGCCACATCCTCACCGGCGAAAAATCCTTCCCCCGCTGGACGGCCGCCCACAACCGTCAATTTCAAGCCCTGACCCACCCCGAACACCTCGGCCGCGCCTTCCGGGTTTTGGGCCAGAGCCGCCCCTGAGGAGGGGGCGGAGCGGGTAATTATTCCCGGCCCACCGGCGGTAGTTTCCGCCCCGAGCCTCCGACTCCCTCCCAATTGGGACCGCGCGCCGTTTTTTTAGCGCTTGCTTTGCGGGGATGCCCCTTTATTTTTTTAGAAGCTTGGTTCCAACCAGCAATCTCCAACCCTATGATTGAATCCACCGTCAGCCGGCCGGGTGCCGGCGACCTGAATACGACGTCCACCACCGCCGGGGCGCCACTCGACACTTTTGCCCGCCGTCACTTGGGCCCCGCGCCCGCGGAAGCCGCGGAAATGCTCGCGGTCGTGGGCTTTCCCACCCTGGACGCCTTGGTGGACACGGTTGTGCCGCCCGGCATCCGCCTCGGCCGGGCGCTGGAACTGCCCGCCGCCCGGGGGGAACGGCAGGTGCTGGCCGAGCTCAAGGCGATCGCGGGGCAAAACCAGATTTACCGCTCGTTCATCGGGCTCGGCTACAGCAATTGCATCACGCCGCCGGTCATCCAGCGCAACGTGTTGGAAAATCCGGGCTGGTACACCCAATACACGCCCTACCAGGCCGAGATCGCCCAGGGCCGCTTGGAATGTCTGTTGAACTTCCAGACGATGATCGCGGACCTGACCGGTTTGGACATCGCGAACGCGTCGCTGCTGGATGAAGCCACGGCGGCCGCGGAAGCGATGCACCTGTGCCACGACGCGCAGCCCGCCCGGAACGTGTTCTTCGTTTCCGCCGCCTGCCACCCGCAGACCATCGACGTGGTGAAGACCCGGGCCCTGCCCTTGGGCGTGGAGGTCGTCGTGGGCGACCACGAGACCTTTGCCTTCACGGACCGGGTGTTCGGCGCGGTCGTGGCGTATCCGGCGACGTTTGGCGGGATTGTTGATTACACGGAGTTCACCGCCCGCGCCCATGCCGCGGGGGCGTTGGTGGCAGTGGCCGCAGATTTGTTGAGCCTGACCTTGCTCCGGCCGCCCGGGGAATTCGGCGCGGACATCGCTTTCGGCAGCGCGCAACGCTTCGGCGTGCCGCTGGGCTACGGCGGCCCGCACGCGGCGTTTTTCGCCACGCGGGAGGCCCTGAAACGGCGCCTGCCCGGCCGCATCATCGGGGTGTCCCGCGATTCGCGCGGCCGGCCCGCCCTGCGGCTCGCGCTGCAAACCCGGGAACAACACATCCGCCGGGAGAAGGCCACGAGCAACATTTGCACGGCGCAGGCCTTGCTCGCCAACATGGCGGCCCTGTACGCGGCCTACCACGGCCCCGAAGGCTTGCAGGCCATCGCCCGCCGCGTCCACCGCCTCACCGCGGCCCTCGCCGAGGGCCTGCGGCGGCTGGGCCACGCCCCGCGGCCGGGGGTGTATTTCGACACCCTGCGGGTGGACCTGGAAACCCGCGCCTTCGTGGAATTACTCCCGCTCGCCGAGTCCCGCCACATCAACCTGCGCGTCACCGACGCCCCCGCCGTGGGCATCTCGCTGGATGAGACGACCACGGTGCGCGACTTGACCGACCTGCTGGAAATCTTCAACCACGGCCGCGCGTTGGATTTCGACGTGGCGGCGCTGGTGGCGGAAACCACCGCGGAGTACGGCGCGCCGTTCGCCCGCACCTCCGATTTCCTCACCGCCCCCGTCTTCCGCCGGTACCACAGCGAAACCGAGATGCTGCGCTACCTGCGCCGTTTGGAAGCCCGCGACCTCTCGCTGACGACGTCCATGATCCCGCTGGGGTCGTGCACGATGAAGCTCAACGCCACGGTGGAGATGTTCCCTGTCTCCTGGCCGGAATTCAGCCAGTTGCATCCGTTCGCCCCGCTGCGCCAGGCCAAGGGTTACGGCGTGATGTTCCAGCAGTTGGAAGATTGGCTGGCGGAAATCACCGGTTTCGCCGGCATTTCGCTCCAACCCAACGCCGGCTCCCAGGGGGAATACGCCGGGCTCTTGGTGATCCGCGAATTCCATCTGGCCGCGGGCAACGGTCACCGCAACCTGTGCCTCATTCCCACCTCCGCCCACGGCACCAACCCGGCCAGCGCCGTGATGGCGGGCATGAAAGTCGTGCCGGTGGCGTGCGACGCCCAAGGCAATATCAGTATGGAAGATCTCCGGGCCAAGGCCGCGGCCAACCGGGAAAACCTGGCCGCCCTGATGGTCACCTATCCCTCCACGCATGGTGTGTTCGAGGAAACCATCCGCGAAATCTGCACCATCGTGCATGAACACGGCGGGCAGGTGTACATGGACGGGGCCAACATGAACGCCCAGGTGGGAGTCTGCCGGCCCGGCGACATCGGGGCCGACGTCTGCCATCTGAACCTGCACAAAACCTTCTGCATTCCCCACGGCGGGGGCGGTCCCGGCATGGGGCCCATCGGTGTCGCGGCCCACCTGGTGCCGTTCCTGCCCGGTCACGCGGTGGTGAATCTCGGGGGCGAGAGCCCCATCGGCGCCGTCTCGGCCGCTCCGTGGGGCAGCGCGAGCATCCTGCCGATTTCCTGGGTGTACATCGCCGCCATGGGGCCGGAAGGGCTGACCGCGGCGACCAAAACCGCGATCCTCAACGCCAACTACATCGCAGCGCGGTTGGATGCTTACTTCCCGGTGCTCTACCGCGGCCACGGCAACTTGGTGGCCCACGAGTGCATCTTGGATTTGCGGCAGTTCAAGAGCGTGACGGTGGAGGACGCCGCCAAGCGCTTGATGGATTACGGGTTCCACGCTCCGACGGTTTCCTTCCCGGTGCCCGGCACCATGATGGTGGAGCCGACGGAGAGCGAAGGGAAAGCGGAGCTGGACCGCTTCTGCGAGGCCATGATCCGGATCCATGCGGAGATCACCGCCATCGAGTCCGGCCAGGCGGACCCGAAGAACAACCTGCTGAAAAACGCACCCCACACGGCGGACATGATCGCGGTGGAGAAATGGGACCACCCCTACTCCCGCGAACAGGCGGTTTTCCCCGCCCCGTGGCTGCACGAGCACAAGTTCTGGCCGTTCGTGAGCCGCATCGACAACGTTTACGGCGACCGCAACCTGGTCTGCTCCTGCGCCGGCATGGCGGCTTACTCCTGAGCCGCCCCCGGTTCTTCAGTTCCCCTCGTCCCGCCAGGCCGCCACGGTTTGGCGGGCGAGCCCCCAGCTCAGCGTCATGCCCAGCCCGCCCATCGCGGTCACCATGGTCACCCGGGGGCGGGGTTGGAGCACGACCTGGGTGACGCCGCGCGTGCTCTTGAGATAGGTGCCGTGCCAGCGGGAGGCGACGCGGAGATCGGGCACGCGGACAAATTGCGCGAGCGCCGACAGGATCAGTTCCTCCACCTCGGTGCGGTAATCGGGGGCGAAGTCGGACGCGTATTCGTGGGAATCACCCAACACCAGCGAGCCGTCGGGATGTTGCGCGGCGATGACGTGAACCCCCCATTCTCCGTGCCGCGGCAATTCGTCGGCGAGCCGCGCGCGCAGCAAGGCCGTGCTCGGGCATTCGCGGAAAGCGGGATAATGGCCCAAGGTCAGGTCGCTCACCAAAATGGAACCCAACGCAAACCCAGCGGGTTGCGGGGGGGTGCGGAACATCTGCAAGCGACAGCGCGAAAGGCCGGCGGCGGCGAGCTCCGCGGGGAACAGCAGACGCATTTCCTCCCCGGCGGCGATCACCAGGCGGTCGAACGGGAACCGGCGTCCGTCGCTGGTTTCCACCGCGTCGTCATGGACCCGGACCACCGGAGTGCCGAAATGCAACGCCACACCCTGCGCGGCGAGGTGGCGGGTGAGGGCGGCGAGGGCGATGGCGGAGGGCACCACGGCCTCGGCGGGGCTGAACAACGCGCCCTGTAAACCGGCGGGCTGGGCGGCGGGAAACCGCGCCGCCACCTGCTTCGGCCCCCGCAACTCAAACGCGGCGGCGGCGCCGCCGCCGGCCGCGGCGAATTCCTGGAGCACGGCCCAGGCTTCCGGACGGTAGGCGAGGCTGAGGGAGCCGGTGTCGGTCAGCGGGAAGCCCGCCGTAGCCGCCAACTCGCGCCACCGCGCGACGCCATACAGCGCCTGCTCCCGCTCGGGGCCAAACTGGCAGCCGATCGGCCACAGCGTGCCAAAGTTGCGCACGGAAGCGCCCAGCGGCCGCCCGTCGCGCTCCAACAGCGTGACGTCCCAACCCGCGGCGCGCGCCGTCAAGGCATGCGCCTGCCCGATGATGCCCGCCCCGATGATCACCACATTTCCCATAGCCATAAAATAGGCCGCCAGCGTACGGGCAACCGCCCAAGGCGCAAAGTGACGATTCCGTAAACCCGGAACAGCCGGTCGGCGGGGGCCCGGGATCAGGCGGGGATCCGGGCCGGTTCGGCCGGCACCAACTGCTCCAGCGTGCGCTTGCCAATCAGTAACCCGGCGGTTTCCAACCGTTGGCCGGCCTGGTGGGGCCCCGCCCCGTGATGGGCGTCGCCGGCGGGATTGACGCCGTGATCCCGGAACACCGGGTCGTGCCACCCCTCCAAATTCAAGTCGCCCGGGTAACCCGCCCGCAGCAGCGCGTGGATGATCTGGGCCCAATCGGCCTGGCCCAATCCCGGAAAACGATGCTCCGCCACGCCCGGATGACAAATGCCGTAAGTGGCGAGCAGGTGGTGATTGATGAAAGCGTCCTTGGCGTGGACGTGGAAAATACGGCCACCGAAGCGGTGGACATTTTGGACCGGATCGATGAACTGGCACAGCAAGTGGCTGGGATCCCACTCCAAGCCGAGGTTGTCGCAGCTCGTGGCGTTGAACAGGCGCTCCCACATGGCGGGTTGCGCGAGCATGTTGAAGCCCATGACCGGGAGGTGGTACCGCCCCATGGGGCTGTTCTCAAACGCCAACCGCACCCCGTGGTCCGCGGCGTAGCGCGCCAGGGGCTCCCAAAAGGCCAGCAGTCGTGGCAAATAGTTTTCAAAGGGGGCGTAAACTGGATTATCGCCCTTGGGGTTGTTCACCAGTTCGATCACCGCGCCGGCGAAGCCGGAGACCACGGGAATCCCCAGATGGGCCGCCACTTCGATGGCCCGGCGGAACGTGGTCCGGGCGCCTTCGGTCTGGCGCGGGTCCAGAGGATTGCGGTATTGCGCCCCGAGGCACGAGAGCCGGAGGTCGCGCGCCGCCGCCGCGGCCCCCAAGCCGTCCGCCCAAGGCCGCCAATCGGCGTTTCCCGGGCCGGCGGGGCAGGCTTCGAAACGGTTCCACGCCACGCAACCGAAGCCGTTTTGCCGCGCCCAGTCCAGGCGCTCGACCGTCAAATCCGTGAGGAAACCAATGCGCATCGCGTGCGGTGGCGGCTCAACCGCGCAGGCCGACGAGGTCCATCAATTTGGCCGTTTCCCGGTACGCCTCCTCGACCCATTCCACGATCCGCGCGGGATCGGGGGGGTATTCCAACTCGATGGAGACCGCCCCGGGAATCGCCAGTTCCTTGATGGCTTGCAGGTAGGGCGCAAATTTCACCACGCCGCGGCCCGGCGGCAGGTCCCCATGGACCTTGCCGTCGCAGTCGCTCAAATGGACATGGATGGCCAGGCCCTGGAGGCGCTGCAAATCCGCCGGGCTGGAGTCCGAAAGCACCAAGTGGCTGATGTCGATATTTGCGCGCACGCGGGGGTGGCCGCATTCGGCCACGAACCGGGCCATGGCGTCCACGTTGTTCAACAGGCTGAGGCGGAAAGGTTCCAGTTCGAGGGCGATATCGATCCCGGCTTGATCAGCGTAGTCGCCCAAACGGCGGCAGGAATCCAGGGCAAACGCCCATTGCTCGGCCGCCGGAATCACCTCGCGCTGCCAGATGTACTCGCCGAGGACCAGGAGGATGTTCTTCGCCCCCCAAGCCCGGGCGAGGTCGATGAATTTGCGGCACCGCTCCAAATGGAATTCCCGCACCGGGGCGTTGAAATCGACCAACCCGAGCGCCACGACCGGCAGGGAAACAATGGGCAGTCCCAAGCGGGCGGTGGTGTCGGCCACCAAACGGGTTTCGGCCGCGCTGATGCCCACGGCCTCGGTGAAGATGTCCACGGAATCGAAGCCGATCCGGGCGATGTGTTCGAGGCCGGTGGCGGTGGGCAGGCCGGCCTGTTGAAAGGCGCTGTTGATGATGCCGAGTTGCATGGGGAGGAACGCGCCCAAGGCGCGGGGTCAGGTGGGGTTGGGACCGACGGCGGCAACTTCCATACCGACCATGCAGACATCGTCGGAAAAGGGTCGGCCTTCGGCAAAGGCTTGAATCTCGGCGAGCACCGCGTCAAACAACGCCGCGGCGGGCAGGGCGGCCCGGCGCCGGACGGCCTCGACAAATTGTTCCAAGGTGTACAGGGAGTCATCCGGTCCGTCCACCTCGTACAAACCATCAGTGAACATCACCACCAAGTCGCCCGCCGCCAGGGGCCGTCGATGGGTGACATACTCCGTGTCCCCGAACAAACCGAGCGCCCGCTGGGGACGCGCGCCGCTGGTGTGCAAGAATTCCACGTCGCCGGCGGGGCGGTGGACCAGGAGCGGCTGGGGGTGGCCGGCATTCGCGAACCGCAACTCCCCGCGCGCCACGTCCGCCACCGCGTAAAAAGCGGTGGTGAGCAACGGCGAATCGGTGTGCTGCAGGATCGCGCAGAGGTCGTGGTTGAGCTGGCTGAGAAACCGCCCGGGATCGTTGCCCAGCGGTTTCAGCTCCTCCACCAGCGCCCGCAACATCGCCGCCACCAGGGCCGACCGCACGCCGTGGCCCATCACATCGCAGATGAACAAGCCTGCTTCGGAGTCGGACAGCGCCTGAATGTTGAAATAGTCCCCGCCCACCGTGCCGGTGGGGAGAAACCGATGCGAGAACCGCAGTCGGCTCTGCGCCGGAGTGGCCGCCGGGGGAAAGGCCGGATAGGTCTGGGGCAGCATCTGCTGCTGAATGTCCCCCGCCATTTTCAGATCGGCTTCCATCTCGGCGTTCTTTTTGCGCAACGCCTCCTGGCTCCGCGCCAATTCCGCGGTGGCGAGCCGGGCCTGCTCCTCGGCCCGCTTCCGCGCCGTGATGTCCCAAAAAATCGCCTGCAACCCGATCACCCGCTTTTGCGCGTCGTACAGCGGCGTTTTGACCGTCTGCACGAACTGCTTTTCGCCCCCCGGGCTTTGGTGGATTTCCTGCGCTTCCAAGGGCTTGCCGGACCGCATGATCTCATCGTCGTCCCGCCGGTACTTTTCCGCGAGTTCGGCCGGGAAGAAATCGAAATCCGTGCGCCCGAGGATTTCCGCGGCGGTCCGGTTCAGGGTTTTGCAAAACCGCTGATTCACGAAGGTGAAGCGTTTCTCCAAATCCTTCCGGAAAATGTTCTGCGGCAGGGTTTCCACCAGCGAATGGTACAAGGCCTCGGAATCGCGGAGATCCTGCTCGGCTTTCTTGCGCTGGGTGATGTCCTCCACGGTGCCCTCGTAGCACCGCAGCCGGCCGGCCGCATCGCGGATGGCCCGCACATTCTCCGCAATCCAAATGATGCTCCCGTCCTTGCGGTAAATCTCGGACTCGAAATCGGTGACCGTGTCGTGTTCGGCCATGATTTCCACGAACTGGGCCCGCCGCGCGGGCGCCACATACAATTTGCGGCCGATGTCGGTGAGCTCGGCGATCAATTCCGCCGGTGAAGCGTAGCCGTAAATGCGCGCCAACGCAGGGTTGGCGCTCAGGTAGCGGCCATCTTCGGTGGTTTGGAAAATGCCCTCGACGATGTGCTCGAAGATGCCGTGGTATTTTTGCTCCGCGGCCCGCAGCGCCGCCTCGTTGCGCCGCTGTTCCGAGGCGAACCGCAGCGAGCGGCCCAGGATTTGCGGGGTCAACAAATTGGCCACCAGATAGTCTTCCGCCCCTTCGTGCACGGCCGCCAAAGCCCGCGCCTCTTCGTCCGTTTGCCCGAGGACCAGCAGCGGCACCGAGGGGGCCTGCTCCAGCACGCGCCGGATGTTGAGCAATCCCGCCCCGTCCGCCAAGGAATCGTCCAGCACCACCGCTTCGGCGCCGGTTTCGGCGAGGCGCAACAAGGCCGCGGGCACGTCCCGTTCGACCACCAACTCGAATCGGTCGCCGCGGGCCCGGGCGAGGATGCCGCCAAAACGATCGGCCGCCGCGGCGTCGTCGTCGATCAACAGCACTCGGAATGGTTGGTTATCCATGTTGAAGCGGTTCCTTTATCCGGCGGCCCGCCCGCGGTGGCAAGTAAAATACCGGTCGCGCCCGGGTCGAATTGTTACAATTTTGCGCAACCGCGATTCCGCTTGGCGGCCCCGACCGCAACCGCTATTTCCATCCCGACATGAGCAGTGAAGCCCTTCCGCGTACCGCGAATTCCGCCCGGCAAATCTGGACCGGAATTTACACGGGCGCGGTGTTGTCCGTGATCGTGCTGATCGCTTCGCTGTCGTTTGGAACCTTGATTTTTACCGGCGACCTCGCCCCGGGAGTGGGGGCGGGAATTCAAGCGGCCCTGACCAGCGCGGCCATCATCGGACTGATCATCGCCACCCGCAGTTCGTTCTCGGGGAACGTGGGCATCCCCCAGGACCGCACGGCGCCCATCCTGGCCCTGCTCGCGGCGCAAGTCGTGGCGGCCCTGCCCGCGGGACTGCCGGTCAACGCCCAAATCGCCAACGTGCTGGTCGCTCTGGCGCTCACCAGCGCCCTCACCGGGTTGGTGCTGTACTTCCTGGGGCATTTTAAGCTCGGCAATTTCACCCGCTTCATCCCCTACCCCGTCGTCGGCGGCTTTCTTTCCGGGTCGGGCTGGCTGCTGGTGCGCGGCTCCTTCAAGGTCATGACCGGCCACACCCTGGCCTTTGGCCATTTGGGCGAATTCTTCGTGCCCGCGACCCTCAAGCTCTGGCTGCCGGGCATCGCCCTGGGCCTGCTGCTGTTTATCCTCCTGCGGCGCTTCCGCCAAAACCGCCTCGTCCCGGTCATCCTCCTGGGAAGCATGGGATTGTTCTGGATCGTGGCCCGCGCCGCCGGCCTGGGCCTGGCCGAAGCCCGGGCCGCGGGCTGGTTGCCGGACATTCCCACGGGCGGGGCGGCCGGGGAGCACATTTGGCTCACTTCCACCTGGGCGGCGGTGGAATGGCGGGCCCTGCTGCATGGCGGCGGTCTGGCGGCCACCGCCGCCCTGACCGCCACCATCTCCATCCTGCTGAATTCCTCGGCGCTGGAACTGGCGGTGGAACAAGAAATCGATCTGAACCGGGAACTGCGGGTGGCCGGGGTGGCCAATCTGATGAGCGGCCTGGGGGGTGGGCTCCTCGGTTTCCAGTCCCTGACGCTCACCCGCCTGAGCCGCGACCTGGGTTCGCGCAACCGATTGGCGGGCGCCGTCACCGCGATCATTTGCGGGCTCGCGCTTTTTGCCGGTCCGGGCCTGTTCGCGGGCCTGCCCAAGTTCGCCCTCGGCGGCCTGCTCTTCTATACGGGCTTGGGCTTCTTGGTGGAATGGCTGTGGGATGGTTGGGCGAAGTTTCCCCGCTCCGATTACGCGGTCGTCATCTCGATCGTGGCGGTCATGGGCACCCTGGGTTACGCCGAAGGCGTGGGCTTTGGCGTGCTGGCGGCGGTCATTCTGTTCATCCATAATTACAGCCGCGTTGGCGTCATCACGCACACCCTCACCGGCGTCGAGATGCAAAGCAATGTGGACCGCCCGGTGGAGCACCAACGACTCCTGGCCCGGGAAGGCGCCCGGCTGCATTTGCTCAAGCTGCAAGGTTTCATCTTTTTTGGGACGGCCAACACCATCCTGAACAACATTCGCGAACGGGTTGAAAACCGCCAACTGCCCCCGCTCCGCTGCGTCATGTTGGATTTTCGCCGCGTGAGCGGGCTGGATTCATCCGCCGCGCTGAGCCTGGCCAAGGCCGGTCAACTGGCCCGGAAATCCGGCTTTCAATGCGTCCTCACCCAGGTCCCCCCCGAAATGCAGAGCCACATCCGCCGGGGCACGCAGCGCGCGGACCAGGCGGAAACCTTGAAGTTCTTCCCCGACCTGGACCACGCCTTGGAATGGTGGGAAAGCCAGGCGCTGAAGGAATTCAGCAACCTGGGCTCCCAAAGCCCGACCGGCCTGCGGCAACAACTCCTGCAGCACTGGCCGAATCCCGCCACACTGGACCAATTCCTCGGCCGCCTGAGTCGGCGCGAGCTGGCGGACAACGAACACCTCATCCGGCAGGGTGAGCTTGCCGACGAACTTTTCTTCCTCGAATCCGGCGAAGTCAGCACGGTGTTGGAAGGCCGCAACGGTGCGCCCGCGCGCCGCCTGCGCCGCCAGGGCGCCGGCACGGTCTTGGGCGAACTGGGCCTGCTGCTGAAAGTGCCGCGGTCCGCCTCCGTCATCGTCCTCCGCCCGGCCGTGGCGTATGTGCTCACCGCCCAAGCGCTCGCCGAACTTCAGCGCGACTGCCCGGGCGCCGCCGCCGATTTCTTCGCCTACCTCTCCCGCTCGCTCGCCGAACGCGTCCTCACCACCACCCGCTCCCTCCGCGTGCTGACGGATTGAGCGGGGGCGGGCGACCCAAGTGAAAAGTCAACTCCGGGTCAAACGCGCCATTAAATTGGATTTCCCACCAACTTAATGTTGCATTTCGACAAATAATCCGCAAAGTTGACCAGTGTGATACACCGTATCAGCCTGGAAAACTTCTTTTCGGTGGCCGAAGAGCAAGTGCTCGATTTTCGTGTGCCGGCGAATGCACCCGATCTGGGGTCTTTTCGCGATTCCGCCGCCTTGCCCGGCGTACGCTTTCCGACGGCCATCGGCTTTTTCGGCCCGAACGCTTCCGGCAAATCAAACATGCTGCGCGCCCTCTCCGCGACGGCGACATTTGCAAGGCACAGTTTTTCCATTCCCCCTCTGGAGGCCATCCCGCTGTTTCAACCCTATGCCACCAAAGGCTGGTGGGATCGCCCGACCAAAATCCGCATCGACTTTGACGTGCGAGTGCTGGGGGAAACGAATTTCTCCGTCTATCGCTATGAGCTCGGGATCGGCCATACGCCGACGACCTGCGGCCGTCAGGTAACCCACGAGGCCTTGTTTCACGCACCGAACGGAAGATTTCGACGGATTTTCGAACGGCAGCATCAGGAATTTGAATTTGGCCGGGAGTTCGCCCTCACTTCCGATGATGCCCGAGTGCGGAGTATCCGCCCCAACGCCTCGGTCATCAGCACTCTGGCGCAACTCAACCACCGCGGAGCCACGAGCCTGATCAAGGCCCTGAAGGGCTTGGTGACCAATTTCGAGCGGTTGCCCGGCCGGGAGGGAACCATGTTGGCGTTTTATCGAAAGTATCCTGGATACCTGCGCCGCCTGAATCGCTTCCTGAGGCGCCTTGACTTGGGGCTGGAAGCGATGCGATTGGAACAGGACGTGTCGGGACTGGTGGCCAAATTCCTCCATGCGGGATTGGATCGCGAAATCGCCTTGCCGGAAGAATCGGCCGGCACGCGGCGCTTCCTCGAGATTTTCCCGCTCCTGCAATATGCGCTGGACCATGGTGGCATCGCGGTCTTGGATGAACTGGACATCTACCTCCATCCACTGCTGATGCCGGAAATCCTGCGTTGGTTCGCGTCCTTTCCCAAAAATCCCAAAGGCGGCCAATTACTCTTCACGGCTCACAATCCGGCCATTTTAAACGAACTCGAAAAGGAGCAAGTGTTTTTCACGCAGAAGCCCGATGGCCGGTCCACGCGCGTTTACGGGGCCGCGCAGATTCAAGGGCTGCGCCGGGAACCAAACCTGCTTAAGAAATATCTCTCCGGCGCCCTGGGAGCGGTGCCGCAAATTGGGTGAGCAATGAAATCACGCCAGCAACGACAACGCCGGCGTTTCTTTGTCGCCTGCGAGGGAGAAAGCGAGGAATCCTTCATCAAATGGATTTCAGGTTTGGCGGAAGCCCGGAACCTCAACTTGCATTTGCACCCGGTAAATCTCGAAGGCGGCGGATTTCGGAAGATGTTGGAGCAAGCAGTGATGCGGGAAGCTCGCGAACGCAAGCAGAACGGCCCTTTCCGGGGCCGGTTTTTGTTATTGGATGCGGATCGGGTGGCGGACGACCCATGGTCGATCGAAAAGTTGCGGACGGAAGCCGGCCAGAACGGCTTTACCACCATCCTCCAACAACCGAATTTTGAGGGGGTGCTCTTACGAATGCACGAGGGCTGCGAGCGTGATTTCTTATGCAAGGCGGCAACCGAGTCGCGCTTGAAATCCCGCTGGCCCCATTACCGGAAGGCCATGGACGCGCTGGAATTGGCCCGCAAATTCAACCTGGAGGACTTGCTGCGGGCGGGCCGGGCCGATCCGTTCTTGGCTGAGCTGCTAAAGCGATTGGGGTTTGCGATCCAGCCCCGGCCTCACGGCTGCCACACCGCGCGGTAATACTGCCGGCTGGCGGGCAGCGCGGGGGCGTTGGTGATGTTCCAGGTGGCGGCGGTGAGCGTGTTGGTGGCGAAGGTGGTCCACTGGGCCAGGTTCGTGGAGGCTTGCACGAAATACCGCACGCCGGTTTGGCCTTGGAGCTGCAAGGGAGCGGATTGTCCGGGAACCACCGGACCGGTGGCCACCAAGCGCGGCGGGGCGGGCGCCAGGGTGAGGACGGTCAGGGAATACGGGGGGAAGGAATAGTTGAAGTTCGTGCCCGCCACATTCGTGGTGCCGGCGGCCACATCCGGGGAACCCACGCCGGTTTGCGCCGCGGTGTCCTGCGTTTCGCCGAATTGATGGTAGGCGGCGTTGGTCGCCGGCAGAAAGCCCGTGACATGGATCTGCGCGGTAATGGTGGCCGCCGGATCCTTGTTGATGGCGAGCACGGAGACCGCGCCATCCGCCCGCCGGGTCGCGTAAGCCGACAACAGCGGGTAATCGTTCGTCGCGGCGATGACGTTGTCCCCCGGGCGGGCGAAAGACTGCAGCAATTTGGCGGCGTAGAAGGGGGGATAGCGGGTGCTCGTCCCGCCCACCAAACCGAGATCCCCGTACAGCCGCCAGCCATAGAGCACCGGATCCAAGTTTCCCTTGTTGTCCGTACCGTTGCGCAAATCCCACCAGACCATTGAGTTCAGCTCGGTTTGCATGATCTGGCCGACGCTGTCGGCATAATAAAGCCCGTTGACCAGGCTGACCGATTGCCTGCCTTGGTCCCCCGAATTGCTGTTGTTTTCGGTGCAGACGATTTCCACCTTGGCCCCGTTGGTGGTGCCGAGAAAATCGGTCAATTCCTGGCGCAGAGTGGCGGCATCGCCCGCCCACGTGCCCAGGGTCTGGAGCAGGAACGGATCGCTTTCCGTGTCGGTGTATTCGGGGTAATGGTGATAGATCAGGAAATCCGGCACCACGCCCAAGTTGGAGAGCGTGTTGAGCATCACGGGCGTCCAGCCATAAACCGTTTGCAGGGTGCGGGGGTTGACCACGGAATGGTTCATGTTGTTCACCCCGGAGGTGTCGCCGGGCGTGGCCACCACGCCAATCTTGATGGTGGGATCCACGGCCTTCATTTGTTGGAAGTAGCCTTGGGCTCTGGTGGCGTAGGTGAAGGGATCGTTCGGGACCGCGTTGGAGTCGGTTTCCCAGGTGCCGTACACTTCGTTGCCCACCTCCCAGTACTTGAAGCCGTAGTGGTTCGTGACGTTTGCGTTGGCCACCCACGCGGCGGCTTCCGCGGCGGTGCCCGTGCCGTAATTCACGGTGATAAAAGTCTGCGTGCCCACATTGGTGGCCACCTGGGCGAAGTTCGCAAAGGAAACATTCCAGGTCCAAGTGTTGGTCAGCGATTTGTTGCTCGCCCAATGGTATTCATCCGAGAGGGAGCCGCCGGGAAAGCGCAGGGCCAGCGTGCCCATTTCCTTCAAGAGGTAGGCAGACCCGGCCGGCGTGAGGAGGGAATCCCACACCGCGGTGTTCAGCCCGAACCAACGGGCATCCACGGCGCGCAGGGTTTGACCGGCGTTGACCGTGAGATGCGTGAGCGCGGGGGCGGCGGCGGCGTTCAGTTGCACCGCACTGACATAAAAGACCGGGACGGACCCGCTGCTGGTGGATTGGATCTCGAACCCGGTGCAATTGGTTTTGCCCGCCACCCCAAGGGCACTGAGCGGCACGGTGAATTGCCGCCAGGTGTTGGCGGTTAAGGCGGGCAAGGTGTAAGACGAGCCGGAACCGCCGGCCAAGGTGCCGTTCACCACCAGCAACTGCCCCCCGTTGGTCCCGCCATGGATCCAAAAACTCAGGCTGGTGTAGAGCGCGGTGCTGAAGTCGCTGTGGTGCAGCCACAAACCCCCGTAATTGGGCGCCAGCACACTGATCGAGGCCGCCGCATTCGTGGGGTAAACCGGCGCGGAATTAGTGAAATTCACGGTCGCCCAACTCCAGCTTTGAAAGCCGTTGACCAAGTGGTCCGTGAAGATGGGCAGCGCAGTTTGGGCCCGGGCGGCGGGGCGGAGCAAAACGAGCACTACCGCGAACCCGGCGAGGAGTCGGGCGGCCAAACGGCGGGCGGAACGGGCACGGAAATGCATGGCAACAAGATAGCATACCCGGTGCCGTCCACCAAATTAATTGCCGCCGCCGCCGCCCGGCCGGGAACCGCCCCGCGTGACGTTTTGACGGCGGGCGGGGGGAAAATGGGCCGGTAGTGAGCGGCCCGCGCCATTACCGACTCCACATAGGCGCGCGTGCCCGGATAGGTGATTTGCGCCAAAAACAAAGCGCTGTTGGTCATCGCCGGGCCGTGCTCCCACCGCAGCACATTGGCCCGGCCCGCGTTATAGTCCGCCAACGCGTACGGCAGGGGATCATCGGTTTGGGAATAACGTTTCAACAGCTTGCCCAGGTACCAGGTCCCCGCCAACGTGTTCACGGCGGGGTCGTACAAACGTTCCTTGCGAAAGCCGGTGATGCGCTCCGCCCGGCACCATTCCCCGGCGGCGCCTTCCCGGATTTGCATGAGGCCCAGCTCCCCCACCCGGCCGCGGCGATCGGGGTGAAAGCGGCTCTCCTGCCACACCACGGCCTTCACCAAGGCCGGCTCGACCTGGTATTTGCGCGCGGCCGCCAGGATCGGGGCGTCCTGGCTGTGCTCCCAGCGATCCCGCCAATGCCAATACCCAACGACGCCGCCGAGCCCCAGCCCGAGCAGCGCCAACACCAGCCATCCCACCACCCAGCGAAGCTTCACGGCGCGAAACTAAGGCCGCGCGGGGTGGGACGAAAGGAGAAAGTCGCCCCCCCGCGCTACGGCTGTACGGCGGGAGCAGCCCCCGCGGAGGCAACCACTTCCTGCGCCATGATCGACTTCGTGCGCCACACTTGAAAAATGGCCGCCCAAGCCCGCCATTCCGTGTTTTCCGCTTCCGCTTTCGCCCCGGCCGCCCGCCGGTATTGGTTGGCGACCGAATCCAGTTGCGCACGCCCGACGGCCTCGGGTTCATAGCCCAACGCCACCAGCGAAAACCCCTTGCCACTCCACAAATCAAGCTCCCGAAACAGCGGCGGTAACGCGACACTCAACCCGCCTTTCTGCTGATACTTCTCCCGCCCCAGGACCACCGACAGATTGGTGAGACTCCCCGCACGCCAAACCGCCACGGGCAGAATCTGTCCCGGGGAAGCGTGATCGATCCGCGCGTAGGCCTCCCGGAGCCCGCGAATGGGCTGGTGGTCCAACTCCACGACCAAATCGCCCGCCAGCATACCGGCCCGGGCCGCCGGAGTGTTCGTGCTCAGAACCGTGGCGACCAGCCCCGCCTGGTGACCGCAATCCAAACCCGCCGGCAGGACGTCAATCCCCCCACCCGCCCGGAAAAACCCCGGTCGCC
>CAIYZC010000047.1 GCA_903930565.1 uncultured Pedosphaera sp.
GAAATTGGCAAAGGAAACCTGATCCCCCGAAAATTCAATGGGGGGGCGGCCACCGGCGGACAAAATCCGGTCGCGCCATTTGAGCATCGCGGCGGCGAGCGCGGGGGCGTCGCGGATCGGGACGATCTCGCCATTGCGATCGGGCACGATGAGGTCGCTCGCGCCAGTGTTCGGGGTGGTCACCACGGGCAAGCCGCAGGCCAGACCTTCCGTGACCGTGCGGGCAAACCCATCCTCCAGAGAGGGCAAAGCCAGCAAATCCGCCCCGCGCATCAATTCGGCGAGCTGCGGGTGGGCCAACGCGGGGTGCCAATCGATGGGCAGGTCGGCATACCGGCGGACCACTTCGGTCACATTGTCGGAGACCAACCGGTTCAGCACCAACCGCGCGCCCGGAGCTTGCTTAAGCACCAGTTTGAAGGCTTCGAGCAGATACGGGGTTCCCTTGCGCAGCGAGAGGCTGCCCGGGGCGATCACCGTGAAGGGCCGGTTCGCCGGCCGCGGTTCCTTTGGCGGATAGAAGCACGACAAATCCAAGGCGTAAACATTGCGCAGGATCTGCCCGGGACGGAAGCCCCGCTCCAAAAAGGAGCGGGTCACGAACGAACTCGGCGAAAGGACGTAATCCACCAATTCCATCATGGCCAAGGACCGTTCATGGTGGTGCCGCGCCACGGGCGGATAAGGACACCGCCACCGCTCATGCTCCTCGGTGAGAATGGCCCAGAAATTGGCCGGATGCGAATTGCCGGCGTCCACGAACGTTTTGCCGCCGTGCTCCCGCACCCACCGGAAGGAGTCGTTCGCGTAGCCGTAGCTGGAAATAATATGGTCGCCCGGCTGCAATTGGCGCCGCACAAACCGGTCAAACCAAGGGTGCATTCGAAAACGGAAGGATTCGGCAGCAAACACGGAACAGGTCTTGGCCGCCACATAGGCGGCGAGACCAAAACTGGGTTGCAAGCGGGTCAATTCCGGAGGGATGCCGTGCGAGCCCCGCCGGGTGCCCAGGCAAAAGCACCGCAGACTGCCGTGCCGCGCCAAGGCCCGGGCATGGTCGTCGCACACGGAGCGGCCCGGGGTCGCCACGACGAACCGCCCCGGCAGGTTGGGAGTGGAGGAGATCACCGATGTACGAAAATGATCCGGCTGCCCTGCGGCTCGAACCGGAAATCCATTCGCCGCAGCTTGCCCAACGCGGCGGTGATGGCTTCATGCCGTTCCGGGGGCGCATAAAACATGAGGAATCCGCCCGCTCCCGCGCCCAAAAGTTTACCGCCGACGGCCCCGGCCCGCCGGGCCTTGGCATACCAATCGTCGATCACATCCGAGCTGATGCCTGCCGTCAAACTCTTCTTCAACAACCAGCCTTCGTGGATGATCTCACCGAACGCATCCGCCCGGTTCATTTGCAAGTCGCCACGCAGCCGGTGCGCCAATTCCACCATTTTTTCCATCACCCGCTGCTTCTGCTTCTCCGTGTCCATCGCGGTCTGCTGATGCTGCAGAATGCTGGAGGCGCTCCGGGTGATGCCGGTGTAAAAAACCAAAATGCCCGCCTGCAATTGGGCGATCGTGGCCGCCTGGCAGATGATCGGTTCCACGCTCACGGTGTCATCCCGATGGAACTGGATGAAATTCAACCCGCCATAAGCCGCGGCGTACTGGTCCTGCAAGCCAATGGGTTCACCACATTTTTCAATTTCAATGCACGCCGCCTCCCGGGCCAACTGTTCGGCGCTGGCAAAGCGGCCCGCGTAGGCATGCAGCGCGTGCAACAAGCCCACGGTGAAGGTGCTGGAACTGCCCAGCCCGGTTCCCCGCGCCGGAATATCCGCCACGGAGGTGATTTCCACCCCCCCGGTCAACCCCAGCATCTTCATGGCCTCCCGGACCAAGGGATGCTTGATCCGCGCGACCGAGCGGGCGTTTTCCGTGCGGGAATAACCCACCCGGATGTGGTCGTCGAATTTCTTGTTGATGGTGACGTAAACGAACTGGTTCACCGCGGTGGACAGCACCGCCCCGCCAAACCGCCGATAATAGACGGGCAAATCGCTGCCGCCTCCCACGAAGCTCATCCGCAATGGTGTCCGGCTGATGATCATAAGCCCGTTGGTGCCAAAATGTATGCCACCGCGTCGCGCACGTTTTCGACCGTGTGCCCGGGCGCGTCCGGATGCCTGCCATCCCGGCCGCCATGCCCGGTGCGCACCAGCACCCCGCGCACGCCTGCCGCCCGCGCGGTCTCAAGATCAATCGTGGTGTCGCCCACCATCCAAGAAGCCGTCAGGTCGATTTGCAGTTCCGCCGCCGCCCGGAGCAGCATCCCGGCCTTGGGCTTGCGGCATTCGCAGTCGATTTTCAACTCGGACCGTTCGCCCGGATAGCCCTTGTGGGGGTGGTGCGGGCAATAGTAGATGCGGTCCACGAACGCGTGTTCCCGGCCCAGCAGCGTCTCCATTTTATGGTGAATGACCGCCAACTCCGCCTCGGTGCAAAAGCCCTTCGCGATCACGGGTTGATTGGTGACCACCACCACCCGCCAGCCGTGATGGTTCAGCTCCCGGACCGCCGCCGCCGCACCGGGCAACAGCACCAATTCATCCGGGCGGCGCAAGCCATCCCGCTCTTCAATCAAGGTGCCATCGCGGTCGAGGAACACCGCCCGCTGCGGGGTGGACAGCGAATTCCGCGCCACGACGCCGGACGCCAGCTCGGCTTGGATCTTGTCGTAGCGCTCCGGCGTGCCGATGTCCTTGATGTATTCCGGACTGGTGTACGCCAGCAACCGGGCGCCTTTGGCCAGCATCGCCGGGAACAAATCCTTGCCGAAGTCCAAGGCCCGGGCGGGCGGCGCCCAGGCGCGCAAGGCGGCCTTTTCCAGCACGTACAACCCGGCATTGACCAGATTCTGGAACCACCGGTCCGCCGGGTGCGGGCGGTTGTGGAACGCGGTCACCCAATCCCGGCCATCCACTTCGATCAAATCCGAATCGAGCGGATGGTCGTTGGGATGGACCAGCAAGGTCGCGTCGGCTCCCGCGGCCATGTGGGTGCGGGCCAGGCGGCCCAGGTCCACATTGACCATCGTGTCCCCATACATCACCACGAAGCGGTCGGCGAGCAAATCCATGGCGGCGAGGACCGCGCCCGCGGTGCCGAGCGGTTCCCGCTCCACCACGGTGCGCAAGCGCACGCCAAAGGCGCTGCCATTGCCAAAGTGTTGTTCGATGACCTCCGCCCGGTGGCAGGCGAAAATGATGATGTCATCAAAGCCGTGTTGGCGGGCGAGTTCGACCTGCAGCTCCAGCAAGGGCCGCCCGGCGAAGGGGATCATCGGCTTGGGCAAATCACCCAGTCGCGCGCGCAACCGGGTGCCCATCCCGCCGGCAAGGATCACGAGTTGGTTCATCCGCGCAAGGGGGGAACTCCGATGGCCGGACGTACGAGCCCCCGGACGGCGCGCCGCGCCGCCCCGTTTTCCGCCCCGCGTTGTGCCGCACTGATCATCGTGCGGAGGAAAATGGCACGGCCGGCCGGCCGTTGTCAATTGCGCCCGCGGTGACGATTCAACGGCAACGGCCTCAATCCCGTCGCCGACCGGCCAGGACCCGCTCAATCCGGCGGTCCGGCACCAGCCACAAAACGGCCACGAACACGAACAATCCATGGGAGATAAAGGGGCTGACGTACGCCAGCGGTATCGCGGCGAGGTAGCAAACGGGGGACAACTTACCCTTCCAATCCGCGCCGATGGCCTTGGCCAGCAAGGATTCCGGTCCTTGTTGGGCAACCAGCGCGCTCTGCAAAATGTAATAGGCGATGGCCGCCAACAGCAGCACCCCGCCATATACGGCGGTGGGGGTGGGTTGCAAATGATTCGCCCCCACCCACGCCGTGGTGAAGGGAAACAGCGAGAGCCAGAACAAAAGATGCAGATTGGCCCACAAGATGCCGCCGGTGACGTGCCGGGTGGTGTGCAGCAAATGATGGTGGTTGCTCCAGTAAATCCCCACGTAAATGTAGCTCAACACGTAGCACAGGAAAACCGGCAGTTGGGCCCGCAAATCCGCGAGCCCATGCGCCTGCGCGGGGACCTTCAAATCCAACACCATGATCGTGATGATGATGGCGATGACACCGTCGCTGAACGCTTCCAACCGGTTCTTTTCCACGCCCTCAAGTTGCGGCATCCGCCGCCGGAATTGAAGCCCAAACGCGAAGGAACGAAGGTGGGCCGGATCACCATTCCGCCCCGTTGCGCGCTTGCCAAATGGCGCGCTTGGGGGATAATCCGGCCCATGACAATCGCGCGCCCGTTGCTTTCCGCCCTGTTGCTCGCCGCCGCCGCCGCGGACTCCCGCGGGGCGGACGACCTCAATTGGCCGGAATTTCGGGGGCCGCGCGGCGATGGCAGCACCACCTCCACCGGCCTCCCGGTGACGTGGAGCGAAACCAACCACGTGAAATGGAAGACGGACCTGCATGGCAAAGCTTGGTCCTCGCCGGTGATTTGGGGCAACCAAATCTGGCTGACCACCGCGTCACCGGACGGCCATGAACGGTTTGTCCTCTGCGTGGACCGCGACACCGGCCAGGTCGTCCGCGACCAAAAGCTCTACGACGTGCCGAATCCGCAGTTCGCGCACCAATTCAACAGCCACGCCTCCCCCACCCCCGCCGTTCAAGCGGGCCGGGTCTATGTCACCTTTGGTGCGACCGGCACCGCGTGCCTCGACACGGAAACGGGCAAAGTGCTCTGGGAACGTCGGGATTTCGTCTGCAACCATTTCCGCGGCGCCGGCTCATCCCCCATCCTGCATGATGGCCGGCTGTACCTGAACTTCGACGGCAGCGATCATCAATTTCTCGTCGCGCTGGACCAGCAGACCGGCCGAACCCTCTGGCAAACCGAACGCAGCATCGACTTCAAGGACCTCACTCCCGAGGGCAAGGTCAAGGATGACGGCGACTACCGCAAAGCCTTCACCACCGGTCACGTCGCCACCTTCGCCGGCGGGCCGCAACTGCTGAGCCAGGGCGGGCAGGCGATGTACGCTTACAACCCCGCGGACGGTAAGGAGATTTGGCGCGTGGAGGAGCGGAGCAGCCAGGGCGCGGGCACCCGGCCCGTCGTCGGCGACGGCCTGGTTTACGTCCCCACCGGCTGGGCGCAGGGGCAGATTCTCGCCCTGCGACCCGGCAAAAAAGGCGAATGGCTGGATGCCAATCAACCGACCGAGGGCGACCGCCAACTGAGCATTGTTTGGCGCACCAAAAAAGGGGTGCCCAAAAAGCCCTCCCTGTTGCTCCATCAAGGCCTGCTCTTCGCAATCGCCGACAACGGCGTGGCCTCCTGCTGGGACGCCACCACCGGCGCCGCCATTTGGAGTGAGCGCGTGGAGGGCAACTACTCCGCGGCGCCGTTGCTCGCCGAAGGCAAAATCTATCTCTTCAGCGAGGAAGGCAAAACCACCGTGATCGCCGCGGACCGGCAATTCGCCAAGTTGGGCGAGAGCCGGCTGCCGGATGGCTTTATGGCTTCGCCCGCCGTTTCGGGCAAAGCCCTGTTCCTGCGTACCAAAACCAGCCTTTACCGGCTGGAAAACTAACCGGCACCCTCCGCCGCAACCCCAGCACCTCCATGAAAAGCACCGCCGCCACCACCACTGTCGCCGATTACCTGGCCGGCCTCCCTCCGGAGCGCCGCGAAATCATCACCGCGGTCCGGGAAGTGGTCCTCACCCACCTCCCGGCGGGTTATGAGGAAGTCATGCAGTATGGCATGATTGCTTATGTGGTGCCGCACCGCCTGTACCCGTCGGGTTATCATTGCGATCCGCGGCAACCGCTCACGTACGCCGGTCTCGGGGTCCAGAAAAATCATTGCGCACTCTATCTCATGGGCGCCTATGGCGACGCGGCGACCCGCGCTTGGTTGGAGGAAGCCTGGGCCGCGGCCGGCAAGAAGTTGGACATGGGGAAAGCCTGCCTGCGCTTCAAAAAGCTCGACGACCTTTCTTTGCCGGTGCTCGGCCACCTCATCGCCCGCATCCCGGTCGCAACCTATATCGCCCGCGTGCAAGCGGTGCTCGCCACCACCCCGGAGCAACGCCGCGCCGCCCGGGAGGAAAAAGCCCAATCCGCCCCGCCGGCCAAGGCAAAAGCCAAGGCCAAAGCCCCTGCGAAGTCGGAGCCAAAAACGCCCGCCAAAGCCAAATCCAAGCGGACCGCCAAATGATCCACTTTCCGCCCTCACTGCTCCCCGCTTTCCCATGAGCCTGTCCCCCCCCCACCTCCGCCACCTCGTCCTGGCCGCCGCCTGCCTCCTGGGCGCGAACGCACCCGCGGCCGCCCCGCTGGAGTTCAACCGCGACATCCGCCCCATCCTGTCCGATAATTGCTTCCGCTGCCACGGCCCGGACCAACACCAGCGCCAGGCGAAACTCCGACTGGATGTCCGCGAGGTCGCCTTGGAGAAAAAGGCCTTTGTGCCCGGCCAACCGGACGCGAGCGAATTGATCCACCGCATCAACTCCGCCAAAAAGGACGAGCGGATGCCCCCGCCGGACCAGGTTCATCAACTGACCGAACCCCAACGACAAACCCTGCGCCAATGGATCGCGGAGGGCGCCCCCTACCAACCCCATTGGTCCTACGCGCCCCCGGTCCGCCCGGCCGTACCCCGGCCGGCCGACGCAAGTTGGGTCCGCAATCCCATCGACGCATTCGTCCGCCGCAATCTGGAAACCCGCGGGGTTCAACCCGTCACCGAAGCCGACCGCCGCACGCTGCTGCGCCGGCTCAGCCTGGACTTGATCGGGTTGCCCCCCACGCCCGAGGAGGTCGCCGCCTTCCTGCAGGACAACCGGCCCGACGCCTATGAACGCCAGGTGGACCGGCTGCTCGCCTCGCCCCACTACGGCGAGCGCATGGCCGTGCCGTGGTTGGATGTGGTCCGCTTCAGCGACACGGTCGGCTATCACGGGGATCAAAACGTCAACGTGTTCCCCTACCGCGACTACGTGATCAACGCGTTCAATCGGAACCTGCCCTTCGACCAGTTCACCGTGGAGCAACTCGCCGGTGACCTGCTCCCCCACCCCACGCGGGACCAACTCGTGGCCACCGGTTTCAACCGCTTGAACATGGTCACCCGCGAGGGCGGCGCGCAGCCCGGCGAATACCTCGCCAAGTACGCGGCCGACCGTGTCCGCACCGTGGCCACCACCTGGCTGGGGTCCACCATGGGCTGCTGCGAATGCCACGACCACAAATACGACCCCTTCACCACCCGCGATTTCTACTCCCTGGCGGCGTTCTTCGCCGACATCCGGCAATGGGGCGTCTATAACGACTACGCGTACACCCCCAACCCGGACCTCAAAGGCTGGAGCAACGACCACCCGTTCCCCCCGGAAATCACCGTGGACAGCCCGTACCTCCACGCGCGCATGGCGCGGTTGCAGGAGCAATGGAACGTCGCGGCCCGCGCCGTCGTGGCCGCCTGGCCCGCGGGCGGGCCGGAAGCCCGCGGCTACGCCGACGGACTCCAGGGCGCGAGGGACTTCCTGGCGAAACACCCGGATGGCTGGCTCACCCCGCGGCCGGAAGTGCGGCCTCATGCCGCCAAGGCGCCTGCGCCGAATTCGCCCGCGGCCGAAGTCCGTGCCGACGGGAGCGTGGTGTTCTCGGGCAAATCCGCCGCCAACGCGGATCTCGCCCTGCCCCTGCCGGAGGGATGGCTCGCGGCGATCCGGGTGGAACTGCTGCCCACGCCCGAACACTCCGGCCGCATTCTCCCCCCGGGCGCGGACAGCACCACGATCAACCTCACCGCGGACCTTGTCTCTGCCAAGGCGGACGCCGCCGTCCCCCTGTCGTTCACCGCCGCCGATGCCGACCAAAAGGAGGAGCGTTTTGTGAATGGCTACGCCACCCTGGGCGTGAAAGGCGGTTGGGCCACCGCCAAGGCGGGCAAAACCACACCACAGAGGGCGGTTTGGCAATTGGACCGCCCGCGTGCGACCGCCGCCGGGGACACTTTGGTCGTCCACTTGGGCAAGGGCATCCCGGGTTGCGTGCGGGTCTCGTGCACTCCGCTCGTGACTTTTGATCCCATGCAGAACGGCGCCGCCGCCGTCCGCGCCGCCCTCGCCGGCCCGAACGCCGCCGGTGAGTTGGCGGGCGCGTATCTCCTCACCACCGGGGTGGATGCGGCCGCCCTCAAGACCGCGCGCCGGTGGCAGCAGGAATACCTCGAGTGCCGGCGCGGCCAATCCCCCACGGTCGTCACCGAAGCTTGTAAACCCGCCGTCACGCGCGTGCTTGCGCGCGGCAATTGGCAGGACGAAACCGGCGCCGTCGTCGCGCCCGCCACCCCGGCCTTCCTGCCCGCGGGCGAAACCACGGGCGACCGCCGGCTCAACCGCTTGGATCTGGCGCGCTGGTTGGTCGCGCGCGACAATCCGTTGACGGCGCGCACCACCATGAACCGACTGTGGAAACAGTTCTTCGGCACGGGGCTCTCGGCCGTGGTGGACGACCTCGGCGCCCAGGGCGAATGGCCCGCGCACACCGAACTCCTCGACTGGCTCGCCGTGGAATTCGTGGACCACGGTTGGGACGTGAAACACATGGTCCGCCTGTTGGTGCAGTCCGCCACATACCGCGAATCCTCCAATCCCCGGCCCGAACTGCGCGAACTCGACCCCGCCAACCGTTTACTCGCCGCGCAATCGCCGCGCCGGCTGGACGCCGAATTCATCCGCGACAACGCCCTGGCCATCGCCGGTCTGCTCAATCCCGATCTCGGCGGCCCCAGCGCCCACCCCTATCAACCCGCCGGTTACTACGCCAACATCCAATTCCCCAACCGCGATTACCCCGCCGAGGCGGATGACCGGCAATACCGGCGCGGCCTCTACGCCCACTGGCAGCGCACCTTCCTCAATCCTTCCCTGGCGAATTTCGACGCGCCCGCCCGCGAGGAATGCACCGCCGCGCGCAACGTCTCCAACTCCCCCCAGCAGGCCCTCACCCTGCTCAACGACCCGGCCTACGTGGAGGCCGCCCGGGTGCTGGCCGTGCGCCTCCTCGATCCGGCCACGCCCGGCACCGATGAAAGCCGCCTGAACCGTCTCTTCGAGCGCGCCCTCGCCCGGCCACCCGCCCCCCGCGAACGCGCCTCCCTCACCCGCTTGCTCGCCGCGCAGCGCGAATATTATCAGGCCCAGCCCGCGGACGCCCAAAAACTCTTCACCAGTGGTTTCTCCCCGGCCCCGAGCCCCGGCCTGCCCGCCGCCGAAGTCGCCGCCTGGACCCAGGTCTGCCGCGTGGTCCTCGACTTGCACGAAACCATCACGCGCTACTAAAAACCCGCCGCCGCCGCATCCCGGCCTTGACCGGAAGCGGCAATCCGGCGATCTTCGCCCCGCGCAAAAAACTAAAAACCCAGGCCCCACCCGGCACCCACCTATGTTCACCCGGCAAATCCCTCCATTCCTTCGCGTCGCCTGCCTGCTCTTTGCTCTCGTCTCCGCCCGCCCCAGCCGGGCCGATGATGAGACCAACGCGTCGCCGGCCTCCAAAATCAAATGGCTCGTCGGTCCGGCCAAGGCGTCCATGCGCGACATTGCCGAATTTCAGGTGCCGGAGGGCTACGTCCTGGCCAGCCCGGAGGACACTCAGATGTTGCTGAAAGCCTCGGGCAACCCCATCAGCGGCTCCGAAATGGCCCTGCTCCGGCCGAAAGGGGAAAAATGGTTCGTGGTCTTTGAATTCAGCGCCACCGGTTACATCAAGGATGCCGACCGCGACAAATTGGATGCCGATGCCCTCCTCAAATCCATCCGCGACGGCACGGAAGCCTCCAATGCGGAGCGCCAACGCCTGGGCGGCACCCCGCTCCACGTCACCGGTTGGGCCCAGCCGCCCAAATACAATCCGGACACCCATAACTTGGAATGGGCCGTCCGCGCCGAAGCCGACGGCCGCCCGGTGGTCAATTACAACACCCGGCTCCTCGGCCGCAAAGGGGTCATGGAAGTGAGTCTCATCGTGAACCCCTCCGAGCTGGACGCCACCCTGCCCACTTACCAAAAGCTCCTGACGGGCTACGACTTCAAGGCGGGCGAACGCTACGCCGAATACCGGCAGGGCGACAAGATCGCCAAATACGGCCTGGCGGCCTTGGTGACCGGCGGTGCCGCGGTGGTTGCCGTCAAAACCGGCCTCTTCGGCGCGCTCCTGCTATTTCTGAAGAAAGGCTGGAAACTGGTCGCGGTTGGCATCGCCGCGTGCGTCAGCTTTGTCAAACGCCTCTTCACCGGCAAGAGCACCCCGCCCAGCCCTCCGCCCACCAGCCCCTCCGACGACCGGCCCACCGGCTTTTGATTGACCGCGCCCGCCTGCGGGCCGTTCCGCCATGAGTGAACTCCAATTGATGGTCCTCGTGGTCGCGGTGATCTACCTCTGGGAA
>CAIYZC010000048.1 GCA_903930565.1 uncultured Pedosphaera sp.
GCGGGGCCGGTGGCGGAGGTGGTGCGGGATACGCTGAACCTCCTGAGCAAACCGTTTCTGGCGGGCATCGAGGTGAAGTTGGAGTTGGAGGGGGACGCGGTGGCGGCCGCCGTGTCGAGCGCCCGACTCGGGCAGATGCTGCTCAACTTGGTCGTGAACGCCGCGGAGGCCCTGGCCGGCAAGGGACGGCTGCGCGTCGCTTTGGAAACTGCCGCCCGGGAAAACTATGACGGTTGCCTCCTGCGGCCGCGTCCGGCGGCGCGCTATTTGGAGCTATTGGTGGAAGATTCCGGTCCGGGGATCCCGCGGGATGTGCGGGAGCGGATTTTTGAACCTTTTTTCACCACCAAGCACACGGGCGCCAATCGCGGCACGGGCTTGGGTTTGTCCGTGGTTTATACCCTGGCGCAGCAGGAAGGCATCGGCATCCATTTGAAGTCCGCGCCCGGCCGGGGCACCGCGTTTCGCTTGATCCTTCCCCGGGAGTGAGCCGGGCGGCCCCCCCCTGGGCGCGACTCGCCCATTGGCGCGGAACGGCTTTTGCCCTAGCCTGCACCGATGAATGCAACGGCCGCCGCCGCCATCCTGATCGTGGAGGATGAACCAAGGCAACTTCGGTACTACGCCAAGACCTTGCAGCGGTACCAACTCACCTGCGTGGCCTCCGGCACCGCGGCCCTGGCGGCCGTCGCACAGCGGGTGCCCGATTTGATTCTCTTGGACCATGTGTTGGCGGACGGGGAGTTCGGCACTGACTTCATCCCCCGGCTCAAAGCCCTGGCCGCCCATGTGCCGATCATCGTCATTTCCGGCACCTTGGAAATTCGCGGGCAACTCGCCGCGTTGCAGGGCCCCTTGGCCGCGCATTATGTCCTGGAAAAACCGGTGGACCTGGACGAACTCGACGCACTCGTCGGCAAAGCGCTCGCGGAGTGTGGCATGGGGGAGACCATCCACGTCCTGCAAGCCTTGGAAAAGGCCGAAAAAATCTCCGCCACGGAACCCGAGCGCCGGTTTACCGAACGCCTGGCCCGCCAGCATGACCTGCTGAACCGCCTCCGCGCCGCCCCCGGCCGGCCGAACGTCTCCAACCTGGCGCGCGAATACGCCGTCTCCCGCAAAACCATCCGCCGCGATTTGCAGGACCTCATCCAACGCGGTCAGTTGGACGCGGCGCTTTACCCCGAGGCGAAGGACGCCGATTTGGACGAGGAGTGAGATTTGCGCCTCCCGCTGGGAGAACTGCCGGGCTCCGTGGCGTTCGTCGTCGCGGAGCCCTTTTGTTTTCCCCGGGGGCGCGGCGGGTGGGCGCGACTCGCCCACCCCTGGGCGCGACTCGCCCAGTTCCCGATGGCGGGCGGGGGCTCCAAGCTGGAACCGCGCTAACTGAACTTCACCCTAAACCACGATGCTTGCCGATATGAGAACCCATTTGCCCCGATTTGACTTGAGCCGCCGGTTCTGGTTTTGCCTGGTGCTCCTGCTGTGCGCCGGCCCTTTGGCCGCCGCCCCCGTGCTGCTCAAC
>CAIYZC010000049.1 GCA_903930565.1 uncultured Pedosphaera sp.
GCGGCCGCCCTGGCCACCCCGGTCATGAACGGCGCCTTCCTCGAATACCGCGCCACCACCAACGGCCTGGCCGTTACGGCGGGGACCTTTCCCGACAATTATCCCAACACTTGGTTGCGGCTGAAGCGGTTGGGCGGCGTGTTCAGCGCCTATGCCGGTTACGACGGCTGGAACTGGACCGTCCTGGGCGCCACCAACCTGTCCATGGGCGGCCAGATTTATGTCGGCCTGGCGGTCAGCAGTCACAACCCCGCGGCGCTCACCTCCGCGCAGTTCCTGCCCCTGGCCGCCGTCACCACCAACAACGTGGTGGCGACGCCGGTCAATCCGCACGAGCCGCTCGGCCCCTGCGCCCGCACCACGCCCATCGCCGTCTCGGAGATCATGTACCAGCCCGCGCCGCGCACCGACGCCTATAATCTGGAGTACTTGGAATTGTACAATTCCAACCCTTGGCTCCAGGACATCAGCGGCTACCAACTGACCGGCGGGAGCATCAACTACACCTTTCCGCCCGGCACGATCATGGCCGGCGGTTCCTTCTTGGTGGTGGCCGCCGCCCCGGGCGATCTGCAGTCGGTGTACGGCGTGACGAATGTCCTGGGCCCGTACGGCGGGAGCCTGAAAAAAAGCGGCACCGTGCAATTGAACGATGAGCACGGCCACGTGCTGCTGGTCATTCCGTTCTCCAATGTTTTCCCCTGGCCGGTGGCGGCGGACGGCACCGGGCACTCGCTCGTGCTGGGCAATCCCACCTACGGCGAAGGGGATCCGCGCGCGTGGGATATCAGCGATGTGGTGGGCGGCTCGCCCGGCCAGGCCGAGGCCTTTCGCCCCGGTCCGCGGCGCAACGTGGTGCTCAACGAAATTCTGGCGCACTCCGAAAACCCGGCCGTGCCGGAGTTTGTGGAGCTTTACAACCACGGCGCGGCCGCGGTCGATCTCTCCGGTTGCATCCTGACCGATGACCCCGCCACCAACAAAAGCGTCCTGCCCGCCGCCACCGTGATTCCCGCCGGCGGATTCCTGACCGTTCCCGCCGCCCAGTTGAATTTCGCGCTCAATCCGGCGGGCGGGACGGTGTACTTCTTCCAGCCCGACCAACAACGGGTCTTGGACGCCCTGCAATACGAGGCGCAGGCGGATGGCGTTTCCTTCGGGCGCTGGCCGGACGGGGCGAATGATTTTTATTTCCTGGGCGCCCGCACGCCGGGCACGAACAACAGCGCCATCCGGATCGCCGACGTGGCGATCAACGAACTGATGTACGATCCGATCACCGGCAACGCTGCGGACCAGTACCTGGAACTCTACAATCAGGGCACAAACGTTCTGAACCTCGGCGCGTGGCGGATGACGGCGGGGGTGTCGTTCACGTTTCCCAGCAACACCACGCTCCCGCCGGGCGGCTATCTGGTGGTCGCCTCGGACCTCGCCAACCTGTGGGCCAAATACCCCAACCTCAACGCCACCAATTCCGTGGGCAATTGGGGCGGCAAACTGTCGCACAACGGGGAACGGGTGGCCTTGGCCATGCCGCAATCCGCTTATGGCACCAACACCATCTATGTGGTCCAGGATGAAGTCACTTACGGCGTGGGCGGCCGTTGGGGGGCTTGGTCCGCCGGCGGCGGCAGCAGCCTGGAACTCATCGACCCGCACGCCAACCACCGGTTGGCCGCCAACTGGGCCGACAGCGATGAAACCCACAAATCCACCTGGGTCACGGTCAAGAACACCGGCGTGCTCGACAACGGCGCCAATTACGATCCCGCGATCGATTACGCGCAAATCGGGTTGCTCGATTCCGGCGAATGTCTCGTGGACAACCTCGTGGTGGCGGATGCCAACGGCGTCAATTACGTCACCAATCCCGATTTCGAAGCCGGCGTGGCCAACTGGGCCTTCCAAGGTTGCTTCGTCCGCTCCAGTTGGGAGAACGCGGGTTGCAACAGCGCGCATTCCCTGCACCTTCGTTGCAGCGACCGGATGTGGACCGCGGTGAATTCCTGCCAGGTGGCGCTCAACCCCAATTCGCTGGCCGCGGGGCAAACCGCGACGCTCCAATTCCAAGCGCGCTGGCTGCGGGGTTGGAACGAGGTCTTGCTGCGGATGAACGGCAATTGGTTGGAAGCCACCGCCGCCCTGCCCATCCCCGCCAACCTCGGCACCCCCGGAATGCCGAACAGCGCCTACGCCACCAACGCCGGACCGGCGTTTTACCAAGTCACCCACTCGCCCAC
>CAIYZC010000050.1 GCA_903930565.1 uncultured Pedosphaera sp.
GTTTCGCGCTGCCCTTCTGAAACACTTCCCGCAACAATTCGTGGGATTGCATGGCGGGGATCATGCCCGCACGGGATAGGTTTGGCAAGCCTCGGAACGACCCGCCGGCTTGAACCCGCGGCGGGAAGCGGGCTCGATTGGCTCAGTGGCGCTAAAAAGGATTGTCATTGGCCAAAAATTGCGCTTAAAAATTCAACCTCAGCATCTTTGCGTTGAGGGAGCTCACCCTAGGCAAGCCTGGGACTGAGTCGGGCTGCGTTTGCAGCAAGAAAGAATCGCTAAAATGGAAAACCAAGATCGGCAAATAACCGGACTGGGATGGTGGCGGAGCCTCGGGGCGAGTTTCCTCGTTGTGGCGGCTTTGCTCGCCCTGATCCCTGGGCTTCCGGCGCAGGAGAGCCCGGTGGGCGGCCAACCGGCCGCCGCGGGGGCCGCCAAGGATCACGCCTTGATCCGCCTCCGCCTGCGCGATTACGAGGCGGTTTTGGACGCGGATCATGCGGCCGGGTTGCGGCAGTGGCGGGCGGGCTTTTTGACTCGACGAAAGGTGGCCATCTCCGACACGATCACGCGGTTGTTGGGCACGGGCGCGCGGCTCAGGGCGACCCGCAATTTGGATGCGGGCGGCTTGGTTTCCAGCCCGGAATTTCGGTCGTTTTTGGAGCGCGAAGTTCAAAGTCAGTTGCAAGCCCAGGAATTGCGCCAGGAATTAATCGAATGGGCAAAGGGGGTCGAAGCCACCACCCGCTCGCGCATGATCGAATGCTTCCAACAAATCATTGCGGAGGATCTGGGGCGCGTTTTCGATGAGCACCTCTCGAACCAAGTGGTCAAGGCCGTCCGGGCGATTCCTTTGGAAACGATCCTGGCCAAAGAAAAGCCCGAGGTGCGGATAACGGAGGCCATTCTCGCGGGGCTGCCAAAGGACGCCCTATCCTCGGCCGAGCGGAAAACCGTGGCCACCGCGTCGGGCTTTTTGGCGGGCACGGGGCTGAAACTGCTCACGGTGGACAAGCTCGGTCCCCCGCTCGCCACGGCGATCGGCGGTGCCGCCGGGCTCGGGGTGGAGAAGGCCTCGGAGTTTCTGCTGGCCCGCCTAAATGATTCCCTCACGGCCAAGCCGGACCCGGTGCAACTGGCGGCGGATTACGAGCAGGCCCTCTTGAATTGGAATGATGGCACCCTGAAGCCTCGCTTGGAAGGCGTTTTGGCTGAGTTCCGGCGCGCCGTGGTTGCCCAGATTGAAAGCCAGGCCCGCGAAGTGAACCGGTTGCTTTTGCCATGAACCGTTACTTGGTTGCGGTCCTGTTGGTGGCCGCGGGGCTCGGGGTTTACGTTTTCACCGCCAATTTGATCGAGGAAAAGAAGGAGCTGGCGAGCCGCGGACGCGAAAAAGACGATCTGTTGCGCCGCAAGGACATCGAGTTGGAAGCCAATGAACGGCAGCTCAAAGCCCGGGAAAGCGAGCTCGCGGCGCAGGCGGCGGAGTTGAAGGCGGCGGTGGCGCTGGGCCAGGAAGCGGCCGCCGCCCGGTTGGCCGCGCAAGGGGAGCTGAGTTGGGCCACCAACGAAGTCGCCGAACTCGGCCGCAAGCTCGGCCGATTGCGCGTCTTTGGCAATGCGGAGCCCCGGGCGATTTACGCCGCCTATGAGCAAATCGTCGAAGCCACTCAAGTGGAGATTGAATGCGACCTCGGCTTTCAAACCAAGTGGCAGTGTGACACCACCAGCGAGAAGTTTCCCGCGGGTCGAACATTTCAGGAAACCAAGTCGGGCCGTCTGGATTTGGCCCGGCGCCAAGGCGTGCTTCTGGGGGTTCAGTCCCATGCGGCCTTTGTGTTGACCAGCTTGCCGCGGGCGCAGACGCTGAGGCTGCTCCCCACCGAGCCGTTTCCGGTGGACTTGCCCAGGTCGTATCTGCCGGGAAACAAGAGTTGCAAATATCTCTTCCAAGACTGGTTGGATTGGCGGTTAAATTTCCGGATTCAAGCCGGGGGCAAGCCCTTGGGCGGGGCGAATTGGCGGGTCCTGCACGCTTGGAATCCGCCGAAGAACGGCGAGCTCACCCTGTTGTTGTTGGGTTGCTTGAATGTGTCCACCCCCGACTGGCATTTGCCGCTGGTCACCAAGA
>CAIYZC010000051.1 GCA_903930565.1 uncultured Pedosphaera sp.
CTCTTTGGCGAGGGCGAGCGGGCTCGCGGGGTGTTCGGCGGCGAGTTGGGCGGCGCGGGCCTGGGCGGCCTGGATTTCGGCCTGCCGGGCGGCGTCGCCCTTGGCGCCGGCGAGGGCGAGGGCGCGGTCGGTGAGCGGTTGCAGCGTGGGGGCGTCCAGGCCGGCGGGTTGGTTGAGCACTTTGCCCAAATCCTGACCGAGGAGTTCGTAGGCGGTGGCGGCGGGGCGGTCGCCCTGGCGGTTCAGCCGCGCGGCTTCAAGGGACAGGGCGAGGCGGGGCTTGGCCAGTTGATCGGCGGCGGCCGCGGGGGTGGTTTGGCCGGCGGCGAGCGCGGCGCCGGCCTGCTGCATGGGCGGCGGAATGGCGGCGGCAAGGCTGGGCGGATTGCGGTCGGTTTGGTTGGCGATATTCCGCAATTCGCGCGCGAGGGCGGGGGCGTCGGCGGTCTGCGGGGTGGCACCGGCGAGAGCTTCGAGGTGCGCGGCGTTCTGGTAGTCGCCGATGACGCGCTCGGCTTCGGCGACGCGTTCGGCGGCGGCATGGGCGGCGGCGTAATTGGGGTCGTCCGCCGGGGTATGGGCGTCCGGGGTGGCCCGGGCGAGGGCGCGGGCGGCGGGGAGGGCGGCGCGGGCCTGGCCGGCCACTGCCTCGCGGTTCAGCCGTTCCTGGGCGTCGTTGAGTTCGCGGAAGCGGTCGTTGATTTCGTTGAGCCGGCGGTCGACTTCATCGCCCATGGAATTCTTGCCGCGGTCGGCGGCGAGCACGGGGGCGAGTTTGGCCACGGCGGGGGCGAGTTGATCGGCGGCTTGGGCGGCGGCCTGGAGGGCGCCGATGCGCTCGGCCAAGGTGGCCTCGGGACGGCGCGCTTCGTTGAAAAGCTCGTGCGCGGCTTCAGTGGTGGCGCGCGCGAGTTCCGCCTGCCAGACCTTCGCCAACTCGACCTGGGCCTGTTCGGCGGCGGCCAGGTGTTTGTGGTCGTTCCAGGGGAGGCGGCGGAGTTGTTCGTTGATGGTCCGCAACTCTTGAAGGGCGGTTTGGACGGGCTTGAGCGCAGCGGAGCCCTCGTATTCCCAGCGGTGGCGCTCCAACTCCTCGCGCAGGAGGCGCCGGGCCTCGCCGGCGAGGGCGGTGAGGTCGTCGGCGCGGCCTTCGGCGGTGCGGCCCGCGGCGGTGTCCCACGTCGGCAGCGCGGGGAGTTGGGCGGTGAGCTCCGCGCCGGCGGGCGCGCCGGCGGCGACCAGGGCGGTGAGTTTGGGCAGGTTGACCACGTTGGTGACCGGAGCGAGGGCGGACGGCACGCCGGCGGGAACGGCGAGGCCGGCGCCGAGACGGGTGCGGAGCAACTCGCGCGTGGCGGCGTCCACGACCCGCGCGCCCGGCGGGGCGGGGGCGGGTTCGGGGGCGGACTTGGCCCGGAGGCGGTGGGCGGGCACCTCGACCAGCGGTTCCCCGCGCCGGGCCATGAGGAACTCCAACTTGGATTCCGAGGAACCTTGGTAAAACTCGATGACCACGGGATGCCAGCCCGCCGTCAGGGTACGGTCGGCGCGGTATTCGGTGGCGGCATGCGCGCCCCACGCGGCGGCGGGCAGGAGGGAGTCGCCATCCAACAGCAGGCGCACTCCGTCGTCCGCCACGCACGCGAGGGTCCAATCGCCGGCGGCGGGCACGTTCAAGGCGCCTTCGTAGCGGGCGCTCCAATTCTCGCGGCGGCCGCCGGGGGCGAGGTTGGTCAGGCGGGGGGCTTGGATCTGGCGGTCCAGCACGCGGCCTTTCAATTCAATGCCGGAGTAATAGGTGGCATCCAGGCCGCCGGCGGGGGCGAGGGCGTCGGCGAGGGATTCCGCCTCGCCGCGCAGGACGGGGAAGACGCGCTGGTAGCGCGCCTGGGCCAGTTGGCTGCGGGTGGCGAGCACGTCGCTCTCCAACGCGCCTTGGAGCACGGCGACGACGTGGGTGAATTTGGTGACATCGGCCGTGGCGAGGGCGAGGAGGTCGTCGCCGCGGGCGAATTGCGCGGGGGCGGCCTCGGCGGGCGCCTGGGTGGCGGCGCCGAGCTCGCGGGCCAACACGCGGCCTTGCCCGCCGGCCCAGGCGGAAAGGGAGGTGCCCAGGCGGTAGAGGAACCGCGCCTCGGGGACATCGTTCGTGCGGGACTCGCCGATCAAGGCCTCCCCGGCGCGGTCCACTTCGCGGCCGAGTTCGGCGATGCGGCTCAGGATGAGGGCGGAGGTGTCGGTGCGGGTGGCGGCTTCCTGTTCCCGCCAATGGCGTCCGGCCGTGAGCCAGGCGGTGCGGGTGCCGCGCAGGTTTTCCCCGGCGGCGAGGAGGGCGGCGACTTGCGTGCGCAAGCGGGCGGCCAGGCGGGCGGCGGCGGATTTCTCGGGCGGCGCCACCGTGAAGCCCAGCGGGGCGGAGGCGTTGGTCTGGCCCAGGAGGTCGGTGGCCACGACGAAGAATTGCAATTCGTCCCCCGGCTGGGTGGGGAAATCGGCGAGCGCGAGATTCGGCGCGGCGGCGAAGTCGCGCACGGCCCCGCCCGGCGGCACGGTGAACAGAGTGCGCTGGGTGGACTGCAAACTGGAACCGAGCAGGACCAAATCGACACGGCGCAGGCCGACGTCATCCGCGGCTTGAATGGTGAGCGGCAGCAGCTCATCGCGTTGCACCAGGCCGAACTCGGCGCCCAAGGCGGAGAGGCTCGCGGTGGGCGGCAAATCGGGGGTCAGGGTGAGCGTTTGGTCGGCCTCGCCGGCACCGCTGACCAGCCGGTTTTCGCCGGTGAGCCGGACCGCGTAGCGAAGGCTGTTGGTGGGGGACAACGCGAGTTGCCAAACACCGTTGGTGGCGGGCTCCAGGCGCACGGCGGCACCTTCGGCCGGGACCATTTCGGCCAGGGCCACGGCGGAGCCGACGGGGGTGGCGGTGAGGGTGAGCCGGCTGCCGGCCAGGAAATCCGCGCTGCCGCCCGCGATGGTTTGATTGGTCCATCCCGTGTAGGCGGGGGGCTGGATGGTGAGGGAGAGGCGTGTCAGCTTGGGCGCGGCGATGACTTGGGCGGCGAAGACGGGACTCTCGGCCCCGGCGGCCAGCACTTGGTAATGAAACGACTGCCCCACCCCGGGCAACTCCACTTGAAAGGCATGGGTGCCGGTTTGATTGAGGGGCAGGGATTCCCGGCTGCCATCGGCCCAAGCCACGGTTAGTTTGCCCGCCTCGGGCAAGCGATCGGTGGTGAGGCGCACGATCAGATTGGTCCCCTCCCCCACGGTGCAATCACCCGGGGTGACCACGAACTGAACCCGGGACAGGGCCAGCGCGGAAGCGTAGGGATTCGCGGCGAGGCGGAGGCGGCCGGCGGCACCGCCAAGCGCCGCCAAGAGGAGCAACGCCGCCACCGCGCCGGTGCGCCGCCAAACGCGCCAAACCGGCCGGCGGTCGAGCAGCGCGGAGGGGTTCAACGCGGCGATTTGCCGGGCGGCCCGGGCGACGGTTTGCGCCAACATCCAGCGGCTGATGCCGGGCGCGGGATGGGGGGCGGCGGTGCCGGCCATTTCCACCGCGGACCAAATACTTTCTTCGGGCGCCCAACCGGCGGCCTGCTCCAAATCCCGGGCCAATTGGGGGAGCGTCGGACGCACGAACCACGCCCGCCCCACGCGGCCGAGCAGCCAAAGCCCGGCCAACCCTTCGACGGTGGCGGACAAGGCGATGCGGCCGGAAAGGCCCGGCCGGGCGAAACCTTCAATGACCGCGACGCCCGCCAACCCGACGCCAAGCGCGAGGCCGGATTCCCCGAGCGCGCGGGCGGCGGCCCAGCGGCGGCGGGCACGGGCGAAGGCGCGCAATTGGCGCGGGATTTCGACCGGCAACGGCAGGGGCGGCTCAGGATTCATGGTCGGC
>CAIYZC010000052.1 GCA_903930565.1 uncultured Pedosphaera sp.
ATCGGCAAGGAGTATCCGCCGGAGTTCCTGGCTAACCCCAAGAACTGGCGCACGCGGCCGTCCATCTACGTCGCCACGCCCGCCACCAAGCTGGTCGTGGACACGACGCCGGAATTCCGCCTCCAGTGCCTGCGCGAAAAGATTGACTGGCTGGACGCCGTCATCTTCACGCATTCGCACGCCGACCATGTGATGGGGCTGGACGATTGCCGGCGGTTCTGCGACCTGCGCAACGGCCGCCTGCCCATCTACGCCAACGAGCTCACCATGACCGCCCTGCGCCGGGTTTTCATTTATGCCTTCACCGACGGGCCTTGGCCCAAAGGCTACTTCGCGCCCGAGGAACATCTCATCACCGGCCCCTTCCGCTTGGGGGATTTGGAGATCATCCCCTTCGAATTGCCCCATGGCCGGATGACCACCCTCGGTTTCCTGTTCGTGCAAGCCGGCCGCAAAAAACTGGCCTACCTGAGCGATTGCAAGGAAGTGCCCCTCCCGGTCGTCGAGATTATCCGGGGCGTGGAGGTGGTCGTGCTCGACGCCCTGCGCCGCGAACCGCATCCCACCCACATGTGCTTGGATGAGGCCCTGACTGCCGCCCGCCGCATCGCCGCCGGCCGCACCTACTTCACCCACCTCACCCACGATTACGACCACGACGCCTCCCAAGCCGAGATGCCCCCCGGCATCGACCTCGCCTATGACGGCTTGCGGGTTCGCATTCCCTGAAGCCACCGATCCCGTGAAAACCCCCACCCCTGGGACCGCCGGCTTCCAGCCGGCCGCCCCATCCGGAAAGAGTCGGTCTATCAATGCGCCCATCAGCCCCCACCACCCGCCCCATTTTTTTTCCCGGTAGTACGCCCCCGCGCCTGAAAAGCCTCAACTCAACCACCACCACCACCCATCACCACCACGTGAAACCAACCCTCCCCAATCGCCGGGCCTTTTTGCGCACGGCCGCCACCGCCACCGCCGGCGTCGCCGCCCTCCCCCTGCTGCGTCCCCGCCGCCTGCTCGCCGCCGGGCCCGGCAACCGCTTGAATGTCGCCTGCATCGGTTTGGGCGGCCAAATGCAGGGCCTCATGAAGGAATTGACCCTGCTGGAGGCCAACATCGTCGCGCTTTGCGACCTCGATGAAAACCGCCTGGCCTTCACCCGCAAAGCCTTCGATCCGGACGTCGCCGCCGCCAAAAACTACCACGATTACCGCGACTTGCTGGACAAGGAGAAATCGGTGGACGCCGTGGTCATCGCCACGCCCGACCACTGGCACGCCGCCATTTCCGCCGCCGCCATGCGCGCCGGCAAGCACGTCTATTGCGAAAAGCCGCTCACCCACACCGTCGCCGAAGCCCGGCAAATTGCCGCCATCGCGCGCGAAACCAAAGTGGTCACCCAAACCGGCAACCAGGGCAGCGCCTCCGCCAATTTCCGCCGCAGCCTGGAAATCATCCAGGCCGGCGTGCTGGGACCGGTGCGCGAGGTTCATATTTGGCATCCGCCCCACAGTTGGCCAAACGGCGTGCCCATGCCCGCCGAAGCCGCGCCGATCCCCACCGGGTTTGATTGGAATTTCTGGCTCGGCCCCGCCCCCGTCCGCCCCTACCAGCCGACGATTTACCATCCGGGCAATTGGCGCGGGTGGTTCGATTTCGGTGGCGGTTCGCTGGCCGACTTTTGCTGCCATGCGTTCAGCCTGCCGGTCCGGGCGCTGGATTTGGACTACCCCACGCGCATTGAGGTTTCCGGCACCGCCCTCGCGCTGCCCAGCTTCCCCAAGTCCTGCGAGGTCAAGTTCAGCTTCCCCGCGCGCGGGAAGCGTGGCCCGGTAACCGTGCGGTTCTACACCGGCGGCGCCCTGCCGCCGCCCGAGGCCACAGCGGGCATGAAGGAAAGTTACGGCAAGGTCCGCGAAAATGGCTGCCTGATCATTGGCGACGCCGGCACGCTTTCGGCCGGGTTGTGGAACAACGAATTCCATATCCAAATGAAGGGCGAGCCCGCCTTCGGCGGCACGAACCACGACGCCGTCAAAGCCGTGCCGACCACCCTCCCGCGCGCCCCCCGCGAACGCCACATGCTGGAATGGCTCGACGCCTGCCGCGGCAACGGCAAGACCTTTTCGCCTTTTGAAATCGGCGGTCACGTCACCGAAATCGGCGCCTCCGGCCTGCTCGCCCTGCGCCTCGGCCACGGCATCGACTGGGACGGCGCGGCGATGACCGCCCCCGGCCAACCGGAAACCGTCGCCTGGGTGAAACCGCAACACCGCGGGGACTGGGGGTTGTGATGCGCTTTCCTCTTTGGCTTCGGGGTGGGGGATCGGCGGCCCTGTTTTTGGCCGGAGCCGTCGGACTGTCCGCGGCGGTGATCCCCGTCACCGATCCCGCCCTGCTCGCCGGGCTCTCCGCATACAATTGGATCTGTCAAACCGGGGCGGTCAGCACGACCGTGAACGGCGCTTCCCTGCATTTGGAAGTGCGGGGCAGTCACTCCCTTTCGCTCCAAGTCGCCACCGACCAATTTGCCGGGCTTGCACCCGGCCGCCTCCCCGTCCTCGCCTGGTCGGTCAACGGCGGTGCGGTCCAGGTCCACCAACTGGTGGCTGGCGAAACCCTCTTCCCGCTCGTTACGAACACACCCGATCCCGCCGTGGAA
>CAIYZC010000053.1 GCA_903930565.1 uncultured Pedosphaera sp.
TCCAAGTTGTTCGTGCCCGTGAGCATGCTGGGACCGTCGCCCAAGGTGAGCGTGGCGCCGCTGACGCGGTTGGTGCCCGGTCCGTCAAAGGTCGTGTTGCCATTGACGAAAACGGAGCCGGCGGTCCAGTCCAGGCGGGCCCCCGCGCCGGCGCGGAAGGTGCCGTTGTTGCCGGTGCCCCCGCCGCCGAGGGCGAGCAGGCCGCTTTGAACATCGATGGTGCCATTGTTGTTGAACGCCATGCCATTATTGCTGGCGGTGAAGGTGGTTTTGGTCCCGGCGCCCTTGGCGAAAGTGCCGTTGTTGACGAACACGGCCTGGGGCGCGCCCCCGCCAAAGGTGACCAGCGCGTCGTTGAGCACGGTGAACGTGCCGTTGTTGGTCAGGCCGCTGCCGGCGCTGGTGTTGACATTGCCCTGGCCGCTCCAGGTGGCATTTCCCGCCAGGTCAATGGTGATGTTCTGGCTGAGGCTCTTGTCCGCCGCCCCCTCGATATTAAAGGTTGCGTTCGTGGGAATCGTCAACCGGCTATTGAGCGTGCCGCCGCTCCAGTTGCAGACTCCGTTGCCGGCGATCGTAATCGTGCCTCCGGCGAGCGTGCCGCCGGAGAGATTCAACATTTGCAGCTCCATGCCATAAGTCGTCAGCTGGCCCCCTTGAATGTCCAAGCGGTACAGGGGAATGTTTCCCAAGCCGGTGTTATCCGGCGAGAAGTTGTTGATGATGACCCAGGCATTGCTGGTCGGGACGCTGCCCACACTCCAGTTGCGGCCATCGGTCCAGCTCTGGTTGGGATAGGGCTGATTCTGACTGCCGTAAGTGAAGACATAGACCGGGTGATAATCCACGGAAAAGTTGACAAACAAATCCCGGTTGCGGGCGGAAACTTCACCATTTAGCGCGTAAACTTCGACGCCGTAACCGCCATTGGGAAGGTCGGTGCCGGAAGGCAAGGGCGAGTTGACCTGCCAGGCCGCATTGGTGGGGTTGTAAAACACCGCCAACTCGGCCGGGGTGGAATCCCAAGCGGAACCGTTCCAATAAAGCGCGGCGCCGTTGCTGTAGCGATACAAATGAACTTGGACCAAGGTAATGCCGGATTCGGGATCAGTGGCTGAGCCGGCAAGCGTTGGCAAGAATTGGTTGGTCAAGACCGCCCCGTTTGCGAGGTTGTCCAAGGTGACCAGCGGCGGCGTCGTGTCGGGCGCGGAGCGATTCACCACAATTTCCAGGGTGCCGACATTGCCGGCGACATCCGTGCCCATGACCCGCAGGCGATACGGGCCGGAACGAGTTTGCCCGCGATTCAGCAGTCCCACGCCGCCGGCCGGAGTCCAGTTGCCGCCGGTGACCGTGGCGGCCAGATAAACCGAAGGATCGCTAACCCACTTGGAGCCATTCCAATAATTGGTGGCGCCGGCGTCGACTTGTTCAATGCGGAACCGCACGGCTCCCGCCTCGTTGATCGAACCGCCGATCCCTGATAAGTCGAACACGGATGCGTTGTTGGTGAGCGGGGTGAAAGCCAGTATCGGTGGCGTGTTATCGATGGTGAATTTGCGCGTTATCCAGAGGGAAGCGTTGGCTGCATTGTCAACGGCTTGTACTTGGACCTCATACTCACCGTCGGCCAAATCAGCGGGCAAGAAATTACTCCACGAGTTGGTGCCGTCGGCCGGCGTGATGTCCAAGAGTGGATTCAAAACGGTCGTGCCCCAGACGCGATCGCCAAAATTCCACCAAACGTTGTCGGAAGTCCTGGAAAAAGCGACGTTCACTTGTGCCACGCCGGTGTCGGCGATGCCGTTGGTATCGGCGGCGCTGCCCGAGACCGCCGGGGCGACCTGGTAGCTGGTGTTGACGGGCGAATCAATCGTGATCGTGGGCGGGGAGTTGTCGGCATCAGTGAAAAGGATGCCCGAATAGTCATTCGTTCCGACCGTGACATTCCAAGCGGGATAATAAAAGAAATGGCCGCTGAGCGTTGGGGTGATGACGAACAATCCGCTGTTATTGGGAATGCCGGTGAAACTAAAGTTGCCGTAAACGTCTGTGGTCACGGCCGCCGGGCCGCGATAGCTGCTGCCGCCGGAAATGGTGACCGTGACGCCGTAGAACGGTCCGTTTAACCCATTGGCAACATGCCCGCTGATCGTGCGCGGGGTGCCATAGGTGGCTGCCATTCCGACTTTGTCTCCGCCGCTGAGGTTCCGCGCACCGTAATACAGGTCCGGGCTCCCAGCCGCAGAGTAATACGGTTCCAACGGCTCGATTTGGATGCAGCCGGGATCGTCGCAGGCGGGATCGGGAGGGATTCGCGCCGTGTGGCCATCCCATTTTGGATAGTGTTCAACCGAGGCATAGTCGTAAGGGCCAAAGGAGGTCGCGTTGGTAAAAATGGCGAAGTTGATGTTCGTCCGTGGATCCCCGAGCGATGCCAAAAAGTTCGCCCAATGAATCTTCACATAGGTGTCCCGGTCCGGGCGGCTCTGCTCATGCAGCATGCCCAATGCGTGGCCGATTTCGTGCTCGCACTCCGCCAAGTCCGCGTTGCTGTCCAGATTGATGGTCTGGCCCCGGTTATAAGCCATGCCGATCTCCGAGTTGCCCTCTTTGTTGGTCTGGACCAAAATATAATTGGGTCCGGAAGGATGGCCCGTGAAGTGGATGAAATTCAGGTTGGCGGCCTGTTGCCATTCCCCGATGGCCGCCTCGAACATGTTGCTCGTCGCGATGGGCATGTTGATCGAGTAGGTATAGGGAACCACCCCATTGGGCCAGACGGAACTACTCACGAACACCGCCTTCGGAATCGGCCCCGTGGGCAGGCCCGCCTTTTGACGCAATTGCCGTGTCCAAGTCAATAAGTCGGATGGCGAAAAGCCCATATCCCCGGCGTAAACCACCTCCTGTGTCGAGGTCACGTTGGACAACAAGCCCTCGATGGCGATGATGCTGTTGGTGATCGTCTCCATGGTTTGCGCTCTTCCCGCCGGAAGACCCGCACCATTCAGCAGCAGCGCGAATACGATAACCATGCTCCGCCGGTAGGTGTGGCGGGGAAAGAGTAGGCGGGCCGCGTGCAAGGCGGCTACCAGAAGTTTTACCAAAGCCTTCCAGAAATGGCTGATTTTCATGACTTTAATTCCCCGTCAGCACGGACGCTGCGCCCCGCATTTTTGATGGTTGGTTGTCCGGAAGGGCCCGGACCCATCGTGATTTCAGATTAAGACAGTGCTTTGAATAATCCGTGCCATTCATTTACACAAGGCAGCGTAACTATTCTGAATTTTTGCCGCACCGGCCACGGCTGGGTAAAGAATCCGCCCAGAGTGGCGTTTGTTTGGGATATCACCGCTCGCTGTAATTTATTGCATTCTCGCGCGATTGTCAAGAGCCGTCCCCATGCAATATTAATTGCATGGAGATTTGGCGGAGTCAGCGTCCCGCCGCGGTGGGCTTCGGTTTCCAGGCCAGGACTTGGTGTTCGGCGAGGAGTTGTTGGCGGAGTTTGGCCACGTCGATTTTTTGCACGGACTGCCCGGCCGCAATGGCCTGGCAAGCCGCGGCGGCGGCGGACTGGCCGAGCACCATGAACACCGGTTCCATGCGGATGGAGCCATAGGCGATGTGCGTGGCGGAAAGGCAGATGGGCACCACAAGGTTTTCGCACTCACCCGCGCGCGGCACCAGCGAGCGGTAGGCGATGGGGTAGGGGGGGAAGCCGCCAACTTGAACATCGCCTTCGTTTTCAGCCTTGCCCCCGCGCGCGATGCGGCGGCAGTTGTGCGAATCCATGGTGTAAGCCGCCAAGCCGATGGCGTCTTCCGCGACGAGTTTTCCGCGGCAATTGGCTTCGGTCATCACATAGTCGGAGACCATGCGACGGGCTTCGCGGATGTAGAGTTGGTGGGGCCAGCCGTCGGTGTCGCGGAATTCGTCTTTGGCGAGGCCCCAGGATTGCATTTCCCGGCGCAGCGATTCCGGCAGCCGGGGGCTGGTGGCGAGGAAATGAAGAAATCCCCGGGTGTAAACCTCGTGCGCCCGCCACACGGCCTCGCGTTCGCGGTAGTTGAGGAGGGGATAGCGCAGGTTGCCGCCTAGAAAGTCGGTGGAAAAGCCGCCGTTGTTGTTGATGTCCGTCTTGCCATTCGGCATGGGTTGAATGTGCATCAACTCCCCGAGTTTCGGGGGCTTGCCGGCGGCGACGAGGGCTTCGATGTAGCGGGCGAGGAGTTCGTAATCGGCCGGATTGTATTTGGCCGGGGGCTGGATCGCGCGCCGGTTGACCGGATCGCGGGTGAGGCAGAGGCGGAAATTGTAGGCTTGGATGAGTTGGTCGCCGGCACCGGGCGCGGAGCCGTCATCCGCCTGCACAAAAGGCAGCAGACCGCTCGCGGAATCGCCGGGGTTCCGATAGGTATCCACGGCCGCCAGGAATTGGTGTTTGGGGGTTTGGGCGCGGACACCGTTGAGGGTCTCGTCGTATTGGGTGTTGGGTTCGCGGCCCACGGTGAAGGCGACGCCGGCGGCGGCGAGCAGGTCACCCTCGTAGGTCGCGTCGAGGAACATTTTGGCGCGGAACACCTTGCCGCTCTCCATGGTCACTTCGGTGATCTGCCGGCCGGTCGTTTTGACGCCGGCGAGGCGTTGGCGGAAATACACCGGCACGCCGTTTTCATTCACCCAATCAAAAAATACCGATTCCGCGACGCTGGGTTCCAAAGTCCATTGTTCCGGGCGGCCGTAATGCCGGCCCATGCGGACATAGAATTCGCGGGCGATCCCGCCGATGGCGTCCTTGTTGCCAATGTCGGTCTGGCTCAGGCCGCCGGAAGTCATGCCACCCAAGTGGGTGCCGAACTCGGTGATCACAGCCGTGCGGCCCAAGCGGCGCACCTCCACGGCCGCGGCCACGCCCGCCGCCGTGCCGCCGCAAATGCAGACGTCCGCTTCGATGATCTCCGCCGCTACGAGTCGGTTGGGTAGCCCAAGCAGGGCGACGCCGAAGAGGAGGGCGGCCCAACCGCCGAAGCGCGACCTCATTTGGGAGCGGCGGGTTTGGCCTCGCCGGCGATGGTCTTCTTAAGCGTGCGGAAGTTGCCCTGTTCGCAGCATTGCACGAAACCTTCAGTCACGGATTTGAGTTCCTCCCAACGGCCGCGGATGGCGTGGGCTTCCTCGGGGGTGATCTGGCTGTCGGCGACGGCGGTGGCGATGACCGCCAGCAGGTCCGCGAACTCCTGAATAATCTGGTTGGTGGCGGGGATGAGAAATTCGGGTTGGGCGTGGTGCGTCTGGGGATTCTTGATGAAGAACCCGCCCGCACGTTCGCAGACCCACTGCACGATGCGCGGATCCCCGGTGCAGCGGTGCAACGCCTCAATGCGGTCCAAGGGGTTGGTGGTGCCACTGCCGGCGGGGGCTTCGGGCGGCTCCGACCATTTGTAAATCATTGAAAGGGAAAGGTTCATGTCCGCAGCGATTTGTTTCGCGCTGCCCTTCTGAAACACTTCCCGCAACAATTCGTGGGATTGCATGGCGGGGATCATGCCCGCACGGGATAGGTTTGGCAAGCCTCGGAACGCAACCCCGGAAGGGCGGAAAAGGATTGTCACCCACCAATCATTGCGATTATGAACCTGAGTCACGGCTGGCGGGGCTACAGGGACACATTCCCGGATCAGACTTTGGGCGGAATTGAAGCTGGCGCCGGGCAACCAAGAATCGAGACAATGCGAAACCATAACGGCCAATTTTTTGGCCCCCACCGGTGGCGAGTTTTGGGGGTGGCGGTCCTTTTGTGGGTGGTGTTGGCCGGCCCGATCGCCCCGGTGGCGGCGCAGGAGACACCGGTCGCCGGGCCGTTGGCCGGGGGGACGCCCGCCAAGGAAAATGCGCTGATCCGCACCCGGATACGGGATTACGAGGCGCAATTGGAGGCCGACCATGCGGTCGGTTTGCGCCACTGGCGGGAGAATTTTGGGGCGCGCCGCCGCCCGGCCATCGCGGCGACCATCACGCGGGTGTTGAACGCCGGGGCGCGCCTGCGGGCGGCCCGCGGCCTGGATGCCGGCGGCCTGAAAACCAGCCCGGAGTTCCGGGCGGTGCTGGCCAACGAATTGAAGGAGCAACTCCAACCCCAGGAATTGCGGACGGAACTGGGCGATTGGGCGCGGACGGTGGAGAACGCCACCCGGTCGCGGATGATCGAATGCTTCCAACAAATCATCGCCGAGGATTTGGGGCGCGTCTTTGACGAGCACCTCTCCAACCAAGTGGTCAAGGCCGTGCGGGCGATTCCCTTGGAGACCATTCTGGCCAAGGAAAAGCCCGGGCTGCGGATTGAGGAGGCGATTCTCGCGGGACTGCCCAACGACGCACTGTCCTCCGGGGAACGCAAAGCCGTGTCCACGGCGGCCGGCTTTTTGGCGGGAACCGCCGCGACGGTGCTGACCACCGATAAATTTGGCCTCAAGGTCGCGAGCGTGATCGGCAACGTCGCGGGCCTCGGGGTGGAAAAAACGGCGGACTTTTTTCTCCGTCGCTTGAATGACACACTGACGGCCAAACCGGATCCAGAACAACTGGCCGTGGACTACGAGCAAGCCTTGCTGGAATGGAATGTCGGCACGTTGCAGCCCCGGTTGGAGGGCATCCTGGCGGAATTTCGCCGGGCCGTCCTGGCGCAGGTGGAAAGCCATGCGCGCCAGGTGAACCGCGTGATTCTGCCATGAACCGCACGGCCGCGGTGTGTTTGGTCTTGGCCGGGTTGGCGGGGTTGCTGGGCATCGGTATGCTCCTCGCCGACTTGGCTCGGGCCAAGCAGGAACTTGAGCGACAGGGCGCCCTGAAGGATGCGGAACTGCGGCGCACCGCGGGCGGGATGGCGGAGAGCCTGCGGCAACTCAAAGCCCGGGAGGCCGAGCTCAAGGCGCTGGGCAAGGAGTTGAAAGACGCCGAGGCCCGGGGGCGGCAGGCGGTCGCCGCCCAATCGGCGGCGCAAAGCGAGCTGGGCCGGGCGACCAACCAGCTCGCCGATCTGGGGCGGCAATTGGACACGCTGCACGCATTTGGCAACGCCGAACCCCGGCGGGTCTACGCCGCCTACGAGCAAACCGTCGAGCAGGGGGAAGTGGAAATCGAGGAAGCCGTGGGCTTCCAAACCAAGTGGCAATGCGAAACGCCCGGGGAGAAGTTTCCTGCGGGGAGAAAATTCCAAGAAATCAAGTCCGGCCGCCAGGAGTTGGCCCGGCGTCAGGGAATCCTGCTGGGGGTGCAATCCCATGCCGCCTTCGTGCTCACCAGCCTGCCGCGGGCGCAGACGCTGAGCCTGCTCCCCACCGCGCCGCCATCCGTGGACTTGCCCTTGATGCTGGGGTTGACCAAGAACCACAAATACCTCCTCCAACAGTGGTTGGATTGGCGATTGGATTTCCAGGTGCAGTCCGGGGGCAAGCCCTTGGGCGGGGCGAATTGGCGGGTCCTGCACGCTTGGAATCCGCCGAAGAACGGCGAGCTCACCCTGTTGTTGTTGGGTTGCTTGAATGTGTCCACCCCCGACTGGCATTTGCCGCTGGTCACCAAGA
>CAIYZC010000054.1 GCA_903930565.1 uncultured Pedosphaera sp.
CTGGCCAGGAGTGTCATGGGGTTCACGCGCTTGGCCAGGCCGAAATCGCTGATCCGGGCGCGCAAGCCGCCGGCATCATAGCCGACCAGGATATTGGGGGGTTTGATGTCGCGATGCACGATGGGGGGTCGCTCGCCGTGCGCGACGCACAAGCCGCGACACACCTGCCGGACGATGTCCACCACGCTTTCCACCGGCACGAACGCGGTGCCGTGGGAACGCCAGAAATGTTCCAGCGTGCCGCCGGCCACATATTCCATGGTGAAGTAAGCGCACTGGCCCCGGGTCGTGTCCACCAAGTCCGCATCGAAAACTTGGACGATGTTGGGATGATGGAGGCGGGAAAGCAGCAGGGCTTCGCCCAGCATGTCCTGCGCTTCGTCCAAGGACATGCCCGCCATCTTGAACACTTTCATGGCTTTGCGGCCCAGAAACCGGTGCTTGACGCGGTATACTTCCGCAAAGGCGCCTTCCCCCAAAAAGCGCTCCACCTCATAAGTGCCCCGGACCAACTGGCCTTCGCGTAGTAGACTCATGGGGTTCAAAGTAGGCCGAAGCTATTCACGCGCCTCCAGGCGGAAATGGGCGAGCAATTCCTCGCGGTCGGCGGTGGCATCCTCGAGGCTGCCCGCATAGGAGCGGATCTCGGCTTCCAAAATGCGCGCAAACGCCCGTTTGGCGCTGACGACTTGGTTGGCCGCAACTTTGTACTCCAAACCCCATTGTTCGGCTTGGGTTTGCAACGAGGGCGGTTCCACCCCCTCCAAGACCGGCGCCACAACCCGGCTGCGGAACAGGGCAAAATAGCTGGTCTGCTTCGCGGCGCTATACTCCTGTTCCAATTTCGCCAGGGCATTGCGAATCACCTCCCGCAACCAAATCAGATGGAAAATGGCTTCCGGAGTTTGGCGGTCGATCAGCGATTTGGGGTGGAAATATCCCAAGTACTCCAAATTATCGAGACTGGTGACACCTTCTTTTGGGTGGCGCTTTTGCGCGGTCAGTTTGCGGTGGCGATTGGTTATAAAGTGCTTGAGGGACTGTAAAAGAAAACTGCGAAAACGACCGCGCTCCGGGGAGGCGCGCTCGAAAAGCCGAGTGGCCAGGGCAAATTCAAAAAACTCCTGGGTTAATTCCTGCGCCTCGTGCTCATCATTGCCGTGGAGGCGAAGGTAATGGCAAATGGGCATCCAATAATTGCGCGCCAGCAAATCCAAGATCGGCAGCCGGGCCGCTTCCGGTGCCTGCTTGAGCTGTTCGATTTGATCCCAATCAGTCTTGCCAAACAAACCGGGCTTCACAGTTGATTCGTCATTTGCGCCCATCATCAACCCTTCACCTTGCCCTCCACGTTGTCAATCTTCCAGAGATCAGCCGGACGTGGGTTACATTAGTTCTGGGACTGATTGAAATGGAATTGGCGGAGGCGGTCAAGTAAAAATCATTAGTAAAAATCAACCGTTGTTCCCAAGCCCGGCTTGGCGGCGGGCTTTTCCGCTTGAAAGCACCAAACTTGCACGCCAAGGTGGGGGGGTTGCCACGGGTGCGACCGGGGCTTTGTTTTTACCACCATGCCGCTACAACGCTACCAATTGGACGCTTTCACGAAAGGCTGGTTCGTGGGGGATTTCACGCCGACGATCCTCCCCTCCAACGCGGTGGAGGTGGCGGTGAAGCATTATAAAGCCGGGGAGGCCGAGGCTGCCCATTTCCACAAGGTGGCGACCGAGCTGACCCTGATCGTGTCCGGCCGGGTGCGGATGAGCGGGGAGGAAGTCGGGGCGGGGGAGATCATCAAAATCGAACCGGGCCAAGCCACGGATTTCGTGGTGCTGGAGGACACGGTGACCGTGGTGGTGAAACTACCGTGTGTGCGCGGGGACAAGTACCCGGCGACGGAGGCCCGGGCATGAAGATCCGGGCCGTGCTGTTTGATTTGGACGGGGTGCTGGTGGACGCCACGGAATGGCATTACGAGGCGTTGAACCGCGCGCTCGGTTTGTTCGGCTACACCATCGCGCGCTACGAACATTTGACCACCTACAACGGCCTGCCCACGCGCAAGAAGTTGGAGATGTTGTCCGTGGAAAAGGGCTTCCCCCGCGGGCTGCATCCGCTGGTGAACAAGATCAAGCAGAAGTACACCCGCGAGGAAATCCTGCGCCGGTGCACGCCGTATTTTGAAAAAGAGTTCATGGTGCACGAGCTCAAGCGCGAGGGCTTCAAGCTGGCGGTGTGCTCCAATTCCATCCGCGAGAGCGTCGAATTGATGCTGCGGGGGAGCGGGATTTACGAATTGTTCGACTTGGTGCTGAGCAATGAGGACGTGGCCCACGCCAAGCCGGACCCGGAGATTTACCTGACGGCCTGTGCGCGCCTGGGGATTGAGCCGGCGGAAGCGTTGATCGTGGAGGATGCGCCGCACGGCATCGAGGCGGCGCGCCGCAGCGGCGGGGTGGTGTGCCAGGTCACCGGCTTCAACGAGGTGGATTACGCGCGCATCCGCCGTTCCTTGGACAACAACCCCGGATAAACTTATGTTGCAAGTGGTCATCCCCCTCGGCGGCAAGGCAACCCGGTTCCAAGAGCGGGGCCACACCTTTCCCAAACCGCTTTACGAAATCGGCAACCGGTCGATGATTGAATTGGTGCTGGAGAATCTGGCCCCGCCGGTCCCGGCGCAGTTCACGTTCATCTGCCGCAAGGAACACCTCGCCCAGTTTTATTTGGGCGACATGCTCCAGCTGCTGGCCCCCGGCTGCCGGATCGTTTCACTGGAAAACGAAACCGCCGGTGCGCTTTGCTCCATCCTGCTGGCCGTGGACCAGTTGGATCTGGATGGCGAAATCCTCATCGCGAACGGCGACCAATATCTGGCCACGAGTCTCACGCCGTTTTACGAAGCCTGCCGCGCACCGGGGGTGGATGGCTGCATCCTGACCTTCACAGCGACCCATCCGCGCTGGTCCTTCGCCCGCACGGATGAAACCGGAAAAGTCATTGCGGTGGCGGAAAAGCGGCCCATCAGCAAACAGGCCACCGTGGGGTTGTATTACTTCCGCCGGGCGCGTGATTTGATTGCGGCCTCGGAGCGGATGATCCTGAAAGGGTTGACCACGAGCGGACAATTCTTTGTCTGCCCGGTTTACAATGAATTGATCTTGGCCGGCCAGAACATCCGCACCCACCATCTCCCCGAAGGCACCATGCACAGCCTGGGCACCCCGGAGGACTTGGATGTTTTCATCAAGTACCAACTGGGGAACTTGCGGCCGAGGAGTTGAGCGTGGGAAAGCAGCGGATGTCGGATACCGCATCCAGCAATGGACCAGAGCAATTTCAGAGATTTCGGCGGAAAGGCGGAGTCGGAGGAAAACGGGGGATGGTTGAGATCTCTCCCGGGGTCGTGGGCGGTGGCGCGACCTGGGCTGCATCCTCGGAGTTCCCCCGCACCCTCCGGGGCGGTGATGCAAGCACGCGAACCGGTGGTGTTACCACCGGCTAAGTTCCATAAACCCTCCGGGTTAACAGGACTGGTAGAACGCCACTACATTTCAATCCGGCTGGGAAAGATGCTTTGGCTCGCCTGCGCCCTGTTGGCCATCGGTTCGGACGCAGCGCACGCGGCGGAGTGGGATTTGGTGGTGCGCCATGCCTTGATCGTGGACGGAACGGGCAAGCCAGCCGTGCCGGGCGAACTGGCGGTGCGCGGGGGAAGAATCGCCGCCCTCGGATCCACCGTGGCGGGCGCCGGCACCCGGGAAATCGACGCCGGCGGCCTGGTTCTGGCCCCGGGCTTTGTCGACGTGCATACTCATGCGGAGGACATCCTGCGCGGGCCGGACGCCGTGAACTTCGTGCGCATGGGCGTCACCACGGTGATCGTGGGGAACTGCGGCGCCTCGCTCTTGGACGTGGCGGGCTTTTTCCGGGACCTGGAGAGCGCGCATCCGGCCATCAACGTCGGCACCCTCGTGGGGCACAACGCGGTGCGCGGCCAGGTGATGGGGAGTTCCTTCATGCGCCCGCCGACGGATGACGAGTTGGCGAAAATGCGCGGCTTGCTTGAGAAGGCGATGCGGGACGGCGCCATGGGCCTGTCCTCGGGCCTCATTTATCTGCCCGGGAAATACGCCCAAACGGAGGAACTCATCGACTTGGCCAAAGTGGCGGCCCGCCATCACGGTCTGTACGCCAGCCACGTGCGCGATGAACAGGCCGGGCTGCCGGAGGCCCTGCAGGAAGCCTTCCGCATCGGCCGCGAGGCGGGGCTGCCAGTGGAGCTCTCGCACCTGAAACTCTCGGGCAACTTGATCCAGGAACAGCCGGCCGAAACCGTCGCCGCGCTGGACCGGGCCAAGGCGGCCGGTTTGACGACTCAGGTGGTGGAAGCACTCGCGGCGGCCCGGCGCTCCGGACTAAGAGTGACGCAGGACCTCTACGGCTACAGCTCGACCTACGGTTTCTTGGAGCGCCTGCTCCCCAAGGCGCTCCAAGGCGAAACGCCGGAGGCGCTGGGGAAACGACTGGCGGACCCCGCGACGCGAACCCAACTGGCCGCGGACATGAAGGCGGAATTACTGGCGGCGGGCCGGACCGATTACTCCCATGTCGTGCTGGTCAACCCCCGCCGCTATCGCTCCCTCAAGAACCTCGGGGTGCCGGAAGCCACCCGCCAACGCCGGGGCACGGACTCCCTGGACGCCCAAATCGACCTGATGCTGGGCATTCTCCAAAACGGCGGCGCCACAATCATTCTTTATGAAATGAGCGAGGACGAATTGCGCCCCCTGCTCCAATTGCCCGAGACCATGATCGCGTCCGACAGCGGCGCGTTCCAAGGTTCCGGCGAGCTGCGGCACCCCCGCAACTACGGCAGCGCGGCGCGGATTCTGGCGCGCTACGTGCGCACAGAAAAACTACTGCCGTTGCCGGAAGCGGTGCGCAAGATGACCTCGCTGCCAGCGACTACATTTCAAATCAAAGACCGCGGGGAGTTGCGCGTGGGCGCGTGGGCTGACTTGGTGATTTTCGACCCCGCCACCGTGCAGGATCGTTCCACCTACGCCGCGCCAAACCAGCCGGCCACCGGGTTCCGCGCCGTCATCGTTAACGGAGTGGTTGCCGCGGAGAACGATGCTCAAACCACCGGGCGCGGCGGACGGCCGGTGCGGCGGGGGCAGTGATCCAACCGCGCGGCACCGCCGGGTGGACGTCGTTCACGGCTGCCAAACCGCCCGCCAGAACTGTTTCGCGCCGGAGCTGGAATTGGTGAAGATGACGCTGGGGCCCGCGAGCGTATTGGTGAGCCAGTTGGACCAACTCGTTAGATTGGTGCTGGATTGCAGGATGTACCGGGCGCCGGATTGCCCGTGGAGTTGCAGCGCGAACTTACCCGGCGGAGCCGCTGGCACGACTTGGAGCGAAGGTGGCGCGGGGACCAAAGCCATCACCGAGACGGAGAAGGGAGCAAAGGTGGCGGAAAAAATATTCTTCACGGCGCTGAAGTTGGTTTGCGCATAGTCCGGTGAACCCACCCCCGTGCGCGCCGCCGTGTCCTGCGGAATGCCGTAACTAAGGACGGTGGCATTGGTGTGGGGAAGATACCCGGACAAATTAATGGTGGCGGTGAGATTGGAGGAAGCACTTTTGTTGATCACCAGCAGGCTCAAATTGCCATTCGTGCGCAAGACCGAATACACGGCCAGGAGCGGGTAATCGCTCGTGGCGGAGACCACCGTGTCCCCGTCCGTGGCGAAGTGGGTCATCAACTTGGCCACATAGTACGTCGGATAGGCGCTGCCCACGCCGCCGAGGCCATAGACGATGCCGCCGTCCGACAAACTGCTGCCGTCGCTGTTGGTGCGCCAGCCATAGAACGCGGGGTCGGGATTGCTGACGGTTCCGGGGCCGTTCCGCAAATCCCACCAGAGTCGCGAATTGAACTCCGTCTGCAGGATCTGCCCGATGGTATCCGCATAAAACAGGCCGCCCGTCAGGCTCACGCACTGTTTGTCCCCGCCCATCCCGTTCTCCGTGACCTCCAGCGTCACATTGGTGCCTTCACTGCCCAAGTAATCGGTCAGCATCTGGCGCAGGGACGCGGCGTGGGCGGCCCAAGTCTTGGAGTACAGCAGATCCTGGGTGTCCCCTGCGGTGGGACCATAATTGTGCTCGATCAGGAAGTCCGGAAAACAATGGTTGCTGCGCATGTACGTCAACATCACCGGCGTCCAGCCATGATGGGTGACGCCGGTGCGCGGGTTCACGACGGGATGGTTGGTGTAGTTGGAGGTGCCGTCCTCGGTGATATCAGCGACCGCGCCGATCTTAATGGTCGGATCGGCGGCTTTCATTTGCGCGTAGTAATTCGTGAACCGCATCGCGTAGGTCCAAGGATCGTGCGGCAGCCAGGGGGCATTGGTGTTCCAGTCCCATTCCCAACTGCCGCCGACTTCATTGCCCACCTCCCAGTACTTGAAATTACAGTGGTTGGTGAGGTTGAACATCCGCACGCCGGCGGCGGCCTCCTCCGGCCCGCTGGTGCCGTAATTCACAATAATGAAAGCCTGGGCGTGCGCGTTGGTGGCCAGCGCAATAAAATCCTTCGAAAACGAACCCCAGTTTCGCGCGCCGGTCGCGCCGGCGCTCCACGCCTCGTTGGTCCAATGATAACCGTCGCCCCAGCTGCCGCCCGGCCAGCGCAGGCACGGATTCCCGAGGTCTTTCATAATCGCCGCCGAAGCGGGAGTATTGAGGTTTCCATCCCAGCCCACTTGGTTAATCCCGAAAACCTTGCCATCCACTTTCCGCACTGTCTGCTGGGCCAGAACACCCACGTGCACCTGCGCCGGCGGCGAAGCGGCCACCAAGCGTACCTCGTCGATAAAGAACGGCTGCGTCGCCGTTCCGTTCCCAAACTGCAGCCCGGTCAGGTTGGAGACGTTGTTGATGCCCAACGAAGTCAGAGAAAGGGAGATTTGCTTCCAAGCATTGGCAGGAGCGGTCACCGAGACGCCGGACAACCCGGCGCCGTTGGTTTCGCCGCTGACCAGAATGGTACGTGAACCATTCGAACCCCCATTCACCCAAAAGCTCAAATTCGTGTAAATGGTCGTATCGATGCTGGTGCCCGCCTTCAGCCACCAAGCTTGCCATTGGCCGCTGGGAACCAGCGCCATCGCGTTGCTGCCGGCATAGACCGGATTATTCGTGGGGGAGCGCGGTATATAGGACCAATTGTCGACCCAGCCGTTGTTGAACCGGTCCGAATAGATGAGCATGTCATCCGTGGCGTGGGCTGCCAGGGTCCACAGGAGCAAAATCGCTCCAAGGGCATTAAATACGAGTTTCATCGGTTCAGATTGAACGGTAGTCGTGCTGGGTGGCCACGATAGGTTCCCCAAATCCCCGTGTCAACGAACCCGAAAGACTAGGCCAGGCTCCGCCTGCGTGCCGTTTGGACCACTCAAGGTTGTCGGTTATGCGGAGCCCACCAAGTTCTTCAAATCCGCGCGCACGGTTTCGTAGGAAGTGGCGTAGGCCAAAATCCGCGGATCGGGTTCGATCCCCCAGTGCCGGCAGGCGGCGGTGTAGAGGTCCGGCCACCAGTTGCGGTGCTGCGTGAGCCCTTGTTGGCGCCAGCTCTCCCAGTTGAGCAACACCTTGGACCAGCACTCGTCACCAAACCGGACGGCGGCCCGGGGATCGGCAAACTCCTTGAGATACCAATCGCGGCCGATGCGGGCGTGCAGAACTTCATCGGCCCAGTCGTAATCTTGGAACAGGGCGGCCAGTGGATTCCCGGCAGCCTGGGCCACCTCCCACTCAAACCGTTTGCCGTTTCGGGGCATCAGTCCTTGCTCGATAAAGTATAGCACGGCGTGGCGTTCGAGGGGTTGGAGTTGAGTGTTCAACGCCAAAGACCAGGTGAAGTTCACCATCACCCGTGCCGGCCAATCGATCGCCAAACTGGCAAACCCCACCTCCCCCATCATGGCATGGCGGGCCTCGTCCCAGAGCTGGCGGGTCATGTCCCGATAGTAGTCCCAAGGTTGGCCCGGCGTTTCCTGAATGATGCCGGCCATCATCTCCGGCACATCAATTTCACGCAGACGCTTGTAATACATCATCAGCGTCTTGGGTTGCGGGGGAAAACTTTCGTCGTAGAGGAACACCTCGGCATTGACCCCCATGTTGTAGGGGTCGGGAAAACGAAAGTCCCGCCGCGGAACCGGATCATAGCGGAACGTGGTGGCGGAATAAACCGGCGCGGGCACCGAGTCCGACATGGGTCCCTGGCCGTGGAGCCCGCCGGCGGCCATCAGGCACGCTTGCAGCAGTGCCACCCAGGAGGATGCCCGCTCACGGGTGGGAGCGTCCACCAGCGCCGCCACGGCTTCGGAACCAAAAGCGCGCATGTCCGCCAGCTCGAGCAGCGCAAAGCGGCATAACCGCACGGAGGGGTGATCGGCCAGAACGTTGGTGTCGGCCAAATGCCGCTCCAGCGATGCTTGCAGCGCCGGGAGCGCGTGTTCATAAAGCCCCAGTAACAACTCCGCGGTCGTGGGGGCGGCCAGGA
>CAIYZC010000055.1 GCA_903930565.1 uncultured Pedosphaera sp.
GGGCAGATCTATTTTCAAAACCAGCCCTTGGCAACGAACGAATTCCGGTTGCGCCTGGCCGCGGAGGTGCGGAAGTATGCGCAGCCGCCCACCTTGGTGGTGCGGGCGGACCGGGAGTCCACGCGGGAGATGCTGGTGCGCCTCGGGGATTTGGCGGTGGCGGCGGGGATCACGAACGCGGTGGAGGAGACGTTGCCCCGGTTGTTTGACCCGCGGGCGGGGGGGAAGGCGCGGCCATGACCGGGGCCTGCGGGGGCGGGGAACGGGGTTGGTCGCCGCGTCGGACGGCCGGGGTGGCCGCCCTGTTGCTGGCGGGGCAGGCGGGTTTGATCTTGTTGCTGGGTCGCGGCGGGCGTCTGCCGGTGCCGCCCAACCCGCCGGGATTCCATCTGCAATTCCCGTTGAGCGACCAGCCCGGGGAGACCTGGGTGGAGGATCCCGCCCTGTTCGTGCTGCCCCGGCCGGAGGGCTTTTCCGGCCGCGTTTGGGCGCCCTTGTCCGCTCCGGAATATCCCGCCACGGAATGGACGGAGCGGCCGCGTTGGTTGGACCCGCCGGTGGACCGGTTGGGCGAGGCGATGCGGGGCTTTGTGGCGACCAACGGACTGGGCCCCATCGAAGTGGCGCAGCGGCCGGAGCCGCGGCTGGAGCACCCGGAGGTTTATCCCACGCTGGACCTCACGCCCGCGCGGTCGGAATTGGTGCTGGAAGGCCGGGTGGCGCAGCGGCGGTTGTTGCGGGAGCCCATCCTGCCCACTTTTCCCGCCACGAACATCACGCTCACCTGCACGCGGGTGCAGGTGGCGGTGGACGCGGACGGACGGGTGTTCAATGTGGTGCCGGTGAGCCCGAGCGGGTCCAAGGAGGCCGATTTGGCCGCGTTGGAGCTGGCGCGGGCGTTGCGCTTTGAACCGTTGCCGGGCGCCGGGCGCGCCACGGAGCTGGCGGGCGGAAATCCGCTGACCTGGGGCCGGCTGGAATTCCGCTGGCTGACCACGGCCCCCCCGCCGGTGACGAACGCCGCGCCGCCGGCCCCCTGAAAGCACGCGCATGTCCATCGCCTCCCTCATTTCGCTCTACGTGGTTTCTTTGCTTGCCGGGCTTTCGGCGCTCACCGTATATTACGAATTGCGGCGCCGAAGGTTCGGCCCGACCGGGGCGGAAGACCGGATTTTCCGTTGCCGAAACTGTGGATTGGTGTATACGGACGATCCGGATGTGGTGCGTTCCCGGTGTTCGCAATGCGGCCGGTCGAACGACGCCATTGAATTTTAACCCGGCGGCCGGACGGCGATTGGATGCCGCGGCGGCCCGGGCGGACAGAGCCAGCTCAGACACGAAACAATTATGGGAATGTGGATTGGTCGCAACCGAAAAGCCCGGGTTACTTACGGGTTCGATGAAATCGCGCTCGTACCGGGCGAAATCACCATCAACCCGATGGAGGTGGACACCAGTTTTCAAATTCCGCGCAAGGACGGCTCCGCCATCCAGTTGAAGATTCCCATCATCGCCAGTGCAATGGACGGGGTGACCGACGTGCGGTTTTGCATCGAAATGGGCAAACTGGGCGGCCTGGGTGTCATCAACCTCGAGGGCGTGCAAACGCGCTATGAGAATCCCGCCGAGGTGTTGGACCAAGTGGTCAAGGCGGACAAGGACGAGGTGACGTCCCTGATCCAGAAGCTTTATTTGGAGCCGATCAAGGAAGAGTTGATCGGGCGCCGGGTGCAGGAATTGAAAGCGGCCGGCGTGCTCGCCGCGGTGAGCTCGATTCCCCAAAAGGCCGAGCGCTTCGCGGCGCTGGCGCAAGAGGCGGGGGCGGATTTGTTCATCGTGCAATCCACCGTTTCCACGGTGCGGCACATTTCCACGCAATACAAATCCCTGGATTTGGCGGCCTTCACCAAGAGCCTGAACATCCCGGTGATCATCGGCAACGCCGTGACGTACAGCGTGACGCTGGAACTGATGGATTGCGGCGTGGCGGGCGTGCTGATCGGCGTGGGGCCGGGGGCGGCGTGCACGAGCCGGGGTGTGCTTGGCCTCGGGGTGCCGCAAGTGACCGCGACGGTGGATTGCGCCGCCGCGCGCGACGCGTATTTCAAGAAATCGGGCCGCTATATTCCCATCATCACGGATGGGGGGATGAGCAAGGGTGGCGACGTGTGCAAGGCGTTGGCCTGCGGGTCGGATGCCGTGATGGTGGGCAGCGCTTTCGCGCGGGCCAAGGAAGCCCCGGGCAAGGGGAACCATTGGGGCATGGCGACGCCCCACGCCAACCTGCCGCGCGGCACGCGCATCAAGGTGGGTGTGACCGGATCGTTGCAGCAGATTTTGTTCGGTCCCGCGACGGTGGACGACGGCTCGCAAAACTTGGTGGGCGCGATCACCACCTGCATGGGCAATGTGGGCGCGGCCACGATCCGCGAATTTCAAGAAACTGAAATCATCATCGCCCCGTCCATCAAAACCGAGGGCAAGCTGTTCCAAACCGTCCAAAGCGTCGGCATGGGCACGCGTTAATCTCCGCTAACTTACCAACTCCCCCACCTATGAATTCCTGCTCCTTCACTGGTCATCGATTTGGCAAACTCGCCATCGCGGCGGGTGTGACCCTCGCGCCCGCCTTGGCGCACGCGCATCCGTTCCATGGCGACGCGCACAGCTTCGCCGGCGGCTGGCAACATCCCTTGCTGGGTTGGGATCATGTGCTGGCCATGCTGGGCGTGGGCCTCTGGGCAGCGCAACGCGGCGGCCGGGATCGCTGGGCTTTGCCAGCGACGTTTCTGGGCGTGATGACCTTGGGCGGCATTTTGGCCATGGCGGGGCTGCGCCTGCCCGGCGTGGAAGCCGGTATCCTGGCCTCCGTAATGGTGCTGGGGCTCTTGATCGCGGCGGCAGCGCGTTTACCGCGCGCGGCGGCTTTCGCGGTGGTGGCGGCGGGCGCGCTGTTCCACGGGCACGCCCACGGTGCGGAGTTGCCCGCGGGGGCGTCCGGCATGGCTTACGCGCTGGGATTCTTGGCGGCGACAGCTTTGCTGCACGGAGTTGGCATGGTCACAGTGGTGCTGGCGCGCCGTCAGGAATGGTCGTTGCCGGTGGTTCGCTGGGCGGGCGCGGCGATGGCGCTCGCGGCCGCGTGGCTTTGGGTGGCCTGATTTCCGCACTGCGGGGGTGACCGCCGCGTGGGTGCGGGCTGGCGATTCCGCCCGAAACTCCATCATTTTGCAACGCCCCCAAACCATCCTCCTTGGCGCAGCCTTGGCTTTGGCCGCGGGCTGCGCGCATTTTACGCCGCAACCCCCGGCGCCGGAGCGTACCGCCGCGGCCTTGGAAGCGCGGTCGCTGACCACTCCGGAATTCCAGGTTTTTCTCCACACCAACCTCAGCGGACGGCTGCTGCCGGGCGCCCCGATGGCGTGGGATTTTGAGGAGCTTTTTCTAGCCGCAGTTTATTTCCATCCCAGTTTGGAAGTGGCGCGGGCCGATTGGGCGGTGGCGCGCGGCGGGGAGCGGACCGCGGCGGGGCGGCCGAACCCCACGGTCAGCGCGGTCCCCGGCTACGACCTTACTCCCCAGGGCGCCACACCGTGGTTTCCCGCGCTGACTTTTGACGTGCCAATCGAAGTGGCGGGCAAACGGGGTTACCGCCGGGCGCAGGCAAAGCAACTGAGCGAAGCGGCGCGGTGGAACATCGCGGCAGCGGCCTGGCAGGTGCGGGCCGGCTTGCGCACGGCGTGGTTGGATTTGGCGGCGGCCCGGGCGCGCGAGAGCCGGTTGGCGGCGCAATTGGCCTTGCAGGAGCAGGTGGTGACCTCCTTGGAGCAGCGCCAGGCCGCGGGGGCGCTGGCCGCTACGGAGTTGTTGCCGGCGCGGATCGCGCGCGACAAGACCCGTTTGGATTGGTTGGAGGCGCAACGCCAGGCGGGCGAAGCGTTGACCAAGGTCGCCGAGGCCGTCGGGGTGCCCGTGGCGGCCTTGGGCGGGTTGACTTTGGACGCGCGACTGGCGGAAGCCCCCACCGCGGCGTTGCCCGGGGCCGACGGTGAGGCGCGGCGGCAGGCGCTGTTGGGGCGGGCGGATATCCGTTCGGCACTGGCGGCTTACGAGGCGACCCAGGCCGCTTTGCAATTGGAAATCGCCAAACAGTATCCCGACCTGCATTTGGGACCGGGCTACCAGTTTGACCAAGGGGATCATAAAATCAGCCTCAGCCTGACGGCCGAACTGCCGATTTTGAACCAAAACCAAGGGCCGATCGCAGAGGCCGGGGCGAAACGGGCGGCGGCGGCGGCGCGGTTGCTGGCGCTGCAGGCGCATGTGATCGCGGACCTTGACCGCGCGGAGGCGGCCGCGACGGCGGCGCGGGCGCAACTCACGGCCCTCGACGGACTAAGCGCCGCCCAGCAAAAACAGCAGGCGGCCGTGGCGGCCCAAGTGGCGGCGGGAGCGGCCGACCCGTTGGACTTGCTCACCACGCGCTTGGAGCTTGGTTTGAGCGAACTGGCGCGGCTCGAAGGGCGCGTCAAACTGCAGGCGGCGCTGGGCGCCTTGGAGGACGCGTGGCAACAGCCCCTGGCGGCACTCCGGCCCGAATTGATCGAGACTTCCCCGCTGAGCCGGCAAACCAAGGAATCCAACCCGTGAACCGTTCCCTTTTGGCAATTCTCACCCTGTCGGCCCTGGGGGCCGGCCTGATGGCCCCGCGCCCGCTGCAAGGCGCGGACGAAAAAACGGCCCCCAAAGCCCCGGCCAAGGAAGCCGCCGAACCCGCGAAACCCGGCCCCGCCGCGCCCGCAGCGAAAGGTGAAGGCAAAGGCGAGCCGAAGGGAGAAGCAAAAGGCGAGGCCAAAGCCGAGAGCAAAATCGCAATCGAGCACGACGAGCTCGGACGGGTCGTGATCAAACTGGACGCCGAAGCGCGCGGGAAATTGGGATTGGAGTTGGCCCGTCCGGCCATTGCGACGGCGGCCCCCGAGGCGCGCGCCTATGGCCATGTCTTGGACCCGGGCCCGCTCGCCGGTTTGGCGAACGATCTGGCCTCGGCCCAGGCGGCCGCGGCGGCTTCGGCCGCGGAATGGGCGCGGACCAAGGTCTTGCAAGGGCAGGGGAACACGTCGGCGCGGGCGGCGGTGCTGGCGGAGGCCGCGGCGCGGCATGACGAACTGGCGGTGCGCGCCCTGCACGACCGCCTCGCCCTGGCCTGGGGGCGGGAGCTGGCGGACCGGGGTGATTTGACGACTTTCGTGCAGACCCTGACCGGACTGGAGGCCGCGGTGGTGCGAATCGATCTCCCCGGGGGCGAGCGCCTGCACCCCGCGCCCGCGGCGGCGCGGTTGGTCACGTTGGCGGGGCGCGAGGTGGCGGCGCAATTGCTGGGGCCGGCCTTGAGCGTGGACCCGGGGTTGCAGGGGCAGGGGTTCCTGTTTTTGGTGCCGACCAACCAACCGCGGTTGCTGCCGGGCGAGGCGGTGACGGGCTTTCTGCGACTGCCGGGCGCGGCCGCGGCGGCGGTGGTGCCGCCGGCAGCGGTGATCCGCGCGGAGGGGTCGGCCTGGGTGTTTGTGGCGGCGGAAGACAAGTCCGCGTTCACGCGCACGCCGGTCACCTTGGAGCACCGGCTGGAAAAAGGTTGGCTGGTCAGCCCGGTGGGGAGCTTGACGAATCAAGTCGTGGTGACGGGGGCGCAGGCGCTCCTGTCCCAGGAGTCGAAGGCGTTGCTGAAACCGGATTGAGCGCGCCATGCTGAACGCCATCGTTCATTTCTCCCTGCGGTTCCGTGGCGTGGTCATTGCGCTGGCCTGCCTGCTCACCGGCTACGGTTTATGGGTGGCGGCGCACGCCAAGCTCGACGTGTTCCCCAATTTCGTGCCGCCGCAGGTCGAGGTGCAGACGGAAGCCCCGGGTTTGTCGCCGGAGCAGGTGGAGGCGCTCGTCACACGGCCGATCGAGCACACCATCAACGGCCTGGGTAACATGGCTTCGCTCCGTTCGGAGTCCATCGCCGGCCTGTCGGTGATCACGGCGGTCTTCAAGGAAAAGACGGACATCCACATCGCCCGGCAAATGCTCGCGGAACGGTTGGTGGAGACGGCGGGGGAACTGCCCTTGGGCGTGAAGGCGCCGACCATGTCGCCGCTGACCTCGGCCACGATGGATCTGCTGAAAATCGGCTTGGTGTCCGACAAATTGACGCCGATGGAACTGCGGACGCTGGCCGATTGGACGGTCAAGCCGCGCCTGTTGAGCGTGCCCGGCGTGGCGCGGTGCATAGTTTTTGGCGGGCAGGTGCGGCAACTGCAAATCCAACCGCAGCCCGACCGCTTGTTGGCGTACGGCTTGGCGTTAAGCGAGGTGCTCAGTGCGGCCAAGGCGGCCACGGGGATTGTCGGCGCCGGGTTCGTCGAAAACGCGAATCAGCGGATCATTCTGCAAACGGAGGGCCAATTGCTCACCGCGGCGCAACTGGGCGAAGTGGTCGTGGTGCAAAAGGACGGTCAGCGGGTCCGGTTGCGGGATGTGGCGGTCGTGCAGGAAGCGGCGGCCATCCGGTTCGGCGACGCCTTGATCCAGGGACGGCCCGGCGTTTTTATGGCGCTCTCCAGCCAGTATGGCGCGAACACCATGGAAGCGACGCTGGCGGTGGAAAGGGCGCTGGAAGAACTCAAGCCCGTTTTCGCCCAAGCGGACGTGAAGCTGTACCCCGGGTTGCACCGGCCGGCCACGTTTATCGAAACCTCCCTGGCCAACATCAAGCACTCGTTGCTGCTGGGCGGTGTGTTGGTGGGGGTGGTGCTGTTTCTTTTTCTGGGGCATTTCCGGACGGCGTTCATTTCCCTCACCGCCATTCCCCTGTCCTTGCTGACGGCGATCATTCTTTTGGACAAATTCGGCGTCACCTTGAACACCATCACGCTCGGCGGGCTGGCGATTGCCATCGGAGAAGTGGTCGACGACGCGATCATCGACGTGGAGAATATCTTCCGGCGGTTGCGCGAGAACCAGCAGTTGGTGAAACCCCGTTCGGTCTTCCGCGTGGTGTTGGACGCTTCCCTGGAGGTGCGCAGTGCGGTGGTGTACGCGACCTTCATCGTGGCCTTGGTGTTCCTGCCGGTGCTGACCCTCACGGGTCTGCAGGGCAGCTTTTTCGCGCCGCTGGCGGTGAGTTATATTTTGGCGATTATGGCGTCCCTGGCCGTGGCGTTGACCCTGACCCCCGCGTTGTCGTTGGTGTTTTTCGCGCACGGCGTGCGGGGGGGCGACGAACCGTGGCTGCAACGCAAACTCAAGGCGATTTACCTGGGCGTGCTCGGGCTGTTCGCGCGGTGGCCCCGGACGGTGATGCTCCTGGTGCTTGCGGTCTGCGGCGGGACGCTCGCCATGCTACCGCATTTCGGGAGCGAATTTTTGCCCGAATTTCGGGAAGGCCATTTTGTGCTGCAAGTGCAGGCGGCTCCGGGCACTTCCCTGACGGAGATGACCCGCCTGGGTGCGACCATTTCCCGGGAAGTGATGAAGAACCCCTTGGTTGCCACCGTGGAACAACAGGTGGGTCGGGCCGAACAGGGGGAGGATACCTGGGCCTCGCATCGGTGCGAGTTTCATTTCGAATTGGTGGCCGGGGTGGCGGGGGAGGAGCAGGAAAAATTGATGAAGGACCTCCGGGCCATTTTGGAAAGCTTCCCGGGGGTGAGCGGTTCGGTGCTGACTTTTCTAGGGGACCGCATCAGCGAGACGATCAGCGGCGAAACGGCGCCGGTCGTCATCAATGTTTTTGGGGAGGATTTGGATGTGATCGATGAAAAAGCGCGGGAGATCGCGCAGGTTTTGAGCAACCCACAGTTGGTGCCGGGGGCGAAGGATGTCGAGGTCAAATCACCTCCGGGGGGGCCGCGCATGACGGTGCGGTTGCGGCCGGAGCGGTTGGCCCAGTACGGCTTTCGGTCCGTGGAGGTTATGGAAGCCATCCAAACCGCCTACCAAGGCACCGTGGTGGCGCAGATCCACGAGGGCAACCGGGTGGCGGATGTCACCGTGATTTTGGGCGAAGCCGAGCGGCGTGAACCCGAGGGGATTGGCGCGTTGCTGGTGAAAAGCCCGGCGGGCGTGACGCTTCCGCTGCGCGAACTGGCGGAGATTTTTCTCACGACCGGGCGCTATTCCATCATGCACGACGGCGCGAGCCGCCGGCAGGTGGTGACCTGCGCGCCCGAGGGGCGGGACGTGACTTCGCTGGTGGCGGACGCGAAGCGGCAGATCGCGGCGAAAGTGAATTTCCCCAAGGGGGTTTACGCACGGTTCAGCGGCACGGCGGAGCAGACGGCGGTGGCGCAGAAAGAGTTGTTGCTCAACTCGGCGCTGGCGGCGGCCGGGATTCTGCTGCTCTTGGTGATCGTGACCGGCAATTGGCGCAACTTGCTGCTCATCCTCGCCAATGTGCCATTCGCCTTGGTGGGCGGGGTGTTGATGGTTTTCCTCGTGGCCAAGTTCGGCGACCCGGGGGAGGGCGGGTTGACCATCGGCTCACTGGTGGTCTTTGTGACGTTGTTCGGCATCACCACGCGGAATTCCATCATGCTCATCTCGCATTACGAGCACCTGGTGCGCGAGGAGGGGGCGGAGTGGAATCTGGCGACCGCGCTGCGCGGGGCCGGAGAACGGTTGGGGCCCATCCTGATGACGGCGGTGGTAACCGCCTTGGGACTGCTTCCGCTGGCCATTGGTTCGGGCGAGGCGGGCCGGGAGATCGAAGGTCCGATGGCGGTGGTGATTTTGGGTGGGCTGCTGACCTCCACCGTGCTCA
>CAIYZC010000056.1 GCA_903930565.1 uncultured Pedosphaera sp.
AGGGTGGCCGTCAAATCCGCATTGACCCCCCGGCGGGACCATGGTTCAGTCCCCGCACTGCATGAAGCCTCTCCGTTCGCTCACTTTGTTGGCGGCGTTCCTCGCCGTCGCCGGATTCCGCCTGACTTTGGCCCCCGGGGTGTCCGCGGCCGAGCCGCCGGAAGTGGTCAAGATCTGGCCCGCCGGCCCGCCGGGAACCGCCCGGGAGCGCGGTCCCGAGCATCGGCTCACCGGCCGCCCCCGCCCCTTTTACCAAATCACGGACGTCAGCGAACCCACGCTTTCGGTGTTCCTGCCGCCGCGCGAACGGCGGAGCGGCGCCGCCGTGCTCGTCCTGCCGGGTGGCGGGTTGCAGCGCCTGGCCATCGAACACGAGGGATTGGAAGTCGCCACCTGGTTGAACGACCAAAACGCCGCGGCCTTCGTGCTCAAATACCGCGTGCCCGAACGCGCCACCGTCGCGCTCCAGGATGTGCAACGCGCCTTGAGCCTGATCCGTTCCCGCGCCGCCGAATGGGGGGTGGATCCCGGTGACATTGGCGTCGTCGGTTTCTCCGCCGGGGCCGAACTCGCCGCCTGGCTCGCCACGCACCATCGCGACCGCCAATACCCCGCGCTGGACGCGGCGGACGCTTTTTCCTGCCGCCCCGCGTTTGCCGCCCTGATTTATTCGGGCGGTCTGGTGCAAGGCGCCGGTTGGCAGCTCAAAGACCCCATCGCCAAATCGATCGACGCCGAAACGCCACCGATGTTTGTCGCCCAGGCGTACGACGACAGCGCGGAAAACAGCCTGGCGGTGGTCGCCGCCATGAAACGCGCGCACCGGCCGGCCGAATTGCACCTCTACCAGGAAGGCGGCCACGGCTTCGGCGTCCGGCCCACCGGCGCGCCGGTCGGGGGGTGGAAGGATCGTTGGCGCGAATGGCTGGCCTGGCAAGGTTTTCTGGATGACGCCCGCACCCGGGCCGCCGCCCGGGCCGTCCTCGACCACACCAACGGTCCGCTGCCCGCCTTGGCCGCCACCTTCCCGGCGGCCAGCCTGCCGGACGCGTACCGCGTCCAGCAACGGGTGGTCCGCGCCCGCGCCGCCGGTGCCGGCGCCATTGCCGGTTATCGGGCACTGGGGACACCCGGGCCCGACGGTGCGCCGGCCGGGGCCGGGGTCATTTTCCGTTCCGAAATCGTCCGCAGTGGCCCCACCGCCACCCTCCCCGTCCCGGCGGCCGGCTCGCCCCGCCTCGCCCCGGGCTGGGCGCTCGTGATAAGTGTGGATTTCTCCTTCCGCCTCGCCAACGACGCCCAGGCGCACGGCGCCTTTGCTTCGGTGGCGCCCTTTGTCCAAATCGACCCCCAATCCGCCGCGGGCCGCGGGCCGCTTGATCTGGTGGCGGGTAACTTCAGCCCGGGAGCCTTCGTGCTGGGCGCCGCCCAACCGCTGCCCGAAACGGGTGATCTGGCGGTCGTCACCCCCGATTGGAACTCCCCGGGCGTATCGGGGGCAGTCCCCGCCGTCACGCCGCCGACTTGGTCGCAACTACGAGCCCTGCTCAACCAAATCACCGACCAGGGCTACACATTGCGGGCCGGCGATTTGATCCTCTGGCCCGCCGCCCCGGAAATCCCGGCCCGCCCCGGCCCCCAGGTGCTCGATTTCGGCACCGTGGGCAAAGTGGAATTCGCCCTCCCTTGATCCGCCCTCGGCGACCACTTCCGCGGGACGGTAGGAACTAGTGGCCACGCCGGGAAATGCCGGGCCAAAGGGGATGTTTCCCGCAATTGGCTCCACCGGCTGCCCGGCCAAAAACCCAACAACCCGCAGGATCGACCCACCCTCAGGGCCTTCCGTTCCCCGGTCGGTTTTCCTCCTACCACGGCATGGAATTTGCTCTAAAAGTGACTGAAGATGGACAAGGCGCGGGCAGACTCCAATTCCGACACCCCCTTGGGGCTGCTTCGGACAACTTGAGTTGGTTGCCCACCCGCCGCATACCAATCGGATCGCCATGTTCCGCCAAGACCCTTTTGAAGAATTGCCGCCGGTCAGGTCGCCCGGCCAATTGTGGGAATGCCTCGACCGCCACGGGTGTTTGGTGCTGGGCTTTGCCGAGACGCGCCGGATCTTCGCGCCGCCACCCGACTCCGGCTTGGAGGATTCCCTCTCCCCGGCGGCATTGGACCGCTTGATCGAAGACCATCTGCTGGGCTTCATTCTGGCTCATGACGTGCACTTGCACCGCCTGCACCGCCATTACGTCATGCACAAACCGGGCGCGGATGTCCGGGATTTGTTGGTGTCCGAGCTCTGAACCGGCGGGGCGGTCGCGACGGCCGCAGCGACTCTCCGCCCGCCAACTCTGAATCAACGGGCAATGGCTTCCTCCAAACGCCCCGCTGCCTCGCCCGCGGCCGCCTCCGCCAACACCGTCCCCGGGAACCCCGCGGGATTCCGCACCACCGTCAACCGGCCGCCCAAGGC
>CAIYZC010000057.1 GCA_903930565.1 uncultured Pedosphaera sp.
CGCTACGAGCGCGGCGACAGCCCCACCGAGGTCAGTGAAAAAACCGGCAAACCAACCAAGGCTTGGTTACGCAACCCGTCCGGCGGCAAACGGACTCTGTCCATGAAAGAAGGCGTGCTCGCGCCCTTCGCCATTGATGCTGCGTGTCCGGAAGTGCTTGTGCAGGGCGTTGTGCGCCCCAAGCTGCCCAAGGGCGACCGGCTCGTGACGGTTTTCCTGGTCAATAATCAGACCAAGCCCGATGAGGGACAGGATTCCGCCTGGGTTTTTCAGCCAGAAGTCATCGTGCGTGGTGCGGAGGGAAAACCGGTTTTCCGCCGCCGTCCCGTTCTGGATGCGGATGGACACGACCTTGAGCGCGAGGCGTTGGAAATGGTGTATCGCAAGCGCGTCGAGTTCGCTGTCGGCCACGGTGTATCTGTCCAAGCCATAACGGCCGCCGGCAATCCGGAACAGGCCTTCGAGGTTCGCACCGTCGTTATTCCCGAATTTGAAGTGCAGGTGACCGAGACTCCCGGCCTTGACCCAGACGACCGACCCGCCATGCGTCGGCTCGTGGATGAAGGGCTTCTCGATATGGACAAACTTGCCGCGCTCCCACGCACCGAACTGGTCGCCGCTCTGAAAATTTTGACGGTGGACTACGCAGCATGGATTGGGGAGCAGATCGCACGCATTCCAGCGGAGTTTTCATACAACCAATCGGCGGCGACCGATGCCATGACCCGTTGTGAAGCCGTCGCCAAACGATTGAACGAAGGTATTGAAGCGCTGGAGCAAAATGATGCCGCCTTGGAGGCATTTCGTTTTGCCAACCGCGCGATGGCCCGCCAACGTATCCGCAGCATCTACGCGCTCGGGCGGCGGCGAGGTGAAAAAATCGAGCTGGCTGATATTGATGTTGTCAAAAATCGGTCGTGGCGTCCGTTCCAGATCGCCTTCTTCCTGCTTTCCATCCCCGCCCTTGCCAATCCGAAGCATCAGGACCGTGTCGAACCGTTGCAGGCACACGCCGACTTGCTCTGGTTTCCCACCGGTGGCGGCAAGACCGAGGCGTATCTCGGCGTCGCGGCATTCACGATGGCCATCCGCCGTTTGCAAGGGAATCTTGGCGGTTATGATGCCGGACGCGGCCTCGCCGTCATAATGCGCTACACGCTTCGCCTGCTTACCATCCAGCAGTTTCAACGTGCCACGACGCTGGTGTGCGCGATGGAAATTTTGCGCGAGGAGTCACCCGCTAGTTTGCAGAAATGGGGCAACTCGCCGTTCACGCTCGGACTTTGGGTCGGCAACAAGGTGACACCCGGCAACACCGAGCAAAGTCACAAAGTCATCGAGGCCGTTCGGGATGGTCAGTTCACTTCCGGCGCCACGCCGGCGCAATTGACGTTCTGTCCGTGGTGTGGTTCCTCAATCCTTGAAGGGCGGGATATTCACGTGAACCGCCACGAGGGACGCACCGCCATTTGCTGCGGTGACTCGCTCCAGCAATGCGGGTTCAGCCGTGGTAAGCGCAGCACCGGCCTGCCGGTCGTGGTGGTGGACACGGAGATTTATCATCGCCCGCCAACGATGCTAATCGGCACGGTGGACAAATTTGCAATGATGGCGTGGCGTGGTGAAACGCGGACGCTCTTTGGACGGGCCAAACAGGAATGCCTGCGCCACGGCTTGATTTGGCCGGGTTGGGAATGCACCGGCAACCATCCGGTGAATGGTTCATTGCCGAAAACCAAGATGCAGACCATTTCGGCGCTTCGCCCTCCCGACCTCATCATTCAGGACGAGTTTCATCTTATCAGCGGACCACTCGGCACCATGGTCGGACTTTATGAAACGGCGATTGATGAGCTATCGGGCTGGAAGTTGGATGGCCAGACTATCCGTCCAAAGGTGATCGCATCTACCGCGACGGTCCGCAAGGCGAAGGAGCAGGTTCACAATGTTTTCCTCCGGCAAGTCACGGTATTTCCCCCGCACGGCCTCGACATTGAGGACAATTATTTTTCCGTCCAACGTCCCGTGACCGAGAAGCCGGGCCGGCTTTACATCGGCATCTGCTCGCCGGGCAGCTCGCGACCTGCCGTTTTGATCCGCCTCTATGTGGCGTTGCTCACCGGCGCGCAGTCGCTCTATGACCGGTTCGGTTCCGCCGCCGACCCTTACATGACGCTCGTCGGGTATTTCAATTCGTTGCGTGAATTGGGCGGCATGAAACGTCTCGCCGAGGACGACGTTCAGACGCGGGCTTTTCGTGTGCAGATGAGCCGGGTGCGTCGCCCCGGCTTGAGTCAGCGCAGCGTGAAAAATGTGGACGAATTAACCTCGCGGGTTTCCAGCAAGCAGATTCCAAAAAAACTTGATCAGCTTGAAGTGAAGTTCAAAAAGGAATGGGCGAAGGGCGAAACGCGCGCGATGGATGTCGTGCTCGCGAC
>CAIYZC010000058.1 GCA_903930565.1 uncultured Pedosphaera sp.
ATAGGCCACCATGGTCAGGAGGACGCCGAGCAGGCAGGCGATCTTGATCAGGCTCATGACCGCGAAGTTGCCGTCCGAACCGAAGTCCGGCAGCCACGCGGCGAGCGAAATGAAGGGCGTTGAATTCATTGGACAGTTTCGTTATCCCTTGGCCATCCGCTAAGGGAGTGAACCTTGGCCGATGGCAGCAAAGAGTGGTTGGGCCAGTTCATAACAATTTCAATTCCCGAGGGGTTCCGTGATTTTCTAAAAGCTCCTGAATGATGCATTCCGACCAAGGCTCGGATTTTTCCGAGAACTTGGACCATCCTGACTGCAATTCTGCGAGCTTGACGAATTTCCCGCTTAGGGAAGTGCCGCCCCGCTCATAAAACTCCGAATTGCTGAGCACGACGGCCACGTCATCCGATTCCGCGCGCCATTCATAAACCAGAGCGATGTGCTTGGCAATGGAGCCCCCAAAATCCACATGCATGGCGCCGAGCAAGCTTAGACTTTGGGGGGTGAGGCTGAGTCGCAATTCCTCGTGCAATTCCCTCACCGCGCCTTGTTCAATCGAATGCCCATTGGCTGCGTCCTCGCGCCGGACATGTCCCCCAGCCCAAACGACGACCCGGTTATGCAGCGCATTATCCGAGTGCTTTTCCCGGCGGCGTAACAGGAGCACATCGCCAGATTTGTTGCGCACCACGACCACTGGGAGCGCTTGAACCAAGGTTGTGGAGGCTTCAACTTTCGCCCGGGGTTGGTAGTCCCCACGGGCGCCGAAGCTTTGCAGCAACTCGCGGGCTTGCGCGGCCTGAACGAACGACCGGTTCGCGAAGATCTTTATGGCTTCCGTGCGGGGTAAGCAGAGAATCTCCTCTTCCAGTTGTTCGGCAATCAATCCCAGAACGATATCAGCCACCCGCTCGGCAGTCTTTTTCCGGTCACTGCCCTGCACAGAAGTGTTGAGTTCGAAAATTCTGAATTGATCCCGCAACCGGCGACATGCCGCGTCAGCGTTGCTCTTGAATTTCTCGAGCACGGCTTCATTCATGATGGAACCGTCCGATCCTTCGACAGGCAAGTCACCCTGTTCACGGCGCATGGCTTCGGCAGGTGACGCGGTCATCACGATGACCCCGGTGATACGTTTGCGCCAATCCGGAAGCAAAAGAAAACGCTCGGCCGCCTCTCGCTCTTCATGGCGGATGCGGGCCAAATTTTCCATCATTTGCAACCAAGCGATTGCATCAAATATACCGCGATCCAAAATCAAAACGTCTGGATCATCAGCTCGGGGCGGGGACTGGGTTTTTTCCAGAATTTGCGCCAAAGTGGTGCAAGCGGTCCAAATATTGAAATTGGAATGCTTTTTGTCGCGAATCGGGCAAATTGAGGCCCGTTCGACAACCACTTCAACTCTGAATCCGCAACGTTTCAAAAAGGAATGCAAAGTGCCTAAACTGGTGGTTTTGCCAGCCTTGGGTGTGCCAGCAAATTCAATGACCACGGGCTTTCGGCCCTGCCTCTTAAAGGCCGTCGCCAAGTCTTCGGCACGTTGTTGGAGTGCAGATTTCACGTTTCCGGTGGTTTGGTCTAAATCGTAATGGTGACGCCGGTATCGCCCAAGGCGGCCCAAGTCAGGCCTTGGAAAGCGGGCACTTCACGGGCCATCAGGTTGAATAAGCCTTCAATGGTGGTGAAGCCGTCCTGGCCATTCAAGTTGCGCACCAATTCATGGAGGAATTCCCATTCGGGACGGGCGTCGCCGCGGGGTTC
>CAIYZC010000059.1 GCA_903930565.1 uncultured Pedosphaera sp.
CGAAGTCGATCGCGGTGTTTCATCGGATCGCGGTGGCCGAAGGCCGCATCCACGGGCAGGCGCCCGAGGACGTTCACTTCCACGAAGTGGGCGCGGTGGATTCCATTGTGGACATCGTGGCCGCCTGCGTGGGTTTGGAAGCCCTGGGCCGACCGCGCGTGCTGGCCGCCCCCGCGGTCGAAGGCACGGGTTGGATTCAGTGCGCCCACGGGCGCTTTCCGATCCCGGCCCCGGCCACGTTGCAGATTTTGGGCGCCCGGGGGATTGCGCTGTCCCAATGCGCGGAGCCGCAGGAATTAATCACCCCGACGGGGGCGGCGCTGCTGGCGGAGTTTGCGGAAAGCTGCGGCCCCATGGCCGGCCTGGTGGCCGCCCGGGTGGGATTCGGGTTGGGCACGCGGGACAACGTCACGCGGCCCAACGTGCTGCGCGCGATCTTGGGGGAGACGACGGGCAGTGCGGAGCCGGCGCCGGCCCGGGATTGGGAAACGGACACCGTGGCCGTCCTGGAAACCAATGTGGACGATTGCACCGCGGAAGTGTTGGGGCACGTGGTGGAACGGGCGCTGGCCTTTGGGGCGCTGGACGTGTTTCACACGCCGGTGCAAATGAAGAAGAACCGGCCCGGCGTCCTGCTCACCCTCCTCTGCGCGCCCTCGGAAGCCGACCGCTTCACGGTGCTGTTGTTGACGGAAACCAGCGCGTTTGGGGTTCGGCGCACCCTGGCGGAAAGGCGCAAACTGCAGCGGGAAGTGGGCACCGTGGCGACGGCCTTTGGCGAGATCGCGGTCAAATTCGGCCGACTGGACGGGCGGGTCGTGCAGTCCGCGCCGGAATATGAAGCCTGCAAAGCGGCGGCCGCCCGTCACGATGTGCCCTTGCAGACGGTTTACGACGCGGCCCGCGCGGCGGTTGGGGAAGCGGGGAAATAGAGCCAGTTGAAGGCCCCCGAGCGGGGGATTGGGGTGGGCGGGGGAATGGGTGCGGCCAATCGACGACCGTATTACTCACAACAAGTTGGCAACCGCCGAAGTCGAGCCGGGTTGACCACACTAATGGCCACAACCCCTTTGGGATTGGGGAAGGAGGGCGCGCATACCCAGGGTAGCTCCCACGTCGCAACCCTGGGCTGCACGCCACAATCCCTTTGGGATTCATCCCGGGCCGCGCTGAATCGACGGGAGTCCGCCTGCGGGTAGCGCACCACCAACCATGAAAAAGGGTCAGAAAGCGGGTGGCGGGTGGGAAGCCGGCGGCCCCAAGGACAGAAGCAGAACCCAGAGAGCCCGCGAAAAAACAAAGAGCGGGTTCCGGGGCGCCCGGAGGCGCGCCCGAAACCCGCTTGCAAACCCGCTCAACTCAACCGCGCGAACGCGGGCTTAGTTGATCAGGCGGAAGAACGTCGACGTGCCGCCGACCGGGAGCGTGACCGAGTTGCCGCCCACGCCGGAGACCGCGCCCCAAGTGGCCGCGTTGAGACCGGACTTGCTCTGGAGGATCCAGCCGGTGCCGGGCCAGGAGAGCGTGACGGTGCCATTGCCGTTGTTCACAATGGTGAGCGGAACCGGCACGGTCGGAGCCGTGGGCATGACCTGCGGGATGCCGGTGGCGGAAGGCCCGCCGAGGGCTTGCATGTACGCGTCACTGAGCTTCACGCCGTTGACTTGGATGCTCTTCACGAACACCGTGGCGTTGTGGTCGTCACCGTCGCCGTCCGCGAACAGGAGAACCGTGGGCTGCCAGGCGCGGCGGGCCGTGTCGAGGGCGTTGGCACTGCTGACCCAGTCCTGGGCTTTGACGCCGTCCACCCACTTGGTGATCAGGTTCTGGGAGAGGTCCGCGGCCAAGGCGATACGATGCCAGCCGGTGGTGATGTTGCCGTTGAGCATGACGTAGCCGCCGCTGCCCTGGCCGACCTGGCCGTTTTGCAGGAAGATGCTGCCGTCGGTGCCGGAGTTGTTGGTGTTCTGGCAGTTGAACAGCGGCAAGGTGTTGCCTTGATAGTACATGTCCCAAATAATGGTGTATTGGTTGACCTTCAGGCCGCCGGCATTCGGGCTGATCAAATGCTGCATGACGTAGCCGAAGTTGTTGTTGCCCTGGACCCCGGCGCCGCCGGGCACTTCCATGACTTTGGCATCCACGCCGTTCAACAAGGGGATGCCCACGGTGGAGCAGGTGCCGAACACGGTGGCGGCCGCGGTGGTGCCGCTGGCGCCGTCCAAGTATTGCAGATCCTTGCCGATGGTGGCGGTGAGGTTGCCGAAGTTGAAGTCCCATTGGCCGGTAACACTCGTGGCCGGAAGCGCTACAGGGATGGCGTTGCCATCCGGCGCGCCGAGGGCGACCATGGCGGCATCACTCAGCTTGCCGTTGCTCACCTGGATGCTGCGCACGTAGATGGCGCCGTTGTGGTCGTCGCCGTCGCCGTCGGCGAACAAAAGAACCGTGTTCTGCCAGGCGCGGCGGGCGGTATCCAAACCGTTGGCGCTGCTGACCCAGTCCTGGGCCTTGACCCCGTCCACCCACTTGGTGATGAGGTTTTGCGAGAGGTCAACGGCCATCGCCACGCGATGCCAGCCGGTGCCAATGTTGCCATGATTCATGACGTAGCCACCGCTGCCCTGGCCGATTTGGCCGTTTTGCAGGAAGATGCTGCCGTCGGTGCCGGCGTTGTTGGTGTTCTGGCAGTTGAACAGCGGCAGCGTGCCGCCCGCGTAGTACATGTCCCAAATGACAGTGTATTGATTGACCTTGAGGCCGCCGCCGTTCGGGGCGATGCCGTGGCTCATGATGTAACCGAAGTTGTTGTTCCCCTGCACGCCCGCGCCGCCGGGGACGAACATGACCTTGGCATCAACGCCGTTGATGGTCGGGATGCTGAAGGACGTGCAAGTGCCGAACTGGGTCGCGGCGGCGGTGGTGCCGCTGGTGCCGTCCAAGTATTGGAGGTCGGCGCCGATGGTGGCGTTGAGGTTGCCGCCGGTGAAATCCCATTGGCCGGTCACGTTGCTGTTGGGAATGGTTTGGGGAATCGCGGCGCCATTCGGAGCCCCCAGGGCGGCCATGGCGGAGTCATTCAAGCGACCGTTGCGCACTTGGATGCTGTTCACATAGATCGCACCGCTGTGGTCGTCGCCGTCGCCATCCGCGAACAGGAGAACCAGGGGCTGCCAAGCGCGGCGGGCCGTGTCCAAACTGTTGGCGCTGCTGACCCAATCCTGGGCTTTCACGCCGTCCACCCACTTGGTGATCAGGTTTTGGGCGAGGTCCACCGAGAGGGCGACGCGATGCCAACCGGTCCCGATGTTGCCGTTTTTCATGACGTAGCCGCCGCTGCCCTGGCCAACCTGGCCATTTTGCAGGAAGATGCTGCCGTCCGTGCCGGAGTTGTTGGTGTTCTGGCATTGGAACAGCGGCAGGGTGGTGCCGGACGTATAATAAATGTCCCAGATGATGGTGTACTGGTTTACCTTGGTGCCACCGCCGTTCGGGGCGATCTGGGGGTTCATGACGTAACCGAAGTTGTTGTTGCCCTGCACGCCCGCGCCACCGGGCACGAACATGACCTGCGCATTCACGCCGTTGATGGCCGGGATGCCGAAGGAGCTGCAGGTGCCGAACTTGGTGGCGGCGGCGGTGGTGCCGGAAGGCCCGTCAAAATAGACCAAGTCCTTGCCGACGGTGGCGGTCAGATTGCCGGCCTTGAAGTCCCATTGGCCGGTGACTTGCGCGACGGCGGCCGAGCCCACGACAATGGTGAAGGACCAATTGTTGGTGAAGAACTTCGGCGTCGCGGCGTTGTCGCTGTAAACCAAGGTCACGTTGTTGGTGACGGTGCTGCGGGAAGCGTTGGGGTTGTAAAGAATCGTCGTGAGGCTGCCGGACTTGGTCACGGAGTTGGGAGTGACCTTGGTGCCGTTCAAGAAGAGGCCGATGGAGTTGGCGGCCACTTGGAGACCGTCGTCGCCGAGGACGATTTGAATGGGAGCCGTCGCGGCAAAGCCCGCGCCGCCGGGGGCGGGGGAGACTTCGGACACGTAGGGTTCGCGAGCCACCGTGCTGACGCGGAAGGCGGGAATGTTGCCATTGCTGAGATCGTTGATGGCGATCTTGTTCCCGGTGGCGGGATCGACATAATACCAGCCCAAGTTGGCATGGCCATTGACCTGCCAATGCACCAAGCGGAACGGGTAAACGCCCGCGACGGGAGCCACGAAAGTGAATTGGTTCGTGTTCTGGCGGTCGCTGAAGTTGCTGCCGGTGCGGACAAATTGACCCACCAGCGTGGAAAACGCATCGCGCGGGTTGGCGCCGCAGAACAAGGCGTAGCCGTCATCCGCCCCGGGGGGATCGTCCACGCGGCCGATGCCGACATCGACGCCGAACACATAGGTACCGGCATTCAGTTGCAGGTAAGCCAGCACGTCATCCGCAAAATTGGAGGTACCGCCATCCGTACCGGGAATGCCGGGGAACTGGTAGGTCTGAATCGTGGGCAATTGGTAGAAAACGGCGCCCGCGGCCTCAAACGCCGCCGTGCCGGTGCCGCCTTCAAAGACATCAAGATAGACGGTGCCGTCGGGATTGAAGGGGGTGGTATCCGCGAGGTTGGCGTAGGGGACGCCATTGGTGTCCAGCAGCGTGCCATCCAACTGTTGCAGCGCGCGGGCGAGGTTGTTGTTGACGTTGGCGTCCTCGGGGGCCTTGGCCACCCGATAGATCATGCCGGGGGTGTTCACGGCACTGACCGGCAAAGCCGCGGTCGCGGGCAGCGGAACGTAGGGCCCCACGTCAAAGGCATACTGCACGCCCAAGGCGTCCGCGGCGCTGTCCGAATAGGTCAGGGCGACGAAGTTGCTGGATTGGGGAGCGAGGAAGCCGGGCACTTGATAGGAAATCGTCGTGACCGGAGCGGAGCGATTCACCGTGGCCGCCACGGTGGCACCGTTGAACTTCAACACCACGGAGCCGGGAACGACGGTCGCCGCGCCGTCCTGCAGCACGATTTGCAGCAGCGGGTTGGGACCAACGGTGGAGCGACCGGGGAAGAGCAGGTTGGAGGTCGGGGTGACGGAAACCACGAAGGGGTTCGGAGCGGGGCCGTTCAGGATGCCCTTGACCACCGGGGTGGGGATTTCCGCAATAAAGCCGGCGGGTTGGGCCACATCCTGGAACTGGAGGCTGGCCACGTAGCCGGCCACGGAGTTGGTGGCGGGGTCATTGAACAACCAAATGGACTGGCCGATGCTCATGGGGCCGTCGAGACCGCCCGTGGTGCCCGCGGTGACCACGGGGGAGCCGTCCAAGTAAAGGGCGGAGACATTGTTCGTGATGTCCACGGTGACCGCGATCCGGTGCCAAACGTCCGGCGTGATCGTCCCGCCCGACCCCAGGGTGCTGAGACTGACCGCGCCGCTGGAATTGTTGATGGAGTAGGTGCCGATGGCCAAAGCGTTGGCGGCGGTCACCCAGACCTCGGCCCCGGTGGGGGTTTGGTCGGCGACAAAGAGGGAGTGGACCTTGCCCAGCGAGGCGGACGGGAACAGCACGTCCATGATGACCGTGTACTGGTTGACGTTGTTGCCGCCTTCATTGCCGGAGGCGCCGACATTGGCTTGCAAGCCGCCGGTGCCGTAAGGCCCGCCTTGGTCGCCGGTCGCGGTCGGGAAGCCCAGCACATTGGTCACCGACCCGTTGATGGGGGAGATGCCAAAGGTGGCCGTCGTGCCAAAGGAGGGGTTGCTTTGGGAGTCGTAGACGTTGATGGCGGAACCGATCGTGGCATTCAGATTGCCGGATTTGAAGTCCCATTGGCCCGTGATGGACGCCTCGGTGCTGCCGGTGAAGGCCAGCGCCGCGGCCGTCAACGCGCCAAAGAGACTGTATTTTCTCAATGATTTCATAGTTGATTGCTTCGGTGGTGAGTTGGGAACAGAGGCTGAGGGGGACAACGGGGGAAAGCCCGCCGTGGGCCGGCGCAGGGGCGTGCCTGTGGGGAAAGAATCCAAGCGCCCGGAGAGCAGGCGGCTCGTCTGGAAATGAGGCTGACCGTTCAAGCGTCCAGTTTATCTTCCAATAGGCACGACACAAAAGCAGGCCAAAGGAGGCAATGCCGCCCCTTCAGTCTTCGATTAATTTACTTAGTCATTCTTCACATTTTGCCGGGGTCGTCAACCCTGATTTGCGCTTTTTTTGAAAACGTAACCCGCGCGCGGAACGATCTTTTTCCGAATCCGGGGTTATTCCACCTCTTGGGCGACCACGAGGAGGATGTCCTTTTCCCGGCGCTCCAGAAATCCGCCCAAGGGGCGGAGGCAGAGGGCGTAAAGGCCAACGGTCGCGGCGAGCAAGAGGAGGGAGGCGGCCAGGTCCACGTAGGCGGCATTCCAGGCGAACCAACGCCCGCAGGCCAAACCCAAGGCCGGGGGCACGAAGCCCGGGGCCATCATCAGGGGAAAAAGCAGGTGGGTGAGCAGGATGAGCACGACCGTCTTGGGCGGGGGTTTGCTCGGTTTGAGGCCGCCAGCCATCATGCGATAGGGCGCGAGGGTGGAAACGAAATTGCCGGTGATGCTGGCGAGCAAATAGAGGGCCGTCAATTGGATGGCGCCGGCGAGCAAGGCCGGGAAACCCAAATGGGCCAACCCGCCCAGCACAAAAATCAGCACCGCCCCGAGACCGATCACCACGGGGGCCAGCGCCAGGTTCTTGGCGAGCAGAATGCGGTGGCGCGCGACGGGGAGGAGCACCAGGCAGCGAAAGCCTTCGCGGTCAAAGCCAAAATGGTTGGACAGAATTTGGAGCGGGCCGAACAGACTGAACACCGCCCCCGCCGTGGCGAGGAAGAGTTCCCCGGCCCCGCCGACCGTGGGCCGCGGCATCCGCCCGGTGCCCAGCATGGCGCCGAAAACCACGAGCACAATGCCGTTCGCGATGAAGGCCATTTTGGCCTCGGGCGCGCGCCCAAGGGAGCGCAGAAAGGCGAGCGTGAGCGCCGCCACTTCCTCCGGGACCCAAGGCACGCGGCGGGTCAAAAAGTTCGGGCGCAGGACGGCCCGGCCGGGGGCGGGCGCCCGGGCGGCCGCCGGGCCGGCGGCGCCCACGCCCCGATAAAAACGCAGGGTGCTGCGGTAAGCGCGCGCCAAGCCGGCCACCCCGAGCAACAAGGCGCCGAGCGTGCCCCAGATGGCGGGTGCCAACCGCCCCTCAGCCAGGCCGCGGGCGCCAAAGGGCAACCACAGAATCGGCACGAAGGCGTGCGCCTCCAAATAGGGAGCCATGGACGCCCACGCATCGGGAGGGGTCACCGGGGGCGGCGCGGGCGGGTTGGCGGGGGCGCGGTTGGTGCCCGTGGGGCCGCCCTCGACGACCACTTGGGCCGGGGGGGGCACGGGAACCGGACGACGGGGATGCACCGCGAATTGAATGATCAAATTGGGCAACTGGCAAACCAAGATCATCCCCATTGTGAAGCCCATGATCACACTGCGGCGGCGCCGGGGGTTGGACATCAAGCTGATCAACCAACCGCGGAGGCAGTAACTCCAAGCGCTCGCCATGAAGAGGAAGGAGAGGGCCAGCGGAAAGAGGAACAACATCCGCCAGCCCCGGCTCCACAACAGCCCGGCCGCCAACCCGCAGGCGGCGGGCAAGAAGATCGCCATCGAAATGCTCAGGAGCGAACTGAAATAGTTCATGACGAACACCCAGTTCAACGAGACGGGCAGGTGGAGGAGGCGGGTCAGGTCGATCATCTCCGAACGCTGCAATTCCGCCACCAACCCGATCATCCAAGCGAACGCAAACAGGACCACCAAGCCGTCCCAGACGAAAAGGATCACCTCCGGGCGCACGGTGCCCAAGCCCAGGGCGCCGCCGAGCAATCCACCCACCCCGGAAGCGACCACGATGGAAGCGCCCGCCAGCAACCCGAGGGCCGCGAGCACGGGCCCCAAGCCCTTGCTCCGCCGCCACTGGTTGCGGGTCAAACGCCAACGCAGCCAGAGAATGGCTCGAATGTGCTCCCAGTTCCCGTTCATGGCGGCGGCGCGGTCAGGTTTCCAACCAACTCAGTTTCTGGCTTTCCTGTTGGTCGCCGCCGACGGCCCGGATGAAGGTCTCCTCCAAGGAGCCGCTTTCCCGGACTTGCGCCATGGAGCCTTGGTAAACCAGCTTGCCATGGGCGATCACGCCGACTTGGGTGCAAAGTTTTTCGACAATTTCCAGCACGTGCGAGGTGAGAAAGACGGTGGCGCCGCGCTCCACCACCCGCTTGAGAATGTCGCGCAGGATGCGCGAGGCCACGGCGTCCACGCCCTCG
>CAIYZC010000060.1 GCA_903930565.1 uncultured Pedosphaera sp.
GCGCCCGCCACTGGAGCCACGTCGCTCTACCGGGAATCCGTCGCCGCCGATTACCGCCGGGTGTTCGAACTGGATCCCGCCATCGACACCACCCGGATTCAAGCGCAAGTGGAACAAGGCGTGTTGACGCTGCACCTGCCGAAGTCCGCCCACGTGCAGCCGCGCAAGATCAACGTGACCGACTAAGTAAGCGGCGCAAAAAATCCCCGGCCTGCGTGAAGCGCGGGCCGGGGATTTTATTTGACGCCGGAGGGCGGGGGTTAAAACGCCGCGAGGTTGGTCCGGCCGAAATCGGTCACCGCCCAAAGATTCAAGGGTTTGACGCTGTCCCAATATTTGACAAAGCGGGCGCTGCCATCGACCATGGCATAATTGGAGCCGCCGGCGCCCGTTTGCAGGACCGGGGCGGAATGCCGTCCCTTTTCAATCTGGTCGTTGTCATTCCCCAAGCCTTCGTAGAGATCCATGTAATATTGAATGGAGAGGGCCGTGGAAACGCTGCGCTTCTCGCCGAAAATAATGGTGTCCGAAGGGTAGGGAACATCCCGCTCCCGCATGCTCAGGGAGGAGGAGCCCGACATGTAGAGATCGAAGTTGGTCGGTTGGTTGATGTAAAAGAAGTCATTCCAACCATTGATCATGTAACTGCGGCCGGCGCAATCGGCGGGGTATTTGGCGGGGTCGGTTTGCAGGGATTGCGGGTGGGGATCGCTGGCGCAGATCAGGACATTGGTGTTCTGGTAGTTGGCATAAAGCGCTTGGGGCCAGCGGACGGTGCCGGAGCGCAACGGGAAGAACCCGCCGTTGTCATCGGCATACATCCGGGCGGAGAGACCGAGCTGGCGCATGTTGTTGACGCAGGCGATGCGTCGCCCGGCCTCCTTGGCGCGGGCCAGGGCGGGCAGGAGCATGCCGGCGAGGATGGCGATGATGGCAATCACCACCAACAGTTCGATCAAGGTGAAGCCCCGGCGGGCGGCGGACGCGGACATAGAATTCGGATTCATGGTGTTTCCTGGTTGGACCGCCCCGGTGGCGGCCGTCGTGGTTCTGACGCCGGGGCTGCGGGAAAAATTCAAGGGACCGGGTGGATGGGTTGCACAATCGTTGCCAAATTGCCATTGCCCGCGGACGGGACGGGCATTAGATTCGCAGTCCATTGCAAACCACCGACACGCAATTCATCACGACGGTCGAACGCCACTTTCTCGAAGGCAAACGACACAACCCCCACGCCACCAGCGAGTTTTCCTGGCTGCTGTCCGGCATCACCTTGGCGACCAAAATCATCGCGTCGCAAATCCAGCGCGCCGGTCTGCTGGAAATTGTGGGCGAAGCCGGCCGGGTCAACGTTCAGGGCGAAGAGGTGCAGAAGCTGGATGAAATCGCCAACAACACGCTGATCCGCTGCCTGGGTTACCGGGGCAATGTCGGGCTGTTGGTTTCGGAGGAGGACGATGAGCCCCATGTGCTGAGCGACCAACCGGACAGCGGCAAATACATCGTGCTGTTCGACCCCTTGGATGGTTCCAGCAACATCAACGCCAACGTCAACATCGGCACCATTTTCTCCATCATGGAGCGCGATCCGAATTGCACCTCGCCGGACATGAAGGCGCGGGTGTTGCAGCCGGGTTACCGCCAAGTGGCCGCCGGCTACGTGGTCTATGGGAGCAGTACCGTGCTGGCGTACACCTCCGGCCACGGGGTGAACATGTTCACCTTGGATCCTTCGATCGGGGCCTTCGTGCTCGCGCAGGAAAATATCCGGATGCCAGCCGAAGGGAAGATTTACAGCGTGAACGAGGCCAACTCGCGCCAATTCCCGGAAGGCTACCAGCAGTACTTGGATTGGGCCAAGACCGAGGAAGCCGGCTACAGCTCCCGCTACATCGGGTCCTTGGTCGCGGACTTCCACCGCACGCTCATCCGCGGCGGCGTGTTCCTCTATCCGCCCACCCACAAGTCGCCGAATGGCAAGTTGCGGCTCCTGTATGAAGCCAATCCGCTGGCCTTCGTCGCGGAACAAGCCGGCGGCATGGCCAGCGACGGCCGGCAACGGATTATGGACAAGCAGCCCGTGCAGATGCATGAGCGCACCCCCTTGATATTGGGCAGCAAGGCCGAAGTGGAGAAGGTGCTTTCCTTCCTGCCCCCCGCGGGCGCCGCGCATTGAGGCGGGATGGGAATTGACAGCTGCCGGGGGGCGGCCCTTTAGTGGGGCATGGAATTGCCGCCCCTTCAGCCCGGAACCTTGTACCTGGTCGCCACTCCGATCGGCAACCTCGAGGACATCACCCTGCGGGCGGTGCGCACCCTGCGCGAGTGCGACCTCGTGGCGGCGGAGGACACCCGGCGGACGGGCAGCCTGCTGGCCCACTTGGGCATCCGCAAACCCCTGCTCAGCTATTTTCAATTCAACGAAGCGCGCCGCTCGGAGGAAATCCTGCGCCGCCTCGCCGCGGGCGAAAAAATCGCCCTGGTGAGCGACGCCGGCAGCCCGGGCATCAGCGATCCGGGCGAGCGGGTCGTCCGGGCGGCCCGCGCCGCCGGGTTGCGGGTGGAGGCGGTGCCGGGGCCGTGCGCGGTCGTGGGGGCGTTGACCGCCAGCGGCCTCCCGGCCGATGAGTTTCACTTTGTCGGCTTTCTGCCCCGCAAACCCGGCCAACGCCGCCGCAAATTGGAGTCGCTCCGGCGCCTGCCGGGCACCCAGATCATTTACGAATCACCCTACCGGGTGGAAAAGCTCGTCGGGGAACTCGACCTCCTCTACCCCGGACGCCAGGTGGTCCTGGCCCGCGAACTCACCAAGCGGCATGAGGAATTCCTCAGCGGCACCCCGGCCGCGTTGCTCGCCATCATGCGGCAACGCAAGCTCAAGGGCGAATTCGTCGTGCTGCTCGAAGGCACGCCCGCCGAAGTGCTCGCGGCGGACGCCGCGGAACCCGAGCCCGAACCCGATCCGGATCCGGAAACGGAGGCCGCGGGCGCCGACTCACCGGCGCAGCCGGAAGAAGCGGCGGGGCAAGCCGGGTGAGTTGGCCAGGGTCACGCGCTTGAACCGGCCATCATCCGTGATGGCGTTCGTCACCGGTTGCCAGACCGCCGGGGGCGTCAGTGAGCCGGTGGCTTCGACTTGGAAGCCCGCCGCCGAACTCGGCCAGGTCAGGAGCAGGACGGCGCCGGCCTGGCCGGCCGTCAGCGGCGGGGTCGATACCCCCGTCGTCGCGGGGGTCGGGGTGGCAAATTCCGAAGTGTTTCCCAAAGTGTCCGTGGCAGTCGCGGTCACCCAGTCCCCCGTCGCCACGGCCGCGGGGAGCACGGCGTTGAAGGCCGCGTTGCCGTTGGCGTCGGTGACCACATTGGTTGCCCCCAGATAGACCCGGGCGGGGGCGGGGTAGAGTCCGTAGCCGGGCGGGCCCGAAAAGAATTCGAGCCGGTAGGCGGTGGCGGCCCGGCTGTTCAGGTTCCCGCCAATCTGGGTGGTGGCGTACTCCGAAAAGGCGTTGGTGAGGACGGGGTAATTCTGCCACTGGTTCGGCCCCGTCACGGTGTTGCCGGGGTGGTTCGTGGTTGGTCCGTCCGCCCCCAAATCGATGCCGGGTCCGCCATTGTCGAAAATGACGTTAGCCGAAATATTCGCCCGGTCGCCGGAGGCCACGCCCACGCCCTGGGCGCCGTTGAAGGCGATCACGTTGCCCGCGCCCGCCGCGGGGCCGCCGAGCGTGTTGCCGCCCGCGCTTTGGAGGTAGATGCCCGCCTTGCCGTTGCCCATCGCCCACGTCGCGGTCGGTTCGGTGCCGATCCAGTTGCCCTGCACCACGGAGTTGCTGGAACTGAACAGAAAGATGCCGTGCCCCGTGCTGTTGGCGATCACGTTGCCGGCCCCCGCGCCCCCGATGCTCACGGCGGTGCAACTTTGCGCATCGATCGCGTCGCCCGTATTCCCCAGGGCGTAACGCGCGCCGGCGTCCGTGCCGAAATAATTGCCCCGGATCACATCGCCCGCGCTGCCGAGCAGACCGACGCCGGTGCCGTTGGCGCAGATCAGGTTTCGGGCGCCGGGCGCGGACCCGCCGATCGTGATGTTGGTCGCGGATTGCACGCTCACCCCGTCGAACAAATTGCCCCGCGGCAGGGTGCCGGTGGGATCCGTGCCGATGAAATTGCCCGCCACCAAGTTGTGGTCGGCGGAGTTGGGGAAAAAGGAGACGCCGGTGTGGAATCCGCCGATCACGTTCCGGGCGCCGGGATCGGTGCCGCCAAGCACGTTGGCCGTGGATCGGCCGAGGCTCGTGGTCACATCAATTCCGGTGCCGGTGCCGCCCCGCGCCACGCCGTCGGCATCCACGCCGATCCAATTGCCCGCGATGGTGGTGCCGCTGGTGTTGTTCAATTGGAGGCCGGTGTAGAACCGCACCACGATGAACCCCCGCACGAGGCTGTTCGAGGCGCCGTTGAGCCGGAGCCCGATGGGGAAGCCGTTCGTCAGATTGAGGCCGTCCAACCGGATCGCCGGCGCGCCGTTGTTGTCGTTCGGGAGCGTGTTGATCACGGCGCCGGGTTGCGTGAAGCCATCCACGGCGACCGTCCCCGAGAGGTCGGGCAAACTGCTCAGCGGCGCGATGGTGTGCACGCCCGCGCCGGGCAGGTTGAACGTGATGGAATTGGCGCCCGGGCTGCTGTTCGCATCCAAGATCGCCTGGCGGAGCGAGCCGGCGCCGGCGTCGTTGGCGTTGCTCACCGTAAAGCTGGCCGCCCGCCCGGGCAGGGGCGCCGTGCCGGCGGCCGCCAAGGCGGCAATCAGCCAGAAAAACCATCGTTTCATGGGCGCAAGGGCTTCGGTCCTGGATTCGGACTCGGAAGCCGCCGTCACCATGTCGCAGGCCAAGCGCCGGGTCAAGCCGCCGCCCGCCGGTCAGGCGATTTGTAACCAAACCGTCTTGAGGTAGGCGGGCTCGTCGCGGGAAACCGGAAAATCCGGCGGTTGGGGGGCGTAATGCCGCCGGATGACCCGGCGGCCGGCGGCGGTCACCGCGGTGTCCAAGGCCGCCAGGAAGCGCGCCGGTTCCAGCCGCGCGGCATTCGTGGAGGCGAGCAGCACCCCGTCCGGCGCCAGGAGCGGCAACGCGGCGCCGGCCAGGGCGCCGTAGTCTTTCTCCGCCTGGAAGGGGCCGTGCTCCGCGGAGTGGGAAAAGGTCGGCGGATCGAGCACAATGACGCCGTAGCGCCGGCCCTTTTTCGCCAACCGGCGGAGCCAGTCGAACGCGTCACCGTACAGAAACTCGTGCGCGGCGGGGTCGAGCCCGTTCAGGGAGAAATTCCGCGCGCCCCAGGCGAGGTATTTGCGGGAGAGATCCACGCTGGTCACCCGCGCGCCGGCCAGGGCGGCGCAGACGGAAAAGCCGCAGGTGTAGGCGAAGGCGTTCAGGACTTCGCCCCCGCGGGGCAGGGGGAACTCCGCGGCGGCGTGCCCGGTGAGGAGGCGGCGGCGGTTGTCGCGTTGGTCCAGGAAGAGGCCGACCGAGTAACCCTCGCGGAAACTCAGGGTGTAGCGGACCCCGTTTTCGCGAATCTCGAAGGTTTCCGGCGCGGCTTCCCCCAGCACGAGCTCCGGGCAGGCGAGTTGGGGGCCGGCCCGGCCGGGCTGGCGGTGCAGCATTTTATGGTAGGCGCCGCGCGCGCCGGTGCGGGCCAGGAGGGCGGACAAATCCGCCTTCTGCCGCGGGCCGAGCGGTTCCCCGCCCAGCGAGAGCAGGTAATCGCCGAGCCGTTCCACGTACCAATGCGGGCGGGCGTCCGCGGCGCCGTGCACCAGGCGGCAGGCGTTGGTGGCGGGCGGCGCTCCGGCCCCCGCCGGTCCGACCGCGCCGGCGTCCAGGAACGCCGCGCGCAAAGCCAGCCGCGGATCCGCGTCAAAATTGGGGGGCGCGGTGAACGTCGTCTCCCGCCCGGTGACCGGATGCTCCAGGCGCAGTTCCCGGGCATGCAAAAAGATGCGCGGGGCCGGGGTGCCGCCGTAAAGCAGGTCCCCCACGATGGGGAAACCTTCCTCGGCGGCGTGGACCCGGATTTGGTGCGTCCGGCCGGTCACCGGCGCGGCGGCCACCAGGAGCCGCCCGTCGGCCGCGCCCAAGGATTCGAAAACCGTCTCCGCCCGGTCCGCCCCCGCGTGCAGCGGCCGGCTCAGGTACCTTTCCCCCGCGCGCACCAGCGCCGAGACCACTCGCGTGCGGCCCGGCGGCACCGTCCGGTCGGTCAGCAAGACGTAGCTTTTTTGGATCGTGTGCGCGGTGAACTGCGCGCCGAGGGAGCGGTTGGCCACCGGGGTTTTGCCGAACACGATCACCCCGGAGGTGCCCTTGTCCAAGCGGTGGAGGATGGCCAGGTCCGCCCAGCGGGGTTCCCGGTGGCGGAGCCACTCGTACAGCCCCTCCCCGGCATAGAGGTCGGGGGCATGGGTGTTCCAACCCGCCGGTTTGTTCACCACCAGCAGGTGTTCGTCTTCAAATAGAATGCAGGGCGCCACGCGGTCATTAGAACACGGTGCGGGGGCGGGACGGAAGGGCGGATTTGCCGCGGCGCTACCAGCCGCGAATTTCCGGCCACAAGGGTTCCAGGTCCGCGTCCGCCAACGCCATTTGCCGGATCGGATAGGCCACGTGCGCGCAGGCGCGGCGCAGCAGCTCCCGCGCGGTGTCCAACTGGTTCATTTGGCAGGCGTAACAGGCCAGGTTATAGGGGACCACGGGCTCCTCGGGGAAGCGCGCCAAGGCCGGTTGCAGGGCCGCCCAGGCCTCCGGCAGGCCGCCGCCCGGTTGGCGGCGCATGGCATAAGCGTAATGCAGCCAGCCGGCCACATGGTCCGGCTCCTGTTCCCGGCGTTCGTGCGCGACCGCCGCCGCCGCGGCCCAGTCCCGCTGGTGGGCCAGCAGCAGGTAGCGCGCGTCCAAGGTCACCGGATGCCGGCGGGCGGCGGGGCTGACCCGGTCGAGTTCGGCGAACGCCTCCCCCACCGCCCCAAGCCCCAGCCAACCCTCGGCGGCACTCACGAGAAAGGCATCGCTGGGTTCCAGGGGCTGCATGGGGCGGGCGGGGCGGGTTGGCTCAGGCGGCGACGGGACCGGCCAAGCGGGCGAGTTCGGGATTCTCGATGAAGGCGTAGCAGATCATGTGGCAAATCCCCATCTGGGCGTCCTCGACCCGGCCATAATGGGCGGAATCGATGACGATGGTTTGGTGGGCGATTTCCGCCATGCGTCCGCGCTTGGCCCCGACCAGGGCGATGGTGTGGAGTCCGTTCGCCACGGACCATTCCACAGCCTTGACCGCATTGGGCGAGTTCCCGCTCACGCTGATGGCCAGGACCAAGTCACCCGGTCGGCTGTAGTTCTGCAACTGGCCGCGGAAAACTTCGTCGTAGTTGTAATCGTTGCCCAGCGCGGTGAGCCAGCTGACGTTGTCGTTGAGCGAGAGCACGCGAAAGCGGCGCTCCGCCCGGTCGGAGGCGCCCTTGCCCAGATCGGTGACGAAATGCGAGGCGTTCGACGCGCTGCCGCCGTTGCCGAAGACAAAGATCTGCCGGTCCTCGCGCAGGGCCTTTTGGAAGGTTTCGATCAAGCCTGCGACCGCGTCGACCGGGATGGAATCCAGCGCGGCCTTCTGGGCGCGGAGGTAATCGCTGAGCCACTGTTTCATGCTTGAACTATGCGGTAGATCGGGGGGAATTGACAGGGGAAAGCCGAGGGAGGCTGGGAACGGGGATCGGCAATCGAACGCGGAGCCGGAGATCGAGGGGCGGCTACCCCCGTTCCCCTTGCCTCCCCCCGGCGAAGCTATGGCGACTCCTTTGCCCGGCGCCACCATTCGGCGAGGGGGTGCGCTTTGGGCGGAAAATACCGGGCTCGGCTTTCGATCAATTGCAGGGCGTTCCGGAGCCGTTTTGGCTCCACTTTGGCGGCCGCCGCCCATTGTTGGATGATTTCCGGGGTGCTCCACAAGCGGAGGCGGGGGAACGACCGCCGGGCGTGGTTTGCGGCCTGTTTATCGTCCATCGCCAATTCGAACCCTCGTTGCGCCGCGATTGCGATGCTCATCGCCTCGCCGTCATCCACCAGCATGGATTGTTCGACATAGCACAGTTGTTCCGCTTCCCCGGAGAGGTCGAGCACTTGCAGTACCCCCGTGGACACCAGCGGCGTTAGGTCCGTGAGCACCATCTCATCGGATACCGGGTCGCGCAGTTTGCGGGATTCTTCCCGTACCACGGGGCAGATGGCCCATTGCCAACCGTTGGCGACCGCAATGTTGCCGAGGCTATCCGTGGCCAGCAGGTTGAGCAGGACGGAGCTGTCGCTCATCATGATCCTCATGCGGTGGTTTATTCAGGCACCATTTCCGCCACGTCCATCTCCACTGGGGAAAACGTTTCCTCGGGCCCGCTTCCGGCATCGTCCGTGAGCAGGCGCAGCGACTCCAACTCCAAGCGTGCCGAAACCCGGTCGGTGCGGAGTTTGCGCGCGAGCTGGCCTTCCGTGAGTTTCTCCCGGACCTCGTAAGCGCTCAGGGCCAACTGCCGGTAACGCAGCGGCAGGGCCGGTGGACGCGGTCCACCGGCCAATCCCAGCACCGCCCGGGCTTGGTCGGGCTTGAAGCCCCGTTTCTCCCGCAGGGTGTCCCAAGTGCCGGCCGGAATGCGTTTGAGCTCCTCCAACCGCAGGAACATCGCTTGGGCCGAAACTTGGTAAAGATGCGCCAGCGACATCACGGCGCCCAGCGTCGGGCGGCTCTTGCCGGACGATTGAATGGCCTCGGAGAGTCGGCGCGAAACGCCGGTGCGCGGCATGAGCAAGTTTTTGGCGAAAGCGTCCGCGAAGCGTTCCGCAGCCAGTTTGCCCCAATGATCGTGCGTAAAGCTTACGTCCGCGACATACCGGGTCGTGAGAAAGTGACCGTATTCATGCGCGAGGGACCAGTTCCCCCTCGTGGGTGGATGGTCGCGGTTGACGGCGATGCAAGCGCCCAGTTCATCGTTGCAGGCAAACAGCCCGCCCACCTTCGCCGGCAGCTTGAGGTAGAACACCCGCAATCCCGCCGCTTCCTCCAATAAATCCCGCAGGTCGGCGATCGGTCCGTCGCCGAGCCCGAAGCGGATGCGTTCGGCGGCGGCCACTTCCTCGCCGCGCTGCTCCGGCGTCGCGCCGGGCACTTCGAGGGCGTATTGTGGGGGAAAGGTGAGGCTTAGCACCGCCCCGTTGATCTCCTCCAGCTCGCGGTAATCCCGGGCGAGACTCTCGAGTTCACCGGCGGCTGCCAACAGTTCCGTTTCCGTCAAATTCTCTTGCCCGGGCGGGAGGCGGAACTGGGGGACGAAAGGTTCCTGATGGGATCTTTGGGCGACGAACTCGCCCACTGGTCGGCCGAATATTTTGGCCAGCGCAATCAATTCCCCCGGCGTGACGCGCCGTTCACCTTTCTCAATGGCCACCAGCGTCGTTCTCAAAATGCCCAATTCGGTGGCCACCGCCTCCTGGGTAAGGGCGCGCGCCTTGCGGGCGTCCTTCAATTTCTCGCCCAGCAGGCGGTGGTCGAGTTGGCTGAAAAGTTCCGCCTTCATGGCCGGCCGTGCTCCCGCTTCAGTTTATTTTCAAGGCCGCTTGCGCAGGCGATGACAGCGGCCGCGCCCCTGGCGCCGGCACGCGCCAGGACGAAGGGCTTGCTCATGCAAGGCTTCTTTCGATCCAAGTCAAAGGTGTCAGTTGGCATATTTATAAAATGACATAAACCATGCCATATGTCAATTTATCCATGACAATGTCAGTATTGGGGTATTGATGTTTGCGGTGCGGTGAGTCCAAATTGCGCGTGCTGGCCCGGTGCGCCTTCGGGCGCCCAGGTAAGGAATGCCGGCGAGCTGGTCTTTTCGTTCGTGCCAATGGCGCGCCGGCAGAATCGGTTCGGAACACGGTGCGAACTATTTTCCCGGCCCCGGTCGCCGAGAGCGGATGCGGTAATGGATTGGGGTGGCGGCCAAAATCCCCCGACCAACCAAAGCGCGGCGTTAATTTTCCCGAATCAGGCCAAGATGGGCCAACGCCAGGGCGCCGATGGGCACGCTGTCTTCGCCGAGGCCCGCCAGGACGACCGGCGGGCCGCCGTGGAAAACTTCCATGACCCACGCGGGCAGGGCGGCGGCCACGGCGGCGCGCAACGGCTCGCCCACCAAGGCGAGTCCGCCCCCCAGCACCACGCGCTCGGGATGCATCAATTGGACCACGTGGGACAAACCAAACGCCAAGTCGCCCGCGACCTCCTGCAACAGGCCCAAGGCCGCGGGATCCTGTTCCCGGCAGGCGGCGGCAAGATGCCGCGCCTCGCCCCCCGGTTGCGCGGCCGCCAGCCGGCAAAGCGTGCCCGGCGTGCCCGCGGCCACCAAGGCCCGAATCCGGGCATCCACCGCCCAACCCGAGCAGCGCGCCTCCACCGTTGCGCCCGAGCGGTCCAGCCGCACATGCCCGAGTTCGGATTCGCCGGGTGGCGCCCCGTGGTAAATCCGGCCGTCCACCACCAAGCCGCCGCCCACGCCGCTGCCCAGGGTGACGTAAAAAACCGGGTTGGCCCCCCGGCCGGCGCCGTGCCGCGCTTCCCCGAAGGCCGCGACATTGGCGTCGTTATCCACCCGCACCGGGACGCCCGCCAGGCCCTGCAACCAATCGCCCAAGGCGAAGTCCGACCAGCCGGCGATTTGGTGCGAACAACGGATCCGGCCGGTGCGGGTGTCCACGGGGCCGCCAAACCCGACCCCGATGGCCGCGGGGTGGTGGGCGGCGGTCAGTTCGACCACCGCCGCGCCCAGTAGTTCCCGAATGCCCGCGGCGCCGCGGCCGGGTTCCACCTGAAAACGACGGCGTTCCCCGATGCGGCCGGCGGCGTCCCCGACGACGATTTGCAACTTGGTCCCGCCGATCTCCAGGCCCAGAAGGGCGGGCCCGGCGGCGGGTTGGGGGGCGGTCGTGGCGCTCGACATGGTCGCGGCTCAGGCCCGGGGGCGCACGCGCAACCCGGTCGTCTCGACCGCGTTGGCGAAGGAGATTTGACCGCGCACCGCGGTCGGCCCCGTATAAGGGTCGTTGGTGATGAGCAAATTGCCGTCGATGTCCAAATGATCGGCCAACTCCGCCAGGTTGGCGGCGGCGCTGATCAGCACGCTGGATTCGATCATGCAGCCGATCATGGTTTTCAAACCGGCGCGCCGGGCCGCCTGGAGGGCGGCCGCGCCGCCGGTGATGCCGGCGGACTTGGTCAGCTTGACGTTCACGCCGTGGTAGGCGGTCGCGCAACGGTCCAAATCCGCGGCCGTGTGGTAGGATTCATCTCCGAAGAGCGGCAGGGGGGAGCGTTCGCGCAACCAGACCAAATCCTTCAGGTCGGTCCCGGCGGGCATGGGCTGCTCCACAAATTGAATGTGACCGTCCGCGGCCAGCCATTCGAGCCGTTCCAGCGCGAGTTCCTTGGTCGTCCAGCCTTCATTGGCGTCCACGCGTACGGGCTTCTTCGGCGCGGCCTCCCGCAGGGCCGCCAGGTTGCGCGCATCATCGGGACCGCCGACTTTGAGCTTGAGCACGGGATAATCCGCCGCTTCCAAAACCTTCTGGCGGATCACTTCCGGCCGGTCCAAACCGATGCTGAAGGAGGTGAGGTGCCGGTTTTCCTGAAAACCCAACCCGAGCCAATCATAAACCGCCCGGCCCGCCCGTTTCGCGGCGCCGTCCACCAAAGCCAGGTTAAAGGCGCATTTCGCCGCCATGTTGCCGGGGGCCACCGTGTCCAGGTAGGCCATGCTCCCGGGGATGTCCATGAAGGAGAGCCGGGCCGGGTCCACGAGCGCGCAGAAGGCCATGACGGTGTCCACCGATTCCTCGTAGCGACGCACCGGGGCGGACTCGCCGCGGCCCAAGAGGCCGTCGGGGTCCGTGAGTTCCAACAGCACCACTTTGAACACATCCGTGCCCGAGCCCCGGGCGATCATCCAAGTGTGCGTCAACTGAAGGTCAAACCGCCAATATTTCAGTTTCACGCCGCCACCCCACCACAAAGGCGGGCGCGACGCAATCCCAAAGGGCCGGCCCCCGCGCGCTTCCGCCGCGGCCACCAAACTGTCACGGCTCCGTCACCGGTTTGTCACCGGTCCAAGCTTGTGAAATCCCGGCCGATCCAGTACCCATGACAGCGTGATACCAAGAATCCTGGTAGTGGAAGACGAACCGGATGCCGTTGAGTTGATCAAGTTCAATTTGAAGGCCGCCGGGTACGAAGTGGTGACGGCGGCGGATGGTGACGAGGCTTTGAAGAAAGCCAAGTCGCTGCTCCCCAACCTCATCATTTTGGACCTTATGATCCCCGAAGTGGACGGTTTGGAGGTTTGCAAAATCCTCCGGCGGGACGTCCGCGCCTCCGCCATCCCCATCATCATGCTCACCGCCAAGGCGGGCGAAGTGGACCGGGTGCTCGGCTTGGAGCTGGGGGCGGATGATTACGTCACCAAGCCGTTCAGCCCGCGCGAATTGGTCCTGCGCGTCAAGCGCCTGCTGCGCGGGCCGGCCGAAAACTTGGAGACCGACCAGATCACCCTGAACGAATTGCGGCTGGACATCCCCCGCCATCAGGCTTTGGTCAAAGGCAAGCCCATCGAGCTCACCGCGACCGAATTCCGGCTCCTCACCGTCCTGGCCCAACGCCGCGGCCGCGTGCAATCCCGCGAACGCCTGCTGCACGATGTTTGGGATTACGACAATTTGATCGATACCCGCACCGTGGACACCCATGTGCGGCGCTTGCGGGAAAAGCTTGGCCCGGCGGCCAAGTACCTCGACACGGTGCGGGGCGTGGGCTACCGGTTCGTGGAGGAATAGTCCCTTCCGCCGTTCGCGTCCCCTCGGATTCCCTCCCCCGTCATGTACACCACTTTTTTGGTGCTCGCCCTCTTGGGCGGCTTGGGGGTGCATTTTTGGTGGCAATTGCGCTACGGGCGGCTGGCGCGGCAACTTGCTTCCGAACGGCGCGTTCTCGCGGAGTCCCACAAGCAGCAGGAGGACGCCGCCGCGCAAAAGCAGGCCGAGCAACAGGCGTTGTTCAACAGCATGATCGAGGGGGTGCTCATCCTGGACGGCACCGGGCACGTCCAATTGGTGAACCAGGCCTTGCGCGATTTCTTCGGCCTGCAGACCGATGTGCGGCAGCAGACCATCATGGAGGCGCTCCGGCTCCGCCAGCTCAACGAGTTGGTCCACCGCCTCCCCGCCGAGCGCATCGTCCAAGGGCTGGAAATCCAACTGCCCGGCGTCAACGGGAAATGGCTGGAGGTCAATGCCGCCGCCGTCCTCGACCGCGCCGGCACCCAGCGCGGGGCCATCCTGGTGTTCCACGACCTCACCCGCATCAAGCAATTGGAGAACACGCGCCAGGAGTTCGTCGCCAATGTCAGTCACGAACTGCGGACCCCGCTCTCCCTGATCAAAGGTTTCACCGAAACCCTCCTGGACGGCGCCAAGGACGACCCCGCCGTCGCGGTGCAATTCCTCCGCACCATCGAAAAGCACAGCGATCGCCTGACCTATCTGATCGAGGATTTGTTGACCATCTCCCAATTGGAGGGCGGCCGGGTGGCCATGAGTCTGCACCCGGTCGAACTGCCGGAGGAAGTCGCCGGGGTCATCGGGGACTTGCAGACCCGGGCGGACCAGAAATCCGTCACTCTCCGCAACGAAATCCCCGCCGGGCTGCGCGCGCAGGCGGATGCGGAGCGGTTGCAGCAGGTGCTGTTCAACTTGATCGAAAACGCGATCAAATATGGCCGGACTGAGGGCACCGTGGTGATCGGCAGCCGGTTGGTGGGCGGGGAGCGCGTGGAAATCTGGGTGCGGGACGACGGCCCCGGCATTCCCGCGGAAGCCCGGGAACGCATCTTCGAACGCTTCTTCCGCGTGGACCGCGCCCGTTCCCGCGAAGCCGGCGGCACCGGCCTCGGCCTGTCCATCGTCAAACACATTGTCCAAGCCCACGGCGGCGAAGTGGCGGTGCGCGGCGAAGTCGGCCAAGGAACCACCTTCGCCTTCACCCTCCCGACCGTTCCCAGTGCCGAGCCGGACCCGGTTTGACCGGCTCCCCGGAATTCTTGCTCGCTCAAGGCTCCGGTTTCAACGCCTCCGCCAGGAGCTGCCGCACCATTTCCGAGGACGGAGGTGGACGGCCCGTGGTGACCGGTTGCTTCGGCGGCGTGGCCGGCTCGCCTTGGAACCGAAACTTGTCCACTTGGGCGGTTAGGTTGGTCCCCGGTTGGAGCGTTTGGAGAAAATTCCCCCATTCCCGGGCGGGGCCGGGGCGCAGGGCCGCGCGCCACAGGCAGTATTGGCTCAAGGCGTCCCCCTTCAGCACCACCCGGCCGAAGGGTCGCGTCTGCGCCGCCACGTCCGGCACACTCCATTGTGCGTAGCCGAATCCCGGCCACCGCGGGGAGTCCGGGTCCGCGGTCCGCGCGCTTTCCCAAACCAAGCGGCCCGTCGCCGCATCCCATTTGCCATTGCTTCGGATAGGGGCTCCGGGCAGGGCCAGCCGCACCACGATGCGGTCATCCGTGCCGAACAGCGGGTAGGTGAGCAGTTGCTTGGTCACGGCCTCCGTCACCGCGCCGGGGTCCGGGCGGCCGGGGGTGGCGGGCACCGGCGGGGTGTTCGTGCGCCCTTGCCAGACCGCCCACCGGTGCCGCAGGGTGTCGATTTCGTGGGCCATCTTTTCCCGCTCCCAATGCCGCGCCAGCGCGCGGTAGCGCTCGGTCGTTTGCAAATACCGGTCCCACGACGCGGCCATGCGCACGGGATCGGCCAGGAACTCCAATTCCACCGGGATGGGCTGGTTCGCGGCCACCCCCATGCGGGACGCCACCTGGCGTTGCAACCACGCCAGCTGGGTCCGGCCGTCGTCATTGGCCGTGACCAGGGCGAAGAGTTGCGGCAGCTCCGTCAGGTTGGCGTAGCCGCGCTCGGTCAGGTATTGCAGGAACCGCACGCCCGCTTCCTCCGGCGTGGGGGAGCGCCGCACCAGGTCGGCTTCCACCAACCACCAGTGCAGGCACAAATTGCGGAAGTCGCGCCGGAAATCGCCGTCCAAAAACCGCCGCCATTGCCGGTAGCCCCGCGCGTCGCGCAATTCCTGCCGGCTCCAGCCCAGCACCAAATCCACCCATTCGTCCGCCGCTTTTTGGATTTGCGCGATGCGGCCGGAGACATCGTCGTTGCCCTGGAAACGCTCCAGATAAAAGCCTGCGCCGCCCAAGTCGGTGAGGATGTTGGTGTAGCCGCCCCCGCCGCCCAAGTCGGCAGGCAGTCGGGCGCCGAAGCGGCCTTGGACGGTGTAGGGCAGGGTGTTGGTGGCGACCCGGCCGGCCGGGTGGGCGCGCGCCACCGCCGCGAGTTTGTCGGCCGGCGGCGCGGCATAGTTGGTGGTGTCGAGCGGTTCCTCCTCCCCCGCTTGGTAAAAGACCAACCGCCGCTCGACCTCCGTTCCCCGGGGCGTGAGGTCCACGAGGTAGTTGGTGCGGGGGCAGCCCCCGGTGAGCAGACCCACCAGCAGGAGCAGAACGGCCGGGACCGTGCGGCGCGCGTGGTTCATGGGGCGGATTCCTCCACCGTCCAGATTTGCCGGCCGTCCGGCAGGCACTGGCAGGCCGCGGCGAAAAAGCCGCCCCGGTGCCGCCAAAACAGCGGCCAGATGTGGTGGCGGTCACTCTCCGGCAGCGCCAGTTCCCCCAGGCGCTCCCGCGGGTGAAAAGCGAACCGGCCCTCGCGGTGCGCCGGGGGGAGCGCGGTCAGCCGCGGTTTGATCTCGAACAAAAACATGAGCCAGTGGCTCTGCCCTTCGTATCCCGCCTCCGCCACCAGCCCGGTCAGCCGCAGGTCGCCGGGCGCCAGCGACCATCCCAGTTCCTCCCCCGCCTCGCGGCAGGCGCAGGCGTACGGCGACTCCCCGGTGTGCGTGTGCAACTTGCCCCCCGCCGGGCTCCACAAGCCCCGGTTTGGCTCCTGCGCCCGCTCCATCAGCAGCACCTCGTCCGCCGCGTTGAATCCGTAGAGCAGGGTGGCGATTTTATAGGGCAGGCTCATGCCGGCACGGTCACTTGCCGCCCCAGCGGCCTTCCGCGAAGCGCCACGCGGGTTTTTGATCGCGCGTGAGGGGTTGGTTGAGCAGGGTGGCGCGCACCATTTCGATCGGCATCGTGTTCGCCGCCAGCACCGCGTCGTTGAACTGCCGCTCCGTCATTTTCCCGCTGTCCACGATCTCCGCGTGCAGCGACCACAATTGCATGCCCCCCAGCAGGTAGCCGCATTGATACAAGGGCGAGTAGGCCCCGCCGATGAACCGGCGGACTTCGCTCGTGGCGCCGAACCGTTCGTGCCCCACCCGGTCCACCAAGAAATCGATCATTTGCGGCGGGGTCATTTCGCCGAGGTGGAACTTCAGGCTCACAATGATTCGCGCGCACCGGTGCATCCGCCAAAACAACATGCCGATCCGCTCCGGCGGCGTCGGCGACCAGCCCAGGTCCCAGTAGCGCAATTCCCAATACAGCGCCCAGCCCTCCACATAAAACGGTGTGCGGAACAAGGACCGGTACGGCCGGTTGCGTTCCGACTGGAACATTTGGAGGTGATGCCCCGGAATCAATTCGTGCGGCACCACGATGTGCGTGAACGCGCGGTTGTTCCCCCGCATGGCCATCAGCTTGTCCTCGTTCTTCATCTCCTCCTTGGCGTACGCCACCAGCATGCTCTGGCCGCCGTACGCCGCGAAGGGCAGCGTCTTCTGCACTTCCGGCGAACTCATCGTCAACCGCCACGTCTCCTCGCACAACGGCGGGATCGTCACCAAATCGTTCTGCTTGAGGAAGGCGATGGATTGGCGCGCGTAACCGGTCACCAATTCGTCCTGCCCGCCCGGCGGCGCGTAATCGCCCTTCACCTTCGCCAGCGCCGCTTTCCAATCGGTGCCGAACCCCATTTCGGCCGCCGCTTTTTTCATCTCCCCTTCGCACCAGGCGAACTCCCGCTCGCCGATGGCGATCAATTCTTTCGGGGTGTAGGGAATCCGTTCCGCCGCCAGATCGTCCGCCAGGCCGGCCGCCCCGATGGGGTCGCCCACCAGTGGGTCCTCTTCGCGGCCTTTGCTCCCCGCGATTTCTTCCCGTAAAAATTTGGCGTATTCCTCCAGCGCCTTCGCGGCCTCATCGGCCGGTTTCTTCACCCACCAGCCGAAGTCGGGCTGGAAGCCTTCGTAAAAGCCCTCCCACGCGCGCAACGCGCCGTTCAGCGCGCCCACGGCTTCGGCCGTGCGCCGCGCCAGGACCGGGGACACCTTTAGCGGCCGGGCTTCCCGCTCCTTCGCCGCCTTGGCTTTTTTGGCGTCTTTGGTGTCCTTGGACTCCTTGCCCGCTTTGTCGTCCGGTTTCGCGGACCGGCCCTGTTCGATCCGCGCGCGCAAGCCCTTGATCTGGGCCGGGATGCCTGCCAGGGCCTCCGCCCCGGCCCGGGCGTTCACCGGCTGCATCCGGCGCCGCGCCAATTCCAAGGCCTGCACTGCCGGGCGGAAGGGCAGCAACTCGTCCATTTCCCGCAACCGCCGCCGGTCCAATTCCAAATGCGCCAATTCCTCCGCCAACTTGTCCTGCAACAAGAGGTAATCCACCCGCCCCGCCTGGCCCAGCGCGTCAAAATCCACCGTCTTCAGTTTCGCCTGCCAGTCGTGCTGCAAACGTTCCAAGCGGTCGAAGCGGGCCTCCGACCAGGCCAGGTCGTAAAACTTGGCGGTGTCGCCCTCGTCCGCCGCATACCGGCGCACGAAATCCTCCAACTCCGCCCCCGGGGGCGGCAGCGCGGCCGGGGCCGGGGATGGGGCCGCCCCAGCTTTCGCCACCACCACCGCCGCCGTCTCCGCCCGGGCGCCCGGGCCGCCGCCGGGGGCCGTCCCGGCCAGAATGAGGGTGGTGAACAACAACCGGCGCATTAGGGAGTGAGTTTTCATAGCATCAACGTCCCCTGCTTCCTACCACCCCGGACCGGCCTCCGGCAATGCCGAACCTGCCGCC
>CAIYZC010000061.1 GCA_903930565.1 uncultured Pedosphaera sp.
CCGATGGTGAAGCTGAGCGGCTGGGCCGGGAGGTCGGGGTCCGTGGCGGTCAGTGTCCCGGTGAGCGCGACGTTTTGCGGGCCGTTAAAATTGGTGGCGGTGGCGGTGGGTCGGGGGTTGAGGATATTGATGGAGATGACGCCGTTCATAACGGAAGCAGCGGCGGCGTTGAAGACCCTGAAGGCGAAAAAGTCGGAGCCAAGCTGGCCCATGCCCGCAGTGTAGGTGAAGTTACCAGTGGTGGGATTCAAGCCCGTCACCATGCCTTTGGCGGGTGGCACAACGAGATAGTAGGTCAGCGTGGTGTTCCGGCAATCGGGGTTGGTCGCGTTCAGCACCCCCGAACCGCTGCCGCCGATGGGCACGTTGAGGACGCCATCGAAAGCGGTCGGGGGCACGACCACGGGATTGATGGTGAAGTGAAAGGAAAACACCGTGTGCCCGTTGTCGGAAGCGATGCCGCCGGAGCTGTCGGTGAGGCCGAATTGAAAATCGTCGCTGGTGTCACAAGAGCCGCCGTTGACGTAGCTGATCGCGTTGTTGGCCAGATCCGCAAGGGTGAACGTGCTGCCAGTACCGAGCGCCACCCCACTTTTGTATAGAACGCCGTTGTGCGGCGGCCCCCCCGAACCGTCCGGATTAACGGTGAAGGTGATTTGCGAGGGAAAATTGTCGGCGTCCGAGGCGGAGAGATTGCCGGGCGAAAGGGTGACCGAGCCGCCTTGATTGACCGTGGCCCCATTGTTGGCACCGACTTTGGGAGGGCTGTTGATGGTCAGGGTGAACAAGGAGGTGGATGAGAGGAAGCCATCGGAAACCACCGCGCCGACCGTGACCACACCGAATTGGTTGGTGCGCCCGGCGAGGGTGAGGGTCCGATTGGCGCCGCTGCCGCCAAAGATGAAATTACTGATGGGCACCAAGTTCGTGTTGGCGCAGATGGGAGCCAAGGTCAGGCCCCCCAGATTGCCATCCGGATCGCCCACCGTAATGTTGATAGGGGCGGAGGTGGAATTCATCTGGATCACCAGATCTCCCAGCGGGCTGATCGTCGGGGCATTGTCCACAACCACCTTGAACTGGGAGGTGCTGGTGACGCCGTCACCATCGGTGACCTTCACGACCACCGTTGAACTGCCCGGCGTCCCGAGAGTTCTAACTTTCAGCGACCGGGCGGTGTCCGTGCCCGTGAAATCGACGCCCGCGACGGGGCCGGAGTAGGTGGCGGCCAGCTGCAAATTGGTCGCCGGGGTCTCCACATCCCCAATGGTAAAGGGGATCGCGGCGCTGGTGGCACCGGGCGCCAGGGTGAGGTCGGGAAACGACGAGATGCCCGGGGCGGAATCGGTGTACCAAAAGCCACCGCTGAAGGAGGTATAAGATTGGCCCCCGGCCGAGATATGGGAGGCGGCGCAGAAGTTATCGAAAGCCGTGTTGGCGGGAGTCCAAGTGCCCCCATAAAAAGTTTCCATCACCAAGTTCACGGTAAAAGTTGCGTTGGGGGAGGTGATGGAAGCCACATAACCCATGTTACCAGGGACGCCGGAGGGGTTTGCCAGGACGAGTGAAGCCCCGATAATGGTCACCCGGCACCGGGTGGAAAAAGTGGTCCCGCCGAAAGCGGTCTGCCCCGCGTAAATGAGCTGGTTGCCCGACAAACTTTGAAAGCCCATGGTCTCTCCATAGCCCGTGAAGGAGGGATTGCCGTAGGACATTTGCACCCCATTGTTGACCGCTCCCCAAAACATGGCATCAAACTGCGCCAACGCCACACCGTAAAAGCTCCACGTGACGCCACCAGCCACACCCAGATTGGCACCGGAGGGGCTAAATCCGCAGCCTTTGAGGGGGGGAAAGGCGGGGCCAACGACCACGGCTTGGAGGCGGCCGCAGACCAAGAGCACGGACAAACCCGCGAAGACCAGGGCGCGGTTAAGGAATCGATTCATGCGGTGGGGAGTGGTGGGATGGTTGATACGAAGGGGAAGCACGCGCCCAACAGAACTTGCCACCATAACGGCAATGGCGAAGCAGCGACCAACGCCGCCAAGAGCTTGTTTTTAAGGGTGCGTGTCATGCGTAGACGATCAGATCTTCCACGACTCCCCCGGAGAAGTCAAGCAGATTGGATTACCGCAACGCGCAACTTTTGTTACAAATTGAATTCCAAGCGCGTAACAACAGCGGCCGCTTCGACGAGGATGGCAAGGTGTAGGGACGAAAGGGACAAATTAGGCGCGGTGGATCATCCAGACCTTTGGTGATTCCCGCCGCGGTCCCAACGATCGCCCCGACAAAGGGCGGATACCCGCGGGGATCCACCCTCAGCCAGGGTGCCAAGTCCCGGCAAGCGCGGCCGCTGGTGACACGGTCACGGTGCCACGCTGATATGGGACCAGCGCAGCCCATGCGCCGCGGCGTAGAGGGTGAAGGCGGCTTCGTGCTGCATTAGGACGACGCGCACCACGCTGGAGTCATCGGCGCGGCCCAAGTCGAGCACGCTGTCGGGGATGATGCCGATTTTCTTATGGGCGTAAATCAGGGCGAAGACGGCGCCGGCCACCGCGAAATAGGGCAGATCCGCATATTCGCCCTCCAAGCTGTCCTCCAACGCGTCGGCCAGGAATTCCAATTGATCGACCAGATGGGGGTAGCGCGGGGCGTCGATCTGGGTGAATTCCAACCGCCATTGCGGCAGGTGCTTCAACACCCGTTTGGCGATGGCCGGGGTGATGGACGCAGACCCGTGATTCACAAACTTCGCGATTTCTGGCATGGCGAAAGCTTATGGGAACCCCCGCGGCTTTGGCAAAGCTAAATTGCAACGGCCGGCCCGGCGCAGCTTCAAGGCAAGGGCGCGATATAACAACCCACGGCCCGTTCCCGGGGCACGTCGGGTTTCCGACCTGCACTGAGTGCCGTCAACACCAAGGCCAATTCCCGCCGATTGGCCCGGGGACGTTCCCGGCCGAAGTCCACATACCGGTCGTCAATGCGTCCGCCGTAAACCTGGGTGCCGTCGGGCAGAAACACGGCCGCTTCGGGGGTGACCGTGGCCCCGGCGCGCCGCACCAATTCGTGGTGGGGATCCCGCAACGCCACCCCGGGCAAGTGGTAGTCGCGGACGTGTTGCGCGATCTCGGCGGTCGTCAAATCCGGGTCGGGGTAGACCATCCAAAACGCCAAACCCGCCGGCGCGAACTCCTCGTGCAAGCGTTGCAATTCCGGGGCGTAGCGATTGGCAATCGGGCAGTCCGGCCGCAGGAAAATGAACACCCAGCCCCGGGTGCCGATCGGAGCCGCCGCAAAGGGGTTCACGGTTTGGCCGGCCAAATCCCGCAACGCGAGCGCCGGGGGAACGGCCCCCGGAGCCGCCGAGCGGCAACCGGCGGCGCCGCCGCCGATGGTCAGAAGCAACCAAGTGGCCGCCAAGGCCGGACCGAATTTGCCGAGGAGCAGGCGGCCGCGCATCATGGGAGCGGGATTTAACCCACTTGAAAAAGCGCCGCCACCGCCCCGGCCGGATCCTGAATCACGGCCATCCTGCCGCCCCCCATTTCGCGGACGGGGGTCAGGGCGCGGCCACCCCGCCGCAGACATTCGGCCAGGCTGGCGTCCAAATCCGCCACCGTGAGGTAGATCAACCATTGCGCGGGCAGGCCCGCATTGTCGCCACGCGCGTGGCAAATGCCGGCCGCCGGGGCCTCCGCCCCGGGCGGGATCATGCAGAAATCCTCATACCCCTCCATCGCGACCGGCGCGACGCGCCACCCCACCACCGCCGCGTAAAAGTCACGCACTTCCCCGGCGGCGGGAACGGTTAAATCCATCCACATGACAGAGCCCGGGAGCACAGCGGTTTCACTCATAAGTTAGGGTGTGGTTACGCGGTAGAACTGATACGGCACATTAGTCGCGATGCGGTTGGAGAACAGCAACGGCCCGGTGGTCAAGGCGATGTTGGTGAACAGGTTGGTCCAAGTGACGAAATTGGTGGTGGCCTGCAGCACATACAATTGGTTGGACAAAGCGGGCACGCTGAGCACGAGCGGGGAGGAGGACAGGCTGTGGTTGTTCGTGGCCCGACTGATCCCCACCGACCCGGCGTTGACCAGGGCGAAGTTCAAATTCGGGACCGAGTTGGTGGAAACGGTGGCGGTCAAAAAGTTGGGCGAAAAATTGCCCACGGGTTGCGGGGCGATGGTGAAGGTGCCCGGCAACACCGTGAGATTGAACTCGCCACCCGCATCGGTGACCCCGGAAACCACGGTTCCCCCGGCGGCGTTGGTGGCGTTCACCAAGATCCCCACCACGGCGTTGTTGCCGATGGCCACGCGCCCGGACAACCCGTAGCGGTAACCAAACTCAAAAGCCCCAATGTCGAAGTAATTGCTGTAGGTCAAGGCGGGCCGCGCCACCCCGCGCTGGTCGAAGAGGGGGAAAGCCAGGTTCTCCCCGGTATCAATGGCGGGACTGCCGCGCAGGAGCGCCAGGGTGGGAGTGGGACCGCCGTTATTCGCGAACACATCCAAGTGGGGATCCAGGGAATTGCGGCTGGTGGGGAGGGAAAAGACCGGGGTGCCATCCGAACTCAGATTGTGGCCGGTGTCCGTAATAGTGCCATTCGCGTTCATGCCATTGACGCCCGCGGCGAGAAGCGTGTTCTTGAAGAAGAGTTGACCGCCCGTGCAGGCCACGTTGTCGCCCTGAGTGAGTCCCGCGGTGCCGGCTTTGGCCTGGCTGCCGCCCGCCGCGCCATTGGTGCCCCCGAGGGCACCGGAGGAGGCAAAGGTGCAATTGGTGACCCCCGCGGTGCCGGCGCTGGCGAAACCACCGCCATACCCATTGCCGCCATTGCCGCCATTCCCGACGAACACCCGGCCCGCGCCCCCCGTGCCGCCGGACCCGCCCACCGCTTGATTGGCATAGAAAGTGCAATTCACCATGGCGGACACGCCGTCGTTGCACACGCCGCCCCCGCGCGCCACGCCCCCGGAGGGGCCGGGTTGCCCCGTGTTGCCGCTGCTATCCAATCCGCCCGTGGCGCTCCCGCCCCCGGTGGCGGAATTTTGATAAAACGCGCAGTTCACGGCCGTCAAAACACCCCCGGTGGCGTTATAAATGGCCGCCCCCGCGGCCACGGCGCCGCCGCCGCCCGCGCCGGCCTTGCTGAAGTCCACCCCGGCACCGCCGGCACCGGGCGCCCCGCCCGCGCCGGCCCCGGCCGTATTACCCGCGAGCGTGCAATTGGTGAGGTAGAGGGTGCCGACGTTATAAACCGCCCCGCCATAAGCCGCGCCGCCATTGCCGCCATTGCCGCCATTGCCGCCCAGCGAAGCCCCCGAACCGCCCGTGCCCCCCGCGCCTCCCGCGCCCCCGGTCGCGCTGTTGGTATTCAAAGTACAATTGACGAGCCAAGTGTTGCCCGCATTCCACAACGCCCCGCCAAACGCGGAAGCTCCCGCGGCGCCCGAGCCGGCATTGCCTCCAAAAGCAGTGGATTTGTTTTGCCCCGCCGCGCCGTTGGTCCCCGCCGCGCCCACGGCGGTACCGCCGGTCACCGTCAAATTCGTCATCCCGAAGTTCACCCCCGCAGGCACTTGGAACAAGCTGTTGCTGCTGCCACCGGCGAAATTCACAGTGTAACCGCTGGCATCCAAGATGGTGTCGTAATTGATCTGCAGCGGGGTGGTGACATTGATGGTCCCGTTGAAGGCCAGCGTAATGAGCCCGCCGCCGTTGGCCAGCGCCGTGCGCAGATTGGCCAGGGAGGCATTGGTGATCACTTGCTGGGCGGCCGCCCGCGGCCCGCCCGCCAAGCCGCCGGCCAAGGCCAAGGCCACCAAGCCGGCCAACAACAACCTTCGCAGCCGGCGCCCGGCAGGCGACAGGGGGCGGCCACCGGGGGAAAAATCAGGACGGTTCATAAGGGGTAGGGCAGGGCCGGCCGGAGGGCCGGGGCGGGCCGATTAATAATCCGTGTCCTTGGGCAGCTTGATCCGGTCCGCCTCGGCGCGCCGATGCAGATCATCGTTGCGGTAGTCCGCCTCCGCGCCCTTCATGGCGGGGGACCGGTTGATTTCATGGCGGGTCTGCAGCGCGGCCGCCTCGGGCGACGGCAGCACCGTCGGCCGGATCAGCACCATGAGTTCCGTCCGGTTGTTGCCGCCGGAGGTGCTGTTGAACAAGTAGCCCAGCAGGGGCACGTTCATGAGGAACGGCACGCCGGATCGGTTGCGCGTCTTGTGCGCGCTGATGAACCCGCCGAGGATGATGGTGTCGCGGTCCCGCACCGACACCTTGGAGGAAGCGGTGCGCTTGGAGGTGTTGGGCACGTTGCCCACGCCGCTGATCGCCGTGGAACCATCCAAGTCCTGAATGTCCTGCACGATGTCCATCACCACCAAACCCTCGGGATTGATCAAGGGCGTCACTTGAAGGTTGATACCGACGAACAACTGCTGATACTGCGAGCTCGGGCCGCCGGAGAGACCGTTGTAATAGGTGCCGGTCACGTAGGGGATGGTTTCACCGACCTGCAGCGAAGCGGGCACGGCGTGCGAAGTCTGGATGCGCGGGCGGGAGAGGATGTTCACCCGGCTGTCCGACGCCGCCGCCGTGGCGGTGGCGTCAAAACTTCCGCCGAGGTTCGCCAGGTAGCTGAAACCGCTCGCCAAACCGGCCGCGCCGTTGGTGCCGGCGCCGAAGGCGCTGGGCGTCAGATAGCCAATGTTGTTGATGCCGCCCTGCCCGGCGTAAGCCCCGCCCTGGCCCAAATCGGTGGGCTTTTTCTGCAAATAACTGACCCCGAAGCTTTTGGTGTCGGACAAGTTCACTTCCATGATGATGGCCTCGATCAAGACCTGCGCCAGGACCACATCCAGCTTGGCGACGATGCTTTTGATCATGTCCATGTCCTGCTTGCCCGCGAACACCAGCAGCGAGTTGGTACGTTCGTCGGCGATGATCTTGGTCTGCCCCAGCACCCGGAATTCACCCGCGCTGGCCGCCCGGTTCACCAAGCTGGAGAGCCGGTCGCTGAAAGTGTTACCCCGCGCGCCCACCCCGCCGGCGCCGCCGATGCCCCCGGCCCCACCGATGCCGCCCAAACCGCCCTGGCCGTTGAGCCCGCCCACCCCGCCCAAGCCGCCGGCGCCGCCCAAGCCGCCGCCCACCCCGCCAAGGCCCCGTCCGCCCGCGCCGCCCAAGCCGCCGGCACCGCCCAAGCCGCCGCCGGCGCTCCGCCCGACGCTGCCGCTCACGCCGCCGCCCAGGCTGCCCAAGGCGCTCGAAATTTCCGAAGCCAGGGCGTACTTGATGGGAATCACCTCGTTGTCGTACTCCATCGGGGCCAGCACATCGATGGCCTTGATGACCTCCAACATGCGTTTCACGTTGGCGGCATAATCGCGGATGATCAGCATCTGGCTGCTGTCAAAGGGCAACAGCCCCCCGGTGACCTTGGCGAAATCCTTGAGCACCGTGATCATTTCGCTCGGCCGCACGAAATTCAACTGCACGATCTGGACGACGTATTGGTCCGATTCCGGCAGCTTCTTCGGATCCCGGGTGTTAAAAATAGCCGCCTCCTGACCGATGGTGGTCTGCTGGACGGCTTTGACGAACTTTTCCCCCACATTCAGCATGGTGATGCCATTCATGGCCAGCACGCTGTCCAAGGCTTGGATGGCCTCGGCGCGGGTCAACGGAGTTTGGCTGCGCAGCGTCAAATTGACGGTGGGCAACGTCGCCGAACGCAGGACGGTGCGCCCGACCAATTCGGCGTAAATTTGAAGCGCTTGGTTCAAATCCACCGACGGCCAGTTGATTTCCCCGGCCGGAATCACCGGTTCCGCCGCCGCGCCAGCCGCCGCGCCCGCGCCCGCGCCGGCCGCCGCCGGAGTTCCCGCCGGACCAGCGGGGGCGCCGGGCAAGGCGCCCAGGGCGGTGCGGCCGGTTCCAGCCGGTCCGGCCCCGCCGAAAGCCGGCGGCCGGAAGCCGCCCGGCCCGGGCGTGGCGACGGGCGCCGGGGCCGGGGCCACGGGGACGCCGGGTTGCCCCACGGGCGTCGGCACACTGTTGGTCGCCGCCCCGGGCTGTCCCAAGGGGGTGACCAGGCCATTGGTGGTGGCCGGCATGCTGAAAACCTTGGGTTTGTTGGTCCGCGCCCGGGCTTCGGTCATGGCCTGCGCAAACGCGTCGCCCATGGGCAAATTGGTGGAGGTGACCAACGGCACCGAGTTGGGGTCCAGCCCGCCGGCGGGGGCGTTGGTGTCGATCATGACACCGGTGACCCCCGGGTCGGCCACGGTGGCGGCGGCGGCGTTGGTGGAAGCGCCGAGGCGCTCGCGCAGTTTCCGCCGCACTTCGGCCGCGTTGATGCTGTTGGTGGCGGTGGGGGACGCGGGCGGAATTTGCGCCCACAATTCAAACCCGGTCAGGCACAGGGTCAGGGTCAATGCGATGGTTTTCACGGTCTTTTTGGCAAATTTCCGGCTGGTCGGTTGGTGGAAGCGGGGCGGGCGCCGAGCGCGGCGCCGCGGTTGGTCGGTCCGGGGGCCATGGGGGTCATCGGGGTCATGGGCGCGCCCGGCGGGCGGTTGGTCAGGCCCGCACGCCCCGCGGGGGCAGCGTTGGTGGCTTTGACCGCGGCGGGTTTGGCGGGGGCTGGTTTGGCCGGCGGCGCCACGGGCCGCGGCGTGCCGCCGGCTTTGGCGGCTTTCTTTTGGTAACTGGCCACGATGGTCAGGTTGGCGGACAATTGCTGATGGCTTTGATCGGGGCGGAGGCTGAGGGTTTTCACCCGCATGAGCGAGTTGCCCGCGCCTAAGCTATAAAGGAAATTCACCAATTGCTTCTCCGTGCTCTGCACACCGATGCCGACTTCCTGCTCGACAAAAAACTCATTATTGGTGTGCAACACGCTCCGGCCGTTGTTGGCGATCAACACCCCCGCCTGGTTGGCTTTTTCCTGGTAGGTGTTCACAAATTGGTAGGCTTGGGATTCCTCCGGCACGTCCTCCGCGCCCGCCTTCAACTTGTTGATGGAGGCCAAATACTGCGGCTGCCGCGCGATCTCCGCCCGGAATTCCGTCAGTTTCTTGGCCGCGACGGCCTTCCGGGCCAGCGACCGGGAGTAATCCCCGAAGCGCGGAAAGACCAAGAAGTAATTGAAGATGACAAAGAGGACGATGCCGATGCCGGCCATCCAGCGGCGCTCCTGCGAGGTGAGTTGCTCCCAGTATTTCTTCATTGCCCATCCTCCCCGTTGTGCAACTCGCACGCAAACGACCAAGTCATGCTTGTCCGATCCGGATTCAGCCGCGTGGTGGCGATCTCCACCTTGTCAAACATCAACTGGCTCTCCCGGGTCGCCTTGCGCATGGCTTCGTTGAACTCGGTCACCGTTTTGTTTTGTTCGCTGGGCGCCGTGCCCACGAGCGTCAAGGTGCGCCCCCCCTTCACATCCAGGGAGGTGAGGGTCAAACCCTCGGGCAACAATTCCGCCACCGTTTTCCAACAGTCCAGGGACGCGAACTTCAGCGCCTGCCGGTCCTGGAGCACTTGGAGCTTGGCCTTGATTTGAAGCGTGTTGGTGTAGGACCCGGCGAGTCGACGAGCTTCGTACTCCACCTGCCCGGTCGAATACTCCTGCCACTGGGCCGCAATAAAATAGATCACCACGCAAAAGGCATAGGCGCCCAGCACCGCCCCCACCCCGCGGATCCAGAGGCGGTCTTGAAAGTTCTGTTGGTAGCGGGTGGCGTATTCCACCGGCAGGAGGTTGGCGCGGGGATCGGACAGCGCGGAGCGATTGGCCAGCAGGGTCGCCAACTCGGCGGGCGCCAAGGGCGGGACTTCCTCCACCGTCCGCCCCAGCCAGGTCTGAAACATGGGCTGCCAGAGCGCCAGGGTTTCGGGGCCGGCCACCAAATGCCACTTCGGTTCGCCGACCAACCAGCCTTCCATCTCGCCCGCCCACGTCATCTGCTTGAGCTGCTCCTCGAGCAACACGGCCCGTTCGGGCACCGCCGCCACGTGGATCAGGTCCAGATTGCGCAGAACCCCGCCGCTCCACCAAGCCACCAGCGCGGTGAAGCGCGTCGCGCCCGGGCTGGGATAAATCCACGCCCCGTCCCCCACGACCTTGGTGGCCAGCAATTGATCCAGCAGGGAAAACTCCAGGCGGTCGGGCATGAACCCCTGCGCCTCCAACTGGCCCACCTGCTTCTCCACCAGGTCGCGCTCGACGATCACCGCAATGACCGTTTGCAGGCCATCCACCGGCCGGCCCACCAATTGGAGCGTCCAAACCACCTGGGGCACGGGCAACGGGGAGACTTTCTCCAATTGCAACTCCAACATCGCCAGCAAATCTTCAAAAGTGGCGGTCGGCAGCTGCAGCACCCGCAGGAACACCTTGTCGGGCGCCACCAGGGCGATGTTTAATTTGGGTTGGAGCAGCGTCCGCCAGTCCTTGCCGACGACCTTGACCGGCAGGGGCTGGCCGGCGGGCACCGCAATCTCGGCGGCGGGCACCAGCCCGTTCTTGCCGGCATTGAAGGTCCAGATTTCACGCGGATCGCCCGGGGCACCGGGAGGGAGGACGTTGCAAGTATTCCAGCGGGGTTTCTTCACTTTAATAATGGGTGGTGGCGCCGGCGGATCAATCGGCCAAGCCCCCGAGGTGTTCCTCAATCTGGGTCACCCGCAGCACTTCCTCGATGGTCGTGCGCCCGGCTTTGACCTTGTTCCAACCGTCCGTGCGCAAGGTGCGCATGCCGCCCTCCATGGCCTTGGCCGCGATCGTCGTGGCCGCCGCCCGGCCCATGACCAACGGCCGGATGGATTCATTCAAGAGCAACAGTTCGTAAATGCCCTGGCGACCCTGGTAGCCCAGTTGCCGGCATTCCTCGCAGCCCGCTCCACGCCAAGCCTTCGCCGTCTCAATATCCGCGGCGGGAAAACCGATCCGGCGCAGGTAGTCGCGCTCCACGACCTGCTCCACCTTGCAATGGGGACAAATATTACGCACCAAGCGTTGGGCCATCACGGCTTCCACCGAGGAGGCCACCAGGAAGGGTTCGATGCCCATGTCGATCAAGCGGGTGAAGGCGCTCGGCGCGTCGTTCGTGTGCAGGGTGCTGAACACCAAATGCCCCGTCAGCGCGGCGCGAATCGCGATTTCCGCCGTCTCCAAATCGCGGATTTCCCCCACCATGATCACATTCGGGTCCTGCCGCAGGATATGGCGCAAGCCCATGGCGAACGTCAGCCCGATGTCCGCGCGGACCGCAATCTGGTTGATGCCCTTCAACTCGTATTCCACCGGCTCCTCAATCGTGATGATGCGCTTGTGGACGGAGTTGATACTGCTCAGGAAGGCGTAGAGCGAAGTGGATTTGCCGGAACCCGTCGGGCCGGTCACCAAGAAGATGCCGTGCGGCTTGAGGATGATTTCGCGGATGGCGTTTTCCTCCACCGCCGCAAAACCCAGCTTTTCCAAACTGAGGAAGATCTTGCCGCGGGTGAGCAACCGCAACGACACGCTTTCACCGTACACCGTGGGCACGGTGGACACGCGGATGTCGATTTCTTCGCCCTTGATCCGCACGTTGATGCGTCCGTCCTGCGGCAGCCGCTTTTCGGCGATGTTCATGCCGGACATCACCTTGATGCGCGAAATCAGGGAGGCCTGGTAGCGCTTCAACTGCGGGGGCATCGGCGTTTGGTGCAGGATGCCGTCGATGCGGTAGCGGATGCGCAGCTCGTCCTCGGCCGGTTCAAAATGAATGTCCGTGGCGCGGTCCTTGTAGGCCTCCCAGATGATCTGGTTGACGAACTTGATGACGCTGGCTTCCTGGTCGCCCTCGGTGATTTCCTTGTCCTCGCCCACCAGCAGGTCGAGCGGTTCCTCCTTGGACATTTCGTCCAAGGTTTCGGCGCCGACGCCGTAGTACTTTTTGAGGGCCTTTTCCAACTCCACCTTGGGCGCGAGGGCGAATTGGACCGGCACGCCCGCATTGAAGCGCACGGCGTTGAGCATCGCCGCGTCAAAGGGATTGCTCACCGCGACCTGCAACACGCCGTTTTGGAAGTTGGTCGGCAGCACCGAATATTGGAAGGCCACCTTGGTGGGAATCTTTTGGCGCGCCTCGGGGGGCACGTTGAATTTGCCCAATTCCAAGAACGGCCAGCCCAGCTGGGTGCCGAGCTGCTGGAGAAAGGCGTCCTCCGAGAGGCCCCGCTCGCGGCAAATGAACGAGAGCAGGGACTCTTGCGAGCCCCCCGCCACCGCCACCCGCCAGGCCTTGTTCCACTCCTCGTATTGCTCGGGAGTGGCCAGGGCCATCTGGGCCAAAAACTCTTTGATCGTTGCAAATGCCATGTGCTGCTCTGTTGTTACCCATCATTCCAACAACGGAAAGGCGGAAAAGTTGCGGAGTTGCCGGAAAGATACAAGGGGAATCTCGGTCCCCAGCCACCCGGCCGCATAATTCTGGTGGTTTTCCGCCACCCCGTGCTATCGTGCCCCCATGCGCACCGTGATTTATCCCGGCAGTTTCGACCCGCTGACCAACGGCCACTTGGACGTCATTCAGCGGGCGGCGAAGCTTTTTGACCGCGTCATCGTCGCGGTGGCGCGGAACGAAAGCAAGGTTCCGTTGTTCAGCTTGGAGGAGCGCGTGAGCCTGGTGGCGGGCGCCGTCGCCCACCTGCCGAACGTGCAGACGGACGCCTTCGGCGGCCTGCTCGTCAATTATGTGGAAAGCCAGTCCGCCCAGGCCATTGTGCGGGGCCTCCGCGCCGTTTCCGATTTTGAATTTGAATTTCAGCTCGCCTTGATGAACCGTAAGCTCAATGAACGGATCGAGACGATCTTCATGATGCCGAAAGACACCTACACCTTTTTGAGTTCCCGGATTGTCAAGGAAATCGCCCGCTTGGGGGGCAACGTAAGCCCCTTCGTGCCCCCCGCCGTCGAAGCCGCCCTCCGTGCCCGGCTCAACCCGTCCGACGCCCTTTCCGCCTGACCCCGCCATGCCACTCCTGATCAACTTACGCGACCTCGACGACGCCCAGCCCCTCCGGCTGGCGGGCGAATTGCCCGCCGCCGACTTGGAGCTCGACCAACTGGACGAGCTGATCCATTTCACCCGGCCGGTCACCTACGACCTCACCGTGGAAAAGCTGGAGGAGAACCTCCTCGTGCGCGGCCGCGTGGAGTGGGTGCTGGATTGCGAATGCTCGCGTTGCCTGCAACCCTTTGCCGATGAACACGAGTTCCCGGACTGGGCCTGCCACCTCCCCTTGCAGGGCGAAGAACGGGTCCCCGTAATCAATGATCAAGTGGACTTGACGTCCACCCTGCGGGAAGATATTCTGCTTGAGTTTCCGCAGCACCCGTTGTGCCGGCCGGAATGCGGCGGGCTGCACAAAAGGCCCGGCGGCAAGCAGAAAGTTAAACCAACTCCGCCCGATGGCGGAACGATCCAAGCCGATGGCAAAGCCTCGGCTTGGGATGCATTAGACAATCTAAAATTTTAAGAATATGGGTGTCCCCAAGCGTAAACCCTCCCACAGTCGCCAGCGCCAACGTCGCGCTTACAACAGCGTCCTCGCCCTGCCCCAGCTCAATCCCTGCCCCCAGTGCGCCGCCCCCACCATCCCCCACCGGGTTTGCCCCGCCTGCGGGTTTTACAAGGGTCGCCAAGTACTGACCATCCAGGCCGCCGCTTAAGTCGCGGGTCGTGGCCGGTGGAGCGGTTGGTCCCCGTTCCCCCCGCCCAAACACTATGCGCATCGTTGTGGATGTGATGAGTGGTGATCAGGGGCCCGCGGTCGCCATCGCCGGCGCCCAAATCGCCTTGGCCGACGATCCCACCATCACCCGTCTGCATCTGGTCGGTAACGAGGTTCAAATCCAAGCCGAGCGACAACGCCTCGGCTTCGTTGATCCCCGCGTCCAGGTGCTCCACGCCAGCGAAGTCCTGACCATGGATGATGATCCCCGCGAAGCCATTCGGCGCAAGCGGGATTCCTCCATGGTTCGCGCCATTGGTTTGGTGCGGGACGGCCAGGCGGACGCGGTCATCTCCGCCGGCAACACCGGCGCCTTGGTGGCCGGCTCCCTGCGCCTGCACCGCCTGCCCGGCGTCGAGCGCCCCGCGCTCGCCGCCCGTATGCCCTCGCGTACTGGTGACTTCGTGCTCATTGACGCCGGCGCCAGCCCCGTCTGCGAACCCGCCCACTTGGCACAGTTCGCGGTCATGGGCAGCCTGTACGCGCGCCAGATCCTCGGACAACCCTCCCCGCGCGTGGGCATCCTCAGCAACGGCTCCGAACTCTCCAAAGGCACCGACCTGACCCGGGGGTCCGCGCGCCTTTGCGCCCTCCTCGGCCTCAATTTCATCGGCTATGTCGAGGGTTTCGACCTGTTCAACGACGCGGTGGACGTGGTGGTCACCGACGGTTTCACCGGCAATATCGTGTTGAAAACCGCTGAAAGCCTCGGCTACGCCATTAAATCCCTCCTCAAAACGGAGCTCACCCGCAATCCCTTGCGCAAGCTCGGCGCCCTGCTCGCCGCCGGCGCCTTCCGCCAGTTCAAGCACCGCATGGATCCCGAAGTCTATGGCGGCGCCGTGCTGCTCGGTTTGAACGGCATTGTCATCAAAACCCACGGCGCTTCCCGTTCCCGCGCCATCGCCAACGCCATCCGGGTCGCCGCCGAAGAGATTCGGCACGACGTGAACGGCAAACTCGCCCAAGAAATCTCCCGGGCAAACCAGATCCTGACGGCCGCCGCGCCGTCCGCCCCCGCCCCTTCTCCCCTTCCCGCATGAGTCTTCCCGCCCCCGCGCCTTTTCGCAACCCCCGCGCCGAATTCAATTTTATTGGCCGCTCCTGCTCCATCACTGGCGTGGGATCGGCGGTGCCCGAGCGCATCATGACCAACGCCGAGTTGGAAACGCTCGTGGATACCACCGATGAGTGGATCACCACGCGCACCGGCATCCGCTCCCGGCGCATCGCCGCTCCGGACGTCTTCACCTCCGACCTCGCCGCGCTGGCCGCGACGCGCGCCCTGGCCAAGGCCGGCGTCAGCCCCGAAGATGTGGATTTAATCATCGTCGCCACCATCACGCCGGACATGCCGTTCCCCGCCACCGCGTGCATCGTGCAGCAAAAGATCGGCGCCTGGCGCGCCGCCGCGTTCGATCTCGAGGCCGCCTGCTCCGGTTTCATCTTCGGCTTGGAAATCGGCCAGCAATTCATCATGTCCCGCACCTACGAGACCGTGCTGGTCATCGGGGCGGAAAAATTGTCCTCCATTGTCAACTGGCAGGATCGCAACACCTGCGTGCTCTTCGGCGACGGGGCGGGCGCCGCGGTGCTCCAGCACCGGCCTGATTCCCACGGCTTGCTCACCGCCTGCCTCGGGGCGGACGGGCGCAAAGCCGAACTGCTTTCCATGCCCGGCGGCGGCAGCCGCTGCCCGGCCACGACCAAATCCGTGGCGGACGGCCTCCATTTCCTCCGCATGGATGGCAAGGAAACCTTTAAAAATGCCGTGCAAGCAATGCACAGCGCCGCCAAGGAAGCCCTCCGCCGTTGTGCTTTGGACATCACCCGCATCAAGCTGGTGATTCCCCACCAAGCCAACCTGCGGATCATCAACGCCGTGGGCGAGCGCCTCGGCGCCACCGCCGAGCAGGTATTCATCAACTTGGACCGCTACGGCAACACTTCGGCCGCCTCCGTCGCCATTGCGCTGGATGAGGCCGTGGAAACCGGCCGCGTGCAAAAGGGCGACCTCGTGCTGCTCGTCGTGTTCGGCGCCGGCCTGACTTGGGGCGCCGCCGTCATTGAATGGTAATTTCCCTTGACCCGGCCACCCTGTGCTGCTAAGTTATTCACAAGTATGAGTGCGAGAAAAATCGAACGTTCCGCCGCCTTCCCCACCGCTCCCGCCGCCGCCCGGCAAACGGAGCTGACCTTGGCTCCCGAGCAAGTTTGCATCCGCAAAAGTGGGGTCGAATTCCTTTCCGCCACCCCCGTGGCGACGTGGACCGAGATGACCGTGACCCTCCAGCCGACCCGCGGCGCCGGCCCGCTCCAATGCACCGGCGTGGTCGTGTCCTGTCAGGGCAACCGCCAAACCGGCTACACCGTCTCCCTCGTCTTCACCAGCCTTTCCCAGCAGACCCAAGCCCGTCTCAACGAAATCGCCTTCGCCTGATCCCCTCCCTCCCTCTCCGCTTCGCCCCATCATGGACCTGTTTCATCGGATTTTGAAGCTCGCCGTTTCCGGCGGGGCTTCCGACATTCACATTAAGATTGGCACGCCGATCATTTTCCGGATCAGCCGCCAATTGGTCGCCATCGAGGCCCCCATTCCCACCGAGGAATGGATGAACAACGTGGTGAAGAACATCGTGCCCTCCCATTTGCGGAAACGCTTGGAAGATGACCGCGAAATCGATTTCTCCTACCACGAGCACGGCACCGGGCGCTTCCGCACCAACCTTTTCCAACAGCGCGGGGAATTCTGCCTCGCCATGCGCGCCGTCAAATCGACGGTGCCCAGCTTCGAGGAGCTCGGTCTCTTGGAGACCATCAAGCGCATCGCCGAACTCCCCCGCGGCATCGTTTTGGTCGCCGGTTCCACCGGCTCCGGCAAATCAACCACCTTGGCCGCGATGATCGAGCACGTCAACTCGACCAGCAAGCGGCACATCGTGACGATGGAAGATCCCATCGAGTTCGTGTTTGAGGACAACCAATCCGTCATCGAGCAACGCGAAGTCGGCTTGGACACCCAGTCTTTCGAACACGCCCTCAAGCACGTCCTCCGCCAGGATCCCGACGTGATCATGATCGGGGAAATGCGCGACGCCACCAGCTTCGGCGCCGCCATGAGCGCCGCCGACACCGGTCACTTGGTGCTGTCCACGCTCCACACGACGAACGCCTCCCAATCCGTGGGCCGGATCTTGGACTTTTTCAAAGCGGAAGAGCGTGAACAGGTCCGCCGCCAGCTCGCCGGCACCCTCAAAGCCGTCATTTGCCAACGCATGGTGCCCACCATCAATGGCAGCATGACCCCGGCCTTGGAAATCCTCATCAACACCAGCACCGTCAAAAAGATGTTGGAGGAAAACCGCTTGGACAAACTTTCCGCCGCGATCGAAACCGGCATGGACGACGGGATGCAGAGCTTCAATCAGGCCCTGTTCCAGTTGGTCAAGGACGGCAAAGTGTCCCAGAAGGAAGCGCTCGCAAAAGCCAGCAACGCGCAGGCGTTGGAAATGAATTTCAAGGGCATCTTCCTCGACGAAGGCCGCCGCATCCTCGGCTAAACCTTCCGCGGACGGCGGACGGTGGCGCTCCCGGCGCCGTCCGGCCCGTTCCGCTCAACGGGGGGCCACGTACAAATCAGCGCCCTCCAAGCGCTGCAAAATCATTTTTACCGTGCGCTCAATCGCACCGGTGTTTTCCGCCACCACCCGGGTCGCGTTGCGCCCCACTTCCGCCGCCCGCGCCGGGTTTTCCAGCCACTCGCCCAGCACCCGCTCCACGGCCGCGGCATCGGGCACCTGCGCCAAGCCGTCGGCGGCCGTGAGCATGCCCACGACATCGCGGAAATTTTGCATCTCCGGCCCGCACACGGTGGGCTTGCCCAGCGCAGCCGGTTCAATGGGATTCTGCCCGCCCTGCGCCGTGAGGCTCTTGCCCACGAACACCACGGTGGCTCGTTCGTAGAAACTCATCAATTCACCCGTGGTGTTCACCAGCAAACACTGCACCGCCC
>CAIYZC010000062.1 GCA_903930565.1 uncultured Pedosphaera sp.
CGTTTAAGATCGCCGCGTTCCGGAAACCAATCCGTGGGCGAATTTATTCGAAAATCGATTTTGTGTTTGACCAGTCGGCAAATAATCAGTAACCACCAACAATTGCCTCGGCTTGGCCGACCCGGCGGACAGGGTTTGGCTTGGATGCGCGGCGGCTAATGCGATGCTAAACACAAAGTCCTTCATCTCGGTTGATTTCGGCGCCGGCAGTCTTAAACTCGCCGAGTTCGAGCTCAATGAGTCCGGCGGCCTGCGCCTCAAGCAATACGGCTTCCGCTCCCTCGGCGCCGAAGGCGCGCAGGAATCCACCCGCGAGGCCGTCATGCAAAAGGCCTTGCAGGAGCTCCTCGCCGAAAAAGGCATCAAATCCCGCGATGTCAATGTCTGCGCCCCGGGCTTTCACGTTTTCTCGAAGTTCGTCAAGCTTCCCCCGGTGGAGCCCGCCAAGGTCACCCAGATCATTCAGTACGAGGCCCAGCAAAACGTCCCTTTCCCGCTCGCCGAAGTCGTGTGGGATTATCAAATCTTGGGCACCACCGCCGGCGGCGAGCTGGAAGTCCTGCTCGTGGCCATCAAGTCGGATATTGTCGAGGGCCTCTTCCGCGTCACCGAAGCCTCTGGCTTGCGCCTGCAGCTCGCCGACGTTTCCCCCGCCGCCCTCTGCAACGCCTTCCGCTACAATTACAGCGACTTGGAGGATTGCACCATGCTCTTGGACATTGGCGCCAAGACCAGCAATCTCCTTTTCTTTGAGAAGGGCAAAGTTTATTCTCGCAGCATCAATCTTGGCGCGAACACCATCACCCAGGATTTCGCCAACGAATCCAAACTCCCCTTCGCGGAAGCCGAGAAAAAGAAGATCGCCGAAGGTTTCGTGAGCTTGGGCGGCGCCTATGAGGAGCCCGAAAATGCGCACCAAGCGGCCATTTCCAAGATCGCACGGCAGTTCATGACCCGGTTGCACATCCAGGTCAACCAAACCCTCCAGTTTTACCGCGGCCAGCAAGGCGGTTCCGCTCCCCAACGACTGTTCCTCTCCGGGGGCGCCTCCATCATGCCCTATGCCGCCCAGTTTTTTCAGGAAAAACTGAATCTCCCCGTCGAGTACTTCAATCCCCTCCGCAACGTCGATCGCGATCCCTCGCTGAATTTGGAACAGCTCCAGTTGGTCACCCACCAACTGGGCGAAGTCGTCGGCCTCGGCCTCCGCAACCTCGCCCATTGCCCCGTCGAGCTCAACCTCATGCCGGAGAGCACCCTCAATTGGGTTAATTTCAACCAGAAGAAGCCTTACCTCCTTGCCACCGTCTTCAGTTTGGCCGCCGTCGTTTTTGCCTCCGCCCTCCTCTTCAACAAGCTCAACGACATCAACCAGGCCGAATTAGCCAACTTGGACGGCCAGATCGTCCCGTTGACCAAGCGCAAAACGGACTTCCAAAAAGCTTTGGGTGATCTCGAGAAATCCAAAACGGAAGCCGCCCAGATCGCGGATTGGATTGATGACCGCTACTATTGGGGCGAAGTCCTCAGCCAACTTCACACCATCATGGTGCAGGTGGAAAACGAGACCAGCAACAAGCTGCACACCGCCACCGGTGTTTGGATTGAGAATTTCACCACGGACGGCGAGGCCGCGCCGGATCAGCCCATGATGGCGATGGCCCCCGGGTTTCCCGCCGCCGCCGGTGGCGGCATGGCCCGGGACGCCGCTTGGATGCGTCGCTATGGCTCCCGCCTGCCGGGCGGTGGTGCCGCGGCTCCGGCCGCGCCCGCTGCTGAAGCGGCGCCTGCCGCCGGCGCCACCGCCGGGACCAAAACCAAGCCCGTCAAACCCGCCGCCACCAATGAAGTGGACACCATCACGGTGATGTGCCGTGCGGTGGATGTCTCCGCCACCGGCGGCCCTTCCGCCACGACCGACATGGCTTTCGCCGTCCAAAACGCCCTGCGTGAAGATCCCCTCTTCGATAAGGAGGAGACCAAACTCACCGCCGCTGGTCTCAGCCAACCTGACGAGCGCAATACGTTCACCTTCAGTGTGACCGTCAAACTCAAAAAGCCCCTGAAGCTATAAGTATGGCCTGGATCAAACGCAATTTGTACTTCGTCATCGGCGGCCTCGTCGCCCTTGGCTTGATGGGCTACGGCGGCTTCCTGTTCTGGTCCGCCTATTCCAGTGAGGGTGCCTCCGCCGAGCAAATCATCTCCCAGTACGGCGTCCTGGACGAGCTCAACAAACAAAACCCCAATCCCGGTTCCGCTGGTGCCGGCAAGGTGGACAACGTCAAGACCGCCAAGGAGCAGGAGCAGGCCCTGCGCGCTTTCCTCAATAAATCCCGGGGCCTGTTCCTCGCCCCGACTCCCCTCCCGGCGGGAGAAAACGTCGACGACCAAAAGTTCTCCAATCAGTTGCTCTATACCATTGCGGAACTAAACCGGGGAGCCAAAGCCGCCAGCGTTACCCTGCCCGAAAGTTACGCCTTCACGTTTCAATCCCAGAAATTCCTTACGCAGTTTGACCCCGGCAGCGTCCCTCTGCTGGCCATGCATTTGGGCAATATCAAGGCCATTTGCGATGTAATGTTCGCCGCCCGGATCAACGCGCTGGATGTCGTCCAACGCGAAGTCGTTTCCGCCAAAGACCAAAACTCCGCGGATTACCTGACCAGCCACAAAACCATCGGCACGGCCATGGGTGATTTGACCCCCTACCGCGTCGTCTTCCGCTGTTTCAGCGCCGAGCTCGCGGATGTGCTCAGTGGGTTGGCCAGTTCCCCTTACTGCTTCATCGTCAAAACTATCAACATCGAGCCCGCTGCGGCGCTCGGTGCGGACCAAAACTCCCCGGCCACCGTCGCCGCGGCCACTCCCGCGCCCGAAATGAGCCGCACCATGATGATGAACCAAATGATGGCCGGTGGTGGGATGCAACCCGGCGGCGGCGGCATGACGCCCGCCTCGCGTTATATGAATCGTATGAATGGTGGCGCTCCTGCCCCCATGCCGGTCGCCGCTCCTCCTCCCGCACCCAAACCCACCGTCCTCCTCAACGAACGCCAGCTCAAGGTGAATCTTTTGATCGAAGTGGTGAAGTTGAAAAGCACCAACGAAGTGGCCAAACCCAAAGCTCCCGCCGCCGGCGCGGGCCGCTCCCGCACTCCGGCCGCCGCCGCCACCCCCCAACCCTGAGCTGAATCGCCATGGATTTCATCAAGAAGAATTACGAAAAAGTCCTGCTCGCCGTGGTGTTGCTGCTCCTCACGGTGGGTGCTTGCATGCTGCCCTTCTACTTGGGCTCCAAACGCGAGGAATTGGATCGCAAACGCGTCAGCCGCCTCAACACCAAGGTCAAGGAACTTCCCCCGGTCGACCTCTCCGTCTATGAAGCGGCCGCCAAGCGCGCTCAAACCCCTGTTCGCTGGCAGTACACGCGCGATCATAATTTGGTCAACCCCACCCGCTGGCAGCGCACCCCCGCCCCGGAATCCAAACTCATCAAAGGCGAAATCAAACGTCAAGGCCCCGAAACCTTGGAAGTGGTGGAAATCCGCCCCCTGTATTTTCGCATGAGTTACGAGGGGCTCAGTGGCAGTCAATACGTCCTCAGCTTCACGAATGAAGCGGCGGTGAAAGCCATTCAGCAAAAGGGCCAGCACTTCGCCAAACGTGACGAAAAATGGGAATTGACGCTACGGGATGTGCAAGGGGCGCCCGAAAAGCCCTCGGCCTTGATTTTCGAGTTGCCGGAAGGCAATCAAATGGTCACCTTGGTTCCGGGCAAACCCTATGAACGCATCGAAGCTTACGAATGCGATCTCCGTTATCCTCCCGAAAAAGATAAGATTTTTCGCAAACAACGCCGTGATTCCTCCTTGCAACTGGCCGGCGAGAAGTACAAAATCGTTGCCATCACCGCCAGCAACGTTGTAGTGTCCGCGGAACAAAACAACAAAAAGACGACGATCAATTATAAGCCGTAACCGATTTGCGTTGGAAATCAGCGTCCACGCCACCCTACCCATGATAAAAGCAGCCTCCCCATTGTTGTTACTCCTCTCATTGCTTGCCGCCGTCTCGCCGCTGGCCGCCCAAACCAACCCCGGTGATGTCGAAATGGCTAGCGGGGAAGCCTTCCGCCGCCAAGCCAACACGGTGGAATTGCGTCAAAAATTGGTCCAAGCCGAAAGCGCTTGGCAACGCAAGGATCTCGTCAACGCCAATCGCTTGTTCGAACAGTGCTACGCCTTGACCCAAAAAATTGGGTCCAATGTGGATGCCGAATCCCGCCGCGTGAACGCCGGCCTGTCGACCGTCCTTCAAGAATTGGCCAAGGATGCGGAAAAACATCGCGATTACAAAACGGCGGATGAGCAAATCAAACGCGCGCTCGTCGTCGACCCCCAAAATCGCGAAACGCTCGCCCTGCAAAAGCAAAACAATTGGCTGATTGAATCCTCGGCTGGCATGATGCCCAGCCAGGACATGATTGACCGCATTCCCCAATTCCGCACCAATGCGATTCATGCCGCCACCTTGGTGCAAAACGGCAAGTTTTTGTTTGAAGCCGGCAAGTACGATGAGGCTGAAGTGCGTTTTGAAGCCGCCCTTAAGGAAGATCCCGAGAGCTTGGCCGCGATGAAATATCTCAATCTCATCCAGGAACAAAAAATGGCGAAAGCCACCCGGGCCAGCGAATTGGCCTCCCGCACCGCCTTGGTGCAAGTTGAGGAGGCTTATGATGTTCCACTCCGCAAACTGAGCGAACAAAAGCCCAATTTGTGGGCGCGCACGAATTTGGTCTTCACCAGCAAAGGCCGCCAAAATATCAGCCGCAAACTCGACAGCATCGTCATGGACACGGTGAAATGGGACGGTGTTCAGTTGTCCGAGGTGCTCAACAACTTGAGCGAGTTGGCCAAGGCCCGCGACCCGGAGAAGATGGGTGTCAATTTCATGTTAAACCGTGAGTCGCCTGGAACGGGTTCCACTGGTATTCCCACGATTGACCCCAACACCGGTCTCCCCGCCCCGGCGGCTCCCGCCGCCGATACTGCCGATGTGGGCAGTGTCTTGATCAAAGTCACCCCGGCGTTGACCAACCTTCGCTTGGCGGATGTTCTGGATTTGATCACCAAATCTGCCGAACCTGGCAAACCGATCAAATTCACCATTGAAGACTATGCGGTTGCCTTTTCACTCAAAGCCATTGAAGCGGAACCGATGTATACCCGGACCTTCAAAGTCAACCCGAACACTTTCCAAGAAGGCTTGGAACGGGTTAGCGGTTTGCAATTCGCTGGTTCCACCGCGGGCGGCAGCAGTGGTGGCGGTGGTGGCGGTGGCGGCGGCGGTGGCGGCGGCGGCGGCGGCGGGAGCAGCTCCGGTGGTGGCAGTGGCAATTTGATCATTCCCCAAGTTACCACCGCGGGGGCTGGCGGTGGTGGCGCTGCTGGTGGTGGTGGTGGTGGCGCTGCTGGCGGCGGTGGTGCTGGCGGTGGCGGCTTGCGGAACGTGACGCAAACCAACCAAACCTCCTCCGTGCAGTTGATGGTGCGCAGTTTCTTCACCTTGGCTGGCCTTAATTTTAGCACCAATCCTGTGGCTGGCGCGGTTGGAAAGGCCCTTTTCTTTAACGATCGCAAAGGAACGCTTTTCGTTCGTTCCACCCTTTCCGACTTGGAACTCATTGCCCAAGCCGTGGAAGCCCTGAACCAAGCGCCCCCTCAGGTCAACATCAAGGCCAAGTTTGCCGAAATCACGCAAAATGACAGCACTGCCTTGGGCTTTGACTGGTTCTTGGGCAACGTTTTGACGGCTGGCGGTAATGCCGCCCTGTCTGGTGGTACGGTGCCGACCTATAATGGCGCCCCCACTACGGCCAATCCCAGCGGCATTTTCCCCACGGGAGGCACGGCCGCTTCCTCCTCCACCGATGGTCAATTGACCTCCGGTCTCCGGAATGCCGGCATTCCGAGCCTCGGTACGTTCACCGGCCTGCTCACAGATCCTCAATTTCAAGTTGCTCTCAAAGCGCTCCAACAACGCGATGGAACTGATTTGCTCCAGGCTCCTGAAATCACCACCGAAAGCGGACGCCAGGCCCAAATCCAAGCGGTCGAGGTGCAAACCATTGTGACGGGCGTTGGCAACACGGCCACCACCACGGCGGCGCCTACCACGACCACCACGGCGGTGCTCCAGCAAATCAACCCCAGCTTCCAATACAACACCAGCGTGCTGCCTTTCGGCCCCGTTCTGGATGTCGTGCCTTATGTTTCCGCGGATGAGTTCTCCATCCAAATGACCATTATCCCCACCGTCACCGAATTCATTGGCTATGATAACCCCGGTCAATTCATTCCCACAGCGGCCGTCGTGGGGGGCAGTGCGGTGCCCTTGACTGCGGTTCTCCCCCTCCCCCACTATCGTGTGCGTCAGTTGGTTACCAGTTGCGTTGTCTGGGACGCGCAAACGATCGTTCTGGGTGGGCTGCTCACCGACAGCGTGAGCAAAATCAGCGACAAAGTGCCTTTCCTGGGTGATATTCCCCTTCTGGGCCGCTTGTTTACCTCCCAATCGAACACGAAGACCAAGAAAAACCTGATGATCTTCGTGACCCCCACCATCATCAATCCCGATGGTTCCCGTTACCATTCGGACGAGGAAATGCCCTTCGCGCAGAACACCGTTCCGCCCCAAACCAAAGTGATGGTGCCCTGATCCGGGTCCTGCGAATCAACGAGCCAATAGATTTCGCCACTCGAAACCCTCTTGCAAAACCCTGATCGCCCTTCCCGTCTGACCCGGGGTGAGGGAAGAAGCATTGGACAGAACCGGCGATTGGTGTTACCCTTTTGAATATCTATGTCACTACAGCAGCGCGTTAAAAGAACGCTCGGGATTGCCGGTCTTGCCCTCGCGGTCCCTTTTATGGCCGCCGGCGCAGCGCGCTTCGCCTCGCATGGTGGTGAATATGCCCCGGTCGGAAACCTTCCCGGTGATCAGGTTCACCCGAGCGTGGCCGTCACCCCCAACGGGGGGTGGTTGGTGTTTGAGGACAACGCGACCGATGGCGATGGTTTGGGCATCAGCGCCCAGCGTTTGGACGCCAACTTGTCCCCTTTGCTGAGCCCCTTCCGCGTCAATCAGCAGGGCGTGGCGGATCAACAAAACGCCAAAGTGGCCGCCCTTCCGACTGGCGGCGCCGCCTTCGTGTGGCAGGGCGGGGTGGTTGGTTCGCAACATATCTTCGCCCGCTTCATTTCCGCCAACGGGACGTTTTTGACTGGCGACGTTGCGGTAAACACGGCCGCCAATCCCCAGGTCAATCCCGCCGTCGCCGTGCTCCCCAACGGCAACGTGGTGGTCACTTGGAGCTCCGAAGGCCAGGAAGCCCCCGGCAGCATGCAAGGCGTTTATGCTCAAGTGCTCAACCCGTCCGGCCAAAAGGTGGGGTCCGAATTTCTCGTCAACCAATTTACGCCGTTCAATCAACGCACGCCTGCGGTTGCCGCTTTGAGCGGTGGCAATTTCGTGATTTCTTGGGTTTCTGAACAACAGAGTTACACCAATAGTGTCGAAATTTACGCCCGCTTATTCGGTCCCAGTGGCGCCGCTTTGGCCAACGAATTCAAAGTGAACTCCAGCACCAATCCCTGCGCCAACCCCGCGGTTGCCGGTGCTTCCGATGGCACCTTTATTGTCTCATGGAGCGAACGCGATACGGTCGTTAAAAACAACCGCTGGGATGTGTATGCCCGGGTGTTCTCCAGCACGGGCAAACCAGGCGCTTCCGTTCAACGTGTGAACACCCAGTTATACGGTGATCAGTTTGCCCCCAGCATCAGTTCGTTGGGCTCCGACTATATGGTCGTCTGGACCAGCAAAGGCCAGGATGGCTCCCGTGAAGGTGTTTACGGTCAATATTTGCGCGCCAATGGCACTTTGGCTGGCGGCGAGTTCCAGGTCAATTCGACCGCCCTTAATCAGCAAATTCACCCGGTCGCGGCAGGGGATTCCTCCAATCGCTTTGTGGTGGTTTGGTCCAGCTATTCTGGCGTGGGCGCCGGGGCCAATACCATGGACATCAATTCCCAGCGCTTCGTTGCCACGAACAGCACTCCGGCCGCCCCTCCGGCTCCGCTTGCTTTCCCCATCAGTTCCTCCGTGCTCCAGGTCACTTGGGCCCCGCTGGCCGGCTACTCCGTTTCCTCCTATAACGTCTATGTGGATGGCTCCGAAGTTCCCTTCGTTGTCAGCTCCAATTTTTGCAGCGTTAGCGGATTCGCGCCGGCCTCCTCGCACACCTTTCAACTCTCCTATGTCTTGACCGACGGGACGGTTTCGCCCTTGTCCACCAATTCCACCGCCACCACTTGGGGGGCCGACACCAACAACGACGGCCTGCCTGACGATTGGCAAGCCCTGGTCTTTGGTGCCAATCCTTCCAAATGGCTTTCCGCCACGAATGTTGTCGGCCCGAATGGCCTGACCGTTGGTGCGGTTTTTGGCATGGGTGGCAACCCCCTAAATCCTTCCACTTGGTTGCAGCAGTCCTTTCAACACACTTCCCAGGGAACCTTTCTCGCTTGGACCACCCAGCCCGGTTCCATTTACGAGGTGTTGACGTCCGCGAGTCCCAACGGTGCCTACACTCCGGTGGGCGCTCCGCGGATGGCCGCCGGGACATCGGACTCGATCTATTTGGGCATGTCCAACCACACGGGCTATTTTAGAATCGTTCGGATACGTTACTGAGCATTTTATGGTCGAATCCTTCAAACGAAATTTCCTGGCACTGGCTCTCCTCTTGGCGCTCTGCCCGGGGGCCCGCGCCTTTTCCCTGCTCGGACCGTTTCCGTTCAATAATGCGGATGCCTTCGAAACATCCGTCATTGGCTATCAGTTGACGCTGCAGAACAACAACATCACGGACAACGGGACGCCTAAGAATTTGGCCGAAGGCTACCGCTGGAACACCCGGAACCTTTACTATGCTTTCGATGCTTCCTTCGTATCGTATTTTGGTTCGAACGGCATCGCGGCGGTTGACGCGGCTTTCGCGGTCTTTAACAACCTGACCAATTACTCGGCCTACAGCGCGGATTTGCACGAGATTCCGCAAAACACCCTCAAGGTGAATTATAGCGCGCAGGCCTTGGACCTGCTCGACATTAAGTCCACGGTTATGTCCGTCATTATTGAGGAAATGGGCCTGGCCCAGCCGGACCGTTATGTTTGGACGCTCCACGAGCGGGTGCTGCCTCCCGGGGCCATGTGCCCGGCTTACAATTACGCTGTCGTACAGCGTAATTTCGACCCGGTTTCCGCCACCTATAGCTCCTACGTCAATGGCACTCTTTATGGTTATACCATTCTGGAATTGTGCGGGTTCAACCCCAACCCGCTTCCGCCAATTGGCGGCGAGACCATTCCTTATCCCGTTGATCCCGCCGCCCAAAACGTTTTCAATTCTGTTGCGGCCCAGAACCTTATTTTGGGTGGACAGTTTTTCACCGGCCTGACCCGTGACGATCTTGGAGGGCTGCGGTACCTTTACGGCACCAACAGTCCTGACGCCCTGCATTTGGAGGTGATGCCCGCGAACACGTTCTTGGTCAGCAACACGAATGCCGTCCAGCCGCTTCAAACTTCGGATTTGGCGGCCTTGGTTCAACGGGCTCAAACCAACAGTCCGGCGCAGTTAATGGCGGCTTACCCGAACCTGTTGATCACGAGCTCCGCCCCCTACTGGACTAATGTGGTTACCACAAACGTTACGGTTTATTTCCTCAACCCGCCGCTGACCAATGCCCTGTTTGTCACCAATTACGTGACGAATGTTCTCCAGTATTACAATTACACTTTCGGCAACGTGGTGACCAACCACTACTCACCGACCACTTTGGTTAGTATCCAAACCCCTAACCCCTCCTCCAATGCCGTCAGCCTGATTTTGGTGACCAACCAGAATCCTCAAATTCTGACCACGTCGGATTTGGGTTTGCTGGTTGCCCAGGCTTATACCAATGCGCCGGCTGCCCTGCTCGCGCTGTATCCCCAGCTGATCATCGCCAGCAATACCACTTCTTTCAAACTTCAATATGTGACCAACGTCACCTCCTTTTACGCTGGATCAGCGGCGGCACCCACCTTGGTGATTGCTACCAACGTGACGACCAACATTCTTCAATATTACAACTACGTATTCGCCAATGTTCACACCAATCTCGCGCACTATTCCCTCACGGAAGCGCTGACGATTGAAACCAACATGGTGACCACCAGCCCGTTGAGCACCATCTTTGTTACCAATCAGGTTCCGGAAATTCTGTCGACCTCCAACTTGGCCACTTTGATTGCGCAATCGCTCACGAACTCTCCGGCCGCGCTGCTGGCCCTTTATCCGGGGTTGCAAATCACCAATACGGCCTATGCTTTCTCCAATGTGATCACAACTAACGTGATCGCGTATTACACAAACGGCCCGCCTTGGGCGCCGGTTTCCAGCAACGTTCTTTACACCAATGCCACGTATACCACCAACGTGATGCCGATGTACACCGAGGCGTTCGGTAATGTGGTGACCAACCATTATTATCCGCGGGGTTGGGTGACGGTCGCGATCACCAATATTATCGCGCCGCCTTACGGTGCGGTTGGCACCCTTGCGACCAACATTTCATTTTCCACGAGCCTGCAGCCCTACCCGAACGGCGACTATTACTTGCTCCCCACGAATTCAACTTTGGTTGGGTATAAATTCGTCAACCCCCAATTGACCAACTTGGTTGAGTCCGCCGTTCAAAGCGTTTTCGCCACCAATGCGGCCTTGGTCGCTCAGGCGGCTGCCGCTGGTAACACTTTGGGCGCGACCTTCATTGAAACTTACAATACGTATTTCACGAATTACCAATACGTGGTGTTTCAAATCAATGGGGTTTCAACGGGTAATTTAATCACCAACACCCTCGCCAGCACCATTCAGATTCAGACCGTCCCTGCTTTTCAAAGCGTGAGTGGAGATTATTATCTGGCACCCACGCCTGCCAATCCCAATTTGGTGGATTACAACCCATTGGTGGAGTTGCAAAGCAATGTTGTAACCAACGACTTCACGATTACTGTGGCCACCAATGCCGCGGGCGCCACCGCCGGTGGTATGAATTTCCAGGTTGATCAACTGACCTATTTCACCAATCACGTGTTGGTGGTCCAACCCGTTACCTCCATACCCAACCCGGTTCAAACAAATCTGGTCATCAGCAGTAACATTCTGATCAGTGCCGCGAGCGGTGACTTTTTCCTCGCCCCCTCCAATACTTGTGGCTATCAGGTCCTTTCAAATCTTGTTTCGGGGATTGTCACCAACCACAACTTGCAGACTTGGGCGACCAACGCCATTGCCGGTACCAACAATCCGATTAATTTCACCTCCGATTACGTCACTTATTTCACCAACTATACCTTGGCGATTTCGATTCCCAATTGTTTGGGTGGCGTCACGGCGATTCATCAGCCGCTGGATAAGATGAGCTTTTTCCGGTCTGATTACGATTCGCTGCTCAGCCGGGTTTGGAATCCCATCAATGATGCCTACACCTTGAACGCGGTAAGCAACAGCATCCCGGTTGCGCAGCTTTACGTTCGCACCGTGACGCGACCTGACATCATTTTTGTGGCGCAGGATTTGGTGTTTCCTGGTAACTCTGGCGCGCTGATCGACTCCGTCCTTCGTACCGCCCCGAGCTTTAATACGACGTTGGCCGCCAACACGAGCTTGGCGGGGCCGGGCACGATTGAGTCCGGCGGCATCACGATCAGCTTGAACAAGGGACTTCCCGTTTATCTGAACGAATTCAACGGCGGAGTTTTGGATGATGGCAACGGTATCTTGGAATTCCTCTGGGGCAGTTTTGATCAGAGCACGAATGCCCCGGTGGTCTACCCGAGCACCACGAGTCTGGCCAACTTGCAAAACCAATTGTTTCTCCAGATCACCACCAGCGGCGCGCTGACAAATGGGACCTTTGGGGTCGCCTATTCCGCTCAATTGCAGGCGTCCGGCAATTTGGCACCCCCGTATCAATGGTCGTTGGCTCCGGGCTCCGCCGGCCTTCCTCCCGGCCTTTCCGGCCTGACTACCACGCCGGTTTCGGCGACCAGCATCAACATCACCGGCGTGCCGACTCTGGTTGGCATCTATGATTTCGTAGTGCAGGTTAAGGATGCTTCCGGTCGCGTCTCCCAACGGAACTTGGTCATTGAAATTGATCCCAAACCATGACCTGCCTTCCCCAACGGTTTTTGCCCTCCGCTTTTTTTATGAAGTCACTATCCGTCGCCGCCTTGTTGGCCCTATGCCTCATCTGCGGCACGACCAATGCCCAGCCGGTGAACAGTTTCGTCAACAACGGCAGTCTGACTTCCGTGGTCAATATTGACGCCTACAACTTCCTCAACACTGGCAGTATTGACTTTAGCACCGCCACGGCGGAATACGGCTTTTACGACGTCAACAACTATACTAATCGTAATCAAATGACCAGCCTGTTGGGTTGGCTGTTCAATACCGATCCGACCGATGGCAGTGCGGTTCGACCTGCCAATGTTTTCGTCAACACCTCCGCCGGCACGATTACGGCCTCTAGTCCCTCCCTGCGGTCGGTGGACGTTCACGGCGTCGGCCTCTACACCGCTCAATTTATTTCTCCGATTATCGACGTTCAAGCCAACCACCTGACTAATCAGGGAGCGATGCATGCCGGCTCCGGTGGGATCATTCGGCTCAGCGGGCAAACGGTCAGTATAAAGAACAGCAGCCTCACGGTGGATGGAGTCGGTTCGAGTGCCACCAATCAAGTTAATGTGATCGGAGTTGGCGGAATTTTGACCAGCATTCGTGGTTTTTATCCTGGGTTAACCCCGGATGGAATTTACGACACTTACTGGGGTGTCGGCACGGATACCAATCAACAGATGTCGTTCTCCATTCCGGTATTCGCCGAAAGCGGTCGGTTCAATGAAACCAATTCCACCGTTGCTGGACTCGGGGCTCTGACCAGCATCTCCACTTTCTTGGATGTTTTAAACCCGGCGGTATACACGGAGGCCTTTTACGTCAACAACGATCAATCCAACATTGTTTGGCAATTTGTGTTGGTTGGTAACGGAAATTTGGATACCAACACGACCATGGACGTTCGCTTTGCCCCGGCTGCTTATGTCACTGGAAAAAACAGTGATTTTGACGTGCCGGTTGTTTCTTGGACTTCGGTGACGACCCAGTATCCCGGTGCGACCCCCGTAACCAATACGCTGTACTTGACCGATGATTTCGCCACGCGGACCAACGGCATCAATATTGTTAAAACCAACGGTGCTTCGCTGTCGGGTGTCGTTTCTTATTCGCCGACCAATTACGCTTTCAGTCGCACCTATCCCTTGGGCGTTCCTTGGGCTTCGCTCAACACCTCAAATTATCCGGGCGCATTGGTTCTCAATCAGGGATTGGGCGTCGGTTTCACCAATGCCTATGCCGCCTACGGAGTGACCTTGGAGCCTTCCACCGCCACCCTTGATTCCAGCCGCCCTCTTCAAGCCTACACCAACATTCCCGGCCGGATTGAAATCAACGCGGGTGTGCTCGATGCGAACCGCGCGCGGATTCAAGGCGCCAATTATGTGCACATTGGCGCTTCCAACAATTTCTTGGGATCCGCCAATGCTCAGATTGCGGCTCCGGTAATGGATTTCAATTTGGTTAGGAGCGATGGCATTGTGTTTGCCGTTAGCAACCTCGTGACCCCCAGTATTCAGTCGCTGAGCGGCACAGTGGATTGCTATAGCTGCCGCTTCACGAACGTTATGAACGGTGTCACCAATCGCTATTCATTCCTCTTCGTCGAAAGCGCCCTTTCCTCGCTGACCGCCAGTGCGGTACAGGACTTCATTGTCCGCGC
>CAIYZC010000063.1 GCA_903930565.1 uncultured Pedosphaera sp.
CGGTCGGGGCCGCCCAGATCGCCCCGGGCGCGGTGGGTTCCAATCAATTGGCGGTCGGCGCGGTGGGCGTGAATCAGTTGGCCTTGGGTGCCGTCGGCTCCAATCAATTGGCCCTCGGTGCGGTCGGACCCAACCAACTCGCGCCCGGCGCGGTTGGGCCCGGTCAATTGGCCGCCGGGGCGGTCGGTTCCAGCCAACTCGCCCCGGGGGCGGTGGGTTCCAATCAACTGGCCGCCGGTGCCGTCGGTGCCGGCCAACTAGCGCCCGGCGCCGTCGCCACCAACCTCCAGGCCTCGGGTCTCGCGGGCGTGGGCAGTGGCGGCGTGGTGCTTTCCACCAATGGCGCCGCGACGGCCCTGTTGAATGCGGGCTATCTGAAACTCGGCCAGACCGCCCTCGGCGAAACTTGGAACCCCTTGCCCGGCGCCCCGCCGGCGGCCCGCAACAGCCACACCGCCGTTTGGACCGGCACCGAAATGATTGTTTGGGGCGGCTATGGCGCCGGCGCTTATTTGGGCGACGGCGGGCGCTACAATCCCGCCCTCAACACTTGGACGCCCCTCCCCGCCAATGGCGCGCCCGCGCCGCGCTACGAACACAGCGCGGTGTGGTCGGGCAACGAGATGATCATCTGGGGCGGCAACTGGAACGGCACCACCGGCGTTTACTACAGTGATGGCGCGCGGTACAATCCCGCCGCGAACACCTGGACCCCCTTGCCCGCGGCGGGCGCCCCGACCGCGCGCGGCCTCCATACCGCGGTTTGGTCCGGCAGCCAGATGATTGTTTGGGGCGGCTACAACGGTGTCTTCCCGATCGGCACCGGCGGCCTCTACGATCCCGTTGCCAATCTGTGGACCACGGTGGCCACCAACAGCGCCCCTGCGGCGCGCCTGTATCATTCGGCGGTTTGGGCCGGCAACGTCATGATCGTGTGGGGCGGCGAGAGCGGGGCCACTTATTTCCAGGATGGCGGCCGCTACAACCCCGCGTCCAATACCTGGGCCCCCACGTCCCTCACCCTGGCGCCGTCCGGTCGCTACGCCCATACCGCCGTTTGGACTGGCGGCCAAATGCTCATCTGGGGTGGCGCGAGCTCCGCCGCCCCCGGCAATGCCCTGGCCACCGGGGCGTGCTACACTCCCACCAACGACACTTGGGTCGCCATCAACACTGCGAATGCCCCCGCAGCGCGGTACAATGACGTGGCGGTGTGGAGCGGCACCGAAATGCTGGTCTGGGGCGGCCAAAACACCGCCCAAACCGCCTTGAGCGACGGCCGCCGTTATAATCCCGTCGCCAACAGTTGGAGCACCATGGCCGCCGGCAACGCCCCCGCCGCGCGCACCCTCGCCGCCGGCGTTTGGAGCGGCACCGAATTGGTCTTCTGGGGCGGGGGCAATGCCGTGGGGAATTTCAGCGACGGCGGCCGTTACAACCCCGCCACCGATTCCTGGATCACCTTTGCCGGCACCAACGCACCCGGCGGCCGCATTTACCATTCCGCCATTTGGACCGGCAGCGAGCTCATCATCTGGGGCGGCTACAATGGTTCCACCCCGCTGGGCGACGGGGAAATCTACAACCCCGCGCTCAACTCGTGGCGGGTGGTGAACCCGACCAACGCCCCGGGCGCCCGCGAACTCCACACCGCCATCTGGAGCGGCTCCCAAATGGTCGTTTGGGGCGGCTACGGCGGGGGCAGTGTCCTGAACACGGGCGGACTCTACGACCCCGTCGCCAACACCTGGACGAACACGCCCACCGCCGGCGCCCCCGCCGCCCGGGACAACCACACCGCGATCTGGACCGGCAGCACAATGATTATTTGGGGGGGCTTTAATGGTGGCGCCCCCGTGGGCGATGGCAGCGCCTTCACCCCCACCAATTCCTCTTGGACCATCATCAGCAGCGCCAATGCCCCCAGCCCGCGCTACTCCCACACCGCCGTCTGGACCGGCGGCCAAATGCTCATCTGGGGTGGCGTCGCCACCAGCGGCAACGCGGGCAATGGGGCCGCTTTCAGCCCCCTTCAAAACTCCTGGACCCCGATCAGCACCACGGGTTCCCCCGCCGCCCGCTATTCCCACACTGCCGTTTGGACCGGCAACCAAATGCTCATCTGGGGTGGCTACGACGGTACGGCCGCCCTGGGGGATGGCGGCGCCTACGTGCCCGCGGCCAACACTTGGACCCCCCTCAGCCCCACCGGCGCCCCCTCGCCGCGCTTCGGCCACTCTGCCGTGTGGACCGGCCAGCAGCTGATCATTTGGGGCGGATACGATGGCAGCCAAAGCCACTCCGACGGCGGCCTCTACAATCCCGCCGCGAACACGTGGACGGCCCCGGCCAATTTCCCCAGCCCCCGCTATCTCCACACGGCGGTTTGGACCGGCCGGCAAATGCTCGTTTCGGGAGGCGCCAACAACAGCGCCACCTATCTGGGCGACAACCACGCCTACACGCCCGCCACCGCTTGGTACCTCTACGTCAAACCTTGAACCGGTTCCGCCGCCGGCGCCGGCTCCGGGGTTTCAAGGCCACACCGCGCGGATGGCGGCGGAAATCTCCTCGCTGGTAAAGGGTTTGGCCAGGGTTTGCCGCGCGCCCAGGTGTTTGGCCATGTCCAGCATACCATCCGGGTCGAAGCTACCCCCGCCGGAGATGGCAATGATTTTTGGGCGGGGCTTCCGCTTGCCGAGTTCCTTGATCGTTTCAATCCCATCCATCGCGGGCATAAAAATGTCGGTGATGATGATGTCGATTGGGATCCGGTCGTAGAGCACGAGCGCTTCCCGGCCATGGCGGGCCTCGATGACCTCATGGCCCTCTCCTTCGAGCATCTGCCGCAATACCATCCGGGCGGAATCTTCATCTTCAATCAATAGTATGCGCGGCATAAACAAGCGGCGGCAATGGCCTTTGGATTTGGTCGGTGTTCCCAGCGGTTCTACGCAAAGTTAACGCTCAAATTCTAGGGTCGACGTTCCCGC
>CAIYZC010000064.1 GCA_903930565.1 uncultured Pedosphaera sp.
CAGCGTTTCCACCGCCTGCCGCTGCTGCGGGTTCAAAGTGCTCAAATTCAACATCGCCCGCGGAGTTTAGACCCCCCCGCCGCGCCGGCAAGCCCATTGCCCAACCGCAAACCGGCGCGCGCTCCGCCTCGGACCATGAAGCGGCCGGACTGCGAAGTGCTGAAATTGCGGACTGACCTTCGGTCGGAAATTCGGGATTCGACACCGGCCAACCGCGGCGGGGGGGCAGTGCAACGAAATGAATTTCTTCGCTTTACCATCGCCCCGGCGCCTTGACGAGCGGGGGCGCGACGGGGTATCCAAATTCCCGCCGGCAATGGCCGGGCGCAAACGGTGATTCGCATGCAAACCATACTGAAATACTTGGGCGTCGCGGGAATCCCCATGGCGATGGCGATAACGGCGCCCGTCGCCGGGCAGGGTTTTCTTGTGCCTAACGGCGTCACCTTTGCCGGCTTCGATGGCCTCGGCTATGGCGTCAATGTCATTCATGATCCCACCAATAATTATGCCACCGGCTTTAATTTGGATCCCAATGGGAAAACACCACCGAGTGGCCCTTTTGTAAACACGTTCAAATTCGACCCGATTGTGGATGTGGGAGTCCGCGTTTTCCTCGTTTCGCCCAATGATCCGATCGGTTTGCCGGCGATTCTGACGGGCGGCTACCCTGAATTGACGGCCGGCAATAATTATGTATTTGCCGCCGGATCCTCGTTCTATGTTGGTCTTTATACCGGAGATCAATTGTTTGCGCCGCCTAACGGATTGTACGCGAATCCATTGTTCGGATGGGCGGAATTGAAGAATAGCCAGGGCGCGATTCAACTTCTGGGAGGAGCCTTGGAATTTGGCGGCGGTGGGATTTTGGCGGGATCCGCCACGATAATCCCCGCACCTGAACCGGCTGCTTGGCTCATCTGTTTGTCGGGGGCGTTCGCGCTGCTTGTGTTCCGGCGCGGCGCCGACTTCCGGATGGCAACTCCGGTTGTTGCGGAGCTCGCGCTGGATCGCCCCTCGGCTCGCACCCACCGTCAACCGCGTTGATTTGAACCCCGCTTCGGCTCCGAAAACCTGGCTCCTCCCCGGGCCCGATCCTTGGTCGGGCGCGGAGCCGGACCGTGCCGGAACGCTTTCCGCGGATCAACCGCGTGCGGTCCACTGTCCCAACTTGGGCGGCCGCGAAGCGGATGCGGCCCTCGGCGAACTCCTTGAGGCCGCGTTCCAAGCGGGCTTCCACGCGCCTGGTCACAAATTGGTCCTTGCGCGCCTGGAGTTGCCGGCCGTCTGGGCGAAGGGGCGGCGGTGCGCATCCGAGAAGCGGAATCGCCTGGGTTTGGGACAAACGTATTGCCACCGCAGGTGCGTATTCTAATGCGTTTGCCGCAAGAGACGGTTTAATTTGAACGAGTGCGCCGCCGGAAGACTCCTGAACCCATGGAAATTGGGTGAACCCGTTTCAAAACTATGAGAGGCCCCGACATCATTGCATCGGTACGGTTCTATCCGACAGAAGAAGGAGGTCGCCGTGTCGCTACGTCACCGATGCTTTTTAAATGCCCGCTCGAATTTAAAGGAGAGAAGTTTGATTGCGGGCTGCATCTTGAAAAAAGCGGCGCGCTCGCACCGGGAGCAACCGCAACCGTTCCAATCACGTTGCTCTTTCCGACGTTGGTTAAGCCTCGGTTGAAAGTTGGCAGCCGGTTCACGCTTTGGGAAATGCGAACGATTGCCGAGGGCGTCGTTGAGCAAATTTTGCCCGACTGAAAGCCCCCAATCTCCTCACAAACATCTCCCCTAAGCGGAGCTTCACAGGCTTGTACAAGCGTATCCGTATTGCCAACCCCGTAAAGGCAGGAAAGCGGGCGGCGGCTACGCTGACCGGCATGTTAATTCTGCTTGGCCTTGGCCGCCTTCCCAGCGGTGGGCGTCAGTTCGGCGGCCCGGTTGATGGGCCAACCGCCGGGCTTGGGCTGTTCCTCGGTCAGGTATTCCCGCAGATGGAGGTCCAGGCGACGGCAGGTTTCAATGATCGACGCGATGGC
>CAIYZC010000065.1 GCA_903930565.1 uncultured Pedosphaera sp.
AAGGTGCCCCTGCTGGCCCCCATCGTGGAATCCGGCACCGGGGAAATCCACGACAAGGAGCGGGCGGCCATGGCCGAGATCATCGCCAAGCTCAACGACCTGTTCGGCGCGGACACGACGGACAACGATCAATTGAACTGGGTGATGGTGACGATCAAGGCCAAGCTGCTGGAGTCCCCCACCCTCGGCCCGCAGGCCAAGAACAACACGAAGGAGCAATTCAGCGCCTCCCCCGATCTGCGCCACGAACTGCAAAACGCCGTCATGGCCAGCCTGGACGCGCACACCAGCCTGAGCGCCAAGGCGCTGAACGACCCCAAGATCATGAACAGCCTGATGGACATTCTGCTGCAACACGCGCGGCTGTGGGAGACGTTAAGGGGGGAGAAGGCGGCGTGAGCCGAAAACTTTAAACCATAAAGCCACCATGTTCCGATATCCTGCGTCCAAAATCGAGACCCACCCGGACGGCGAAACGATCGAGTTCCCCGACGGCAGCGCCATTATCGTGCTGGGCGGCGGCGGCACCATTATCCGTGAGCGGGGTAGCAGCGGCGCGAGCCATGCCGCGCTGGCGGAGGCGCCCAGGCGGGCAATCTCCTATAACGACCCGGCGCCCCCGCCGCCGGTGGGGGTGGTGGGAGCGGGCTGAGGTGGCTCATCGGGCGTTGCAGCGACAGGGCGCTTCACGGCCGGCGCACGAGGTGGAAAGAACGATAGGTAAAGTTGGCAACACGGCGGATTTAACAGCCAAAAGAGCACCCAGAAGTAGATCGCCATCGAGCCCCAATAGACGTTGCCACAACTGAAAATAAAGCAGACGCAGCTCCCTGGAAAGAAATGAAACAAAAGCGCCTTGAGGTGTCGCGGTGGGTCGCTCGCCCTAATCAGCGCCAGAATCCGTAGAGCCTGAAAGACAATCTGGAAGAGTAGAAAGAGCGAGAAACCGAAACTACCCAGCTGCCATACGAGGGGCACGGCGAGGCCAGAGTAAAATAGTAAAAGGGGTAGCAGGGCGCCACAAACCGTCGCAGCAACGTGTTCGAGGATCAGCCTCATACCGGCACTCTCGCGAGCAGTGAGCTCGTGTCCAGCGCCCCGAAAAACCCGCACTAGACTCGTAAAGCCACCGATGGAGATCGCTAACTGAATGATCCCGAACAGGAACCGCTCGACTTCTAATGGTGTTTGCATAGTTGATGGAGGGCGAGAATCGATGCACGGAAACGCAATCACGCTAGAACCAAAGTTGCTTGTAAATTATCACACGTCAGTCCGCCCGTCCAACGGAAACTTCCAGAAGCAAGCCCAAGTTTCCTGGATAGTGCAGTTCCGCTCCCTCAAAGACCCCCAAGACGCGGACCTGCCGGAGCTTATAGCCCTGGCGCGGGCGGCGCGACTCGGCGCGGGGCGGGCGGGCGGATTCGGGAGCGGGTCTGGCCGTGGTCGGCGCGAGGCGACTCAGAGGCGTAGGTCCATTAATTACGTTGAAGGATTCGACTCTCCAGATCGCGGATGCGTTCGCGATACTCCCGGATGCGACGAAGCAGGTCGATCTCCGCCTCCGTGCCAACGACGTTCGGGTGCAGGTGGCTGTGTACGCCAAGGGCATCTTCAAGGAGGAGACGCGTCTGGTGGATTTGTTGTTCAAAGGGGCCAGTAAGAGGCAGGCCAAACGCTTCAGCAGCCTCCGCAGCCAACGTTTCGGGATCAAAGTTTTCGGGTGTTTTCTCGTCGTTTTGCATAGCGAATGACTGCCTGGCGAGAACCCGTTTGTCAATCGCCGTGTTCTTGTCAGGGTCGGGTTAAACCGAAGCGCCCGAATCCGAGTTTACGCCGCCGCGGCGACCGGCAGGGCCACGATATTGGCGGGTTGCCCGGCGGTTTCCCGGGCCGCTTTGGCCGCGGCCACGGATTCGGGCGTGATCCCGAACCATTGCCCGGCATCCGCCGGGCGCACCAGTTCCCGGTAGTTCGAGAACACCATGCGGGGCGAGTTGCCCGCTTCCAAGGCCACCCGGGCCACGTCCTGCACGAGGGCCACCCGGTAGCTGATGTAGCTGTGCCGCAGGGCGTTGTGCTTCCACGCAAAGGCCGCCGGGGGGGTGTCGGCCTGCATGGCGGCGTGGACGGCCTCGGCCAGCCACATGAGTTGCTTGGACATGTTCGCGTATTCGCACACGGGGCCGGACGGCTGCCGCAGGGGGGCGAGCCAGCGCCGGAGGTTCTCCGCAATGGGCACCAGCCGGCGGCTCGCGGTCTTGGCCTTGCCGGCCTTGATCTCAATATACCCGCTCTCCAGCTCGACCTCCGCCCAGTCCAGCCGCTGAATCTCCGCGTGCCGCAGCCCGGCGAAAGCGGCAATGGCGAGGAACGGCACCAGGGCGGGGGCGGCCAGCTCCAGCACGCGGGCGAGTTCGCCCGGGCGGAAAATCTCGATGTCGCCCTCCTCCTCCTTGGCCAGCGCCACGCCGCCGACCTGGTCCAGCCCCTTGGGCAGGTAGCCGCGGCTCTCGGCGAAGTGAAACAGGGTGCCAATGGCGCGCCGGTAGTTGTTCCGGGATTTTCCTGACAACACGGCGCCCGCGGCTCCGTCCTGCTCGACGGAGCGGAGGCCGCGCAGGAAATCGTCGATGTCGCCGCTGGTCACCTCGATGAGGGGGCCGGGGAAGCGCTCGGCAAAGCGGCGCAGGCGCCCGCGCAGGTCTTTGACGTAAACGGCGCTCATGCCGTCCCCCTCCTTGGCGTCGACGAGCTCGGCCACGACGGCGGGGACGGGCTTGCGCTCCCGGCCGTGGGGGTGGTGCTTGGCGAAATAGCGGGCGGCCTCGACGGGGCACCGGCCGTCCAGCACGCCCCAGGCCTCGGAAAAGCGCGCCGCGGCGACCTCCAGGGACACGCCGGTGGGCCGCAGGGACTCGACGGCGCGCACATAGGACAGGCGATCGTCGGAAGTGAGGGTGAGGACGTCCAGTTCCCCGGCGGAGAGCTTGGTGGCGATGGTTTCCGCCTCGATCAGGGCGCGGTCCAGCTCGGCGAAGGTCTTCCGCTGCCGCTGGG
>CAIYZC010000066.1 GCA_903930565.1 uncultured Pedosphaera sp.
CCCGGCCGCCAGCCGGACGGGGCCGTGGAGGGTTTTTGACATTTGGCGGGGCATCTCCTAGCCTTGCGGGATGAAGATGATCCGCCATACGGATGCCGATTTTGCCGACCGCCTCGCCGCGGCGGGCGCGGCGTCGAGTTTGTTCGACGCCGGCATCGAGGCGCGCACCCGCGCGATTGTCGAGGACGTGCGCGCGCGGGGCGACGCGGCGTTGTTGGAATTGACGGCCCGGTTCGACGGCGCGGAGCTCACAGCGGAGCAGTTGCCGGTCAGCGCCGCGGAGTTGCTGGCGGCCTCGCTCAAGGCCGATCCGGCGCTGCGCCGGGCGGTGGCGGCGGCGGCCAAAAACATCGAACAATTCAGCCGCCGGTCGCTCCGGAAAGGCTGGAGCGCCCGCAACTCCCACGGCGCGCGGGTCGGGGAAAAGTTCGACGCCTTCGAGCGCGTGGGGATTTACATCCCGGGCGGCACGGCGCCGCTGGTGTCCACCGCGCTGATGACGATTGTTTTGGCCCGGGTGGCGGGCTGCCGCGAGATTGTGGTGGGGACGCCGTGCGGCGCGGACGGGAGCATCAACCCGGCGTTGCTGTTCGCGGCGCGGACGGCGGGGGCGACGGAGATTTACCGGATGGGCGGGGCGCAGGCCATCGCGGCGCTGGCGTGCGGCACGGCGACCATTCGCCGGGTGCAAAAGGTGTTCGGCCCCGGGAACGCCTATGTGGTGGCGGCGAAACGGCTGTTGTTCGGCCAGGTCGCGGTCGATTTGCTGCCGGGGCCCAGCGAAGTGCTGGTGTTGGCGGACGATTCGGCGCCGGCGGCCTTCGCGGCCGCCGATTTGCTCGCCCAAGCCGAACACGGGTCCGGACACGAACGGGTCTGGCTGGTGACGACCTCCGAGAAAGTGCTCCAAGCGGTGGCGGCGGAGATGGAACGTCAATTGCCCACCCTCGCCCGTCGGGAACACATCCAACGCGCGCTCGACGCGAACGGATGGTTGATCCAGGTCAAAAACCTGACCGAGGCGGTCAAGCTGACCAACCGGCTGGCGCCCGAACACTGCGAAGTGATGACCCGCAACGCGGCGGCGGTGGGGGCGAAGATCACCACGGCCGGGGCCATTTTCCTAGGGCCGTACTCGCCCACGGTGCTGGGCGATTACGTCGCCGGCCCGAGCCACACGCTGCCGACCGGCGGAGCCGGGGTCTCCTTTGCGGGACTGACGGTGGACCAATTTCAACGTCGCACGAGCGTGGTCGAATACAACCGCACGGCGCTCGCCAAGGCGCTGCCCGCGGTGCAAACCTTCGCCGCGGTGGAGGGCTTGGACGCCCACGGCCGCAGCGCCGCCACGCGCCTCACCCCCGCCCCGCGCCGCCGCGCCGGCACACAAGCCCCCGCCACCACGACCACCGTCCGAGCCCGCCGTTCAGCATGAGCGCCAACTCCCCCACCCCGTCCGTCCGCCCGGGAGCCCGGCGCGGATTGATCCGCCCCTTGGTGCAGGACTTGCACGGCTATGTGCCGGGCGAGCAGCCCAAGATCAAGGGCCTGATCAAACTCAACACCAACGAAAACCCCTATCCACCGTCGCCCAAGGTGCTCGCGGCCGTCAAGGCGGCCACCGACGGACGGCTGCGGCTGTATCCGAACCCCACGGCGCTGGCGCTGCGGGAAAAGCTCGCCGCGCGGCACGATTGCGCGCCCGAGAACATTCTGGTGGGCAACGGTTCCGATGAGCTGCTGGCCCTGGCCACCCGGGCCTTCGCGGAACCGGCCGCGCCCAAAGCCGGCCCCGAACGCGCGACGACGCCGGCGGCCCGGCGGGCGCAATCGGCCGCCACGATCCAATTTTTCATGCCGGGTTATTCATTGTATCCCGTGCTGGCGGCGATTCATGGTTCGCGCACGAATGTCGTGGCCTTGGCTCCGGACTTCGGCCTGCCGCCGCTGGCGGTGCTGCGGAAGTCGAGGGCATGGGATTTTGACGCGGGCCTTTCGTTCCTGACCACGCCGAACGCCCCGAGCGGCCGCGGCTACCCCACGGCGGAACTGGACGCGCTGTGCGCGGCCCACCGCGGGGTGCTGGTGCTGGATGAGGCGTATGTGGATTTCGCCCGCGAAAACGCGCTGGCGCTGGCGCTCAAGTATCCGCATGTGCTCGTGGCGCGGACCTTTTCCAAAGCCTACAGCCTGTGTTTTCAACGGGTGGGCTATTTCGTCGGCCATCCGGAATTGCTGGGGGCGCTGGATAAAATCCGCGACAGCTACAACGTCAACGGCCTGGGGCAGGTGGCGGCGCTGGCGACCTTGGACGAGCTGCCGTATTACCGGGCGAATTTCGCGAAGATCATCGCGACCCGCGAGCGGTTGAGCGCGGCGCTGACCAAGCTGGGGTTCACCGTGCGGCCGAGCCAGACCAACTTCATTCTGGCGCGCCCGCCCGCGTTTCCGGCGGCGGAATGGCTGGCGCGCCTCCGGGCGCGCAAAATCCTGGTGCGTTGGTTCGCCAACTCGCCGGTGAGTGATTCATTGCGCATCACCATCGGCACGGACGCCGAGGCGGACGCGTTGTTGCGGGCGGTGCGGGCGGAGCTGCGGGCGCCACGGGACTGAGGGGCCGCGGACCAACCGGCGCCCGTTTCAAACGACGCGACTCGCGCGCCGACGGACGGGCTTGGTTTCCCGCCGGGCCTGCCGCCAGCGGGCGGGGCTGACGCCGAAACGCTGTTTGAAGACCAGGTTGAAGAGGCTCGTGGACGGGTAACCGCTCTGGGCCGCCACTTCCACGACCTTTTGATCGGTGCGCGAGAGCAGCTCGCAGGCGCGCCCCAGGCGCAATTCCGTTTGCTTCTCCCGAAACGAAACGCCCACCAACTCGGTGAACAGCCGGCTGACATGCCGGGGGGAGGCCCCGGCCAGGCGGGCCAAGTCGGCGAAGGAGATTTCCATCAACCGGGCGGCGGGCATTTCCCGCAATAAATCGCGCAAGCGCGCGCCCGCTTCGGGGTGGACTTCCGCCGGCGGTTCCGCGGCTTCCAAGCCGTCACCCAAGGCTTCCAAAAAGACCCCGAGCAAACGCACGCGCCCGGCCAGGCGGTTGGCGGCGGGTTGGAGTTGCAGCCCGGTCCAGAGTTGTCCCGGGAGGGAATCCAAGGGCCAGAGGCGAAAGGCCCGCTCGGGATTCTGGGCCGCCTGCAGCAGCGCCGCCTGGTCGGGCAGACCGGCCAACCCACCCAACAAGGACGGTTCGACATGAAAATACGCCAGGCTCAACTCCCCCACCTGGCTGGCCCGAACACAGCCCTCCACCGCGGGCGCGAGCAGAACCAGGGAGCCGGCGGGCAATTCGTGATGCCCCCGCGACCCCAGCCAATACCCCGCCCCGGCGGCCAAGTGAATGACCGACCAACCGACGCCCCGGGGCCGCCATTCGCGACCGGGGGGCAGCAGGAGCGACCGCAAGACCAAAGGCTCCGCCTCCGCCTCCGCGGCCGGAGCATTGTGCACCATGAGATTGTTCAAAGTAAGTTCCCCGGGACCGCGCGCGAACCAACGCCACCCGGCCCCAACCGACCCGCCAAACACTGACCGGACAGATCGGCCGGGGAATGCACATTCTCCAGCTTGCGTGACGAGGGCACGACGGGCGCGTTACGAATGGGCAACAACTCGGGAGACGGGGGAGCCGAAGGGGCGGACGGGCGGGAGCGGAGACGGGCGGGGCGGGAAGTGGGAAATGCGGGGGACGGACGCGATCAGGCCGGCGGCGGGCCGGCGAGGCGGCCGAACCACTGGGTCTCCAAGCAGCGGCGCAAGGCCGTCCGCGCGCGGTGCAGCATGACCCAGAGGTTGCTCTCGGAGATTTGGAGCAGGGCGCAAATTTCGGGGGTCTCCAAACCGTCGATTTCCCGCAGGCAGAACACGGCGCCGACTTTGGCGGGGAGCTTCGCCCGGCA
>CAIYZC010000067.1 GCA_903930565.1 uncultured Pedosphaera sp.
CGGCGTGGCCCCGGGCATCGTGCCCCCGGCGATGCCGTGGACCAACCCCGGCCTGCCGGTTTACGAATACAATCCGGAAAAGGCGCGCGCCCTGCTCCGGGAGGCGGGAACAGCCAACCCGCTGCGCACGCAGTTGTCCTTTATCGCCACCCGGCCGCTGGATGCCCGGCTGGCTGGAGCGATTCAGGAGGACCTGCGGGTGGTGGGGATCGAGGCCGAGTTGCAGCCGTTGATTTACTCCGCGTTTGAGGTCAAAGTCGCCACCCGCCGGTCCGCACCCTGCGGCATCTGGGGCTGGATGCAGGATTATCCCGATGCGAGCGACTTTCTCGAAGTCCTGCTCTCCGGTGACCGCATCACCGACACGGAATGCAACAATGTGTCGTTCTACAAAAACGCGCAGGTCGACGCCCTGCTCGGGCGGGCCGGCAAGAGCGTGGCGGCGGACGAGCGCATCGACCTGTTCCGTCAAGCGGAACGGCTCGTCATGGCCGACGCCCCGTGGGTGCCCACGGTGAATGAAGTGATCCCCATTTTGGTGAACCCGCGTTTGCACGGCTGCGTCCCCCACCCTGTTTGGTTGTGGCGGTTTGAAAATGTTTGGCTGGATCCCTGAAGCATGATCACGCGATTGCTCAGCCGCTTGGGATGGTCGGTGGTGACCTTGTTCGGCACCTCGTTGTTGGTGTTCTTTTTACTCAACGCGGTGCCCGGCGATGTGGCCCGCGTGATCGCGGGGCCCAAGGCGTCCAAGCGGGTGCTGGAATTGGTCCGCGAACGCTACCACTTGAACGATCCGTGGTGGCGCCGGTTGGGGTATTTCTACGCGGGCCTGGCGCACGGGGACGTGGGGCATTCGTTTGTCACGGACCAACCCGTGGCCCAGGCGATCTGGACCCGGCTGCCCACCACGGCGGCGGTGGCGGGACTGGCGGTGGTCTTTTGGATGACGCTGGCGGTGCCGCTGGGAGTGGCGACGGCACAATACCGGGGTTCACTGTTCGACCGGGGCGCTTTGGTGGCGGCCACGTTTACGTTGTCCTTGCCGGCCTTTTGGCTGGCCCGGATGCTGCAATACTGGCTCGCCTATCGACTGCATTGGTTTCCCGTGGCGGGCTTTCGCTCCATTTACCACCTGCTGCTGCCCGCGGCCACGCTGGCGATTTTGGCCATTGGCTATTACGCGCGGCTGATCCATACCAACATGGTGGAGGTGCTCCACAGCCCTTACGTCACCGCTGCGCGCGCCAAGGGACAAACCGAAACCAGGGTGATGTTCCACCACGCGCTCCGGAACGCGTTGATCCCGGTGGTCACCATTTTGGGCATGGATGTCGCCGGTTTGCTGGGCGGGGTGATGTTCACGGAGAATGTGTTTGCCATCCCGGGTTTGGGCACGCTGGCCGTGCAAAGCGTCTTCAACCTCGATGTGCCCGTCATCATGGGCACGGTGTTGTTCAGTGCCACCATCGTGGTGGCCGCCAACCTGGTGGTGGACGTGCTCTACCAGTGGCTGGACCCGCGGATCAAAGGGCGGGGATGAGCCACCCGAACCCGCCATCGCCTTTGGCCGCTTTCCGACTTTACACCGCCGGGCGGTTGCGCTTGATTGGTGGCGTGCCCCTGAAACCGATGCTAACCATGAGATTCACCTCCATTCTGACGGCGGCCGTCTGCCTAACCGCACCCGCCACCCTGCCCGCGGCCGACAGCAAAGTCCTCGCCCCCGGCGCCACCCTGCAAAAGATCGCCGCTGATTTCCAATTCACGGAAGGCCCCGCTTGCGACGCGTCCGGAAATGTCTTCTTCACCGACCAACCCAACGACCGGATCATGAAGTGGACGCCGGACGGCAAAGTAACCACCTTCCTTCAGCCCGCGGGCCGGGCCAACGGGCTGTGCTTCGACGGCCACGGCGACCTCTGGGCTTGCGCCGACGGCAAGAACGAACTCTGGCGCATCGACCCGCAGGGAAAGGCCACGGTGGTGCTGAAGAACTTCGAAGGCAAACTCTTCAACGGACCGAATGACGTGTGGGTCCGCCCCGACGGCGGCCTTTATTTCACCGACCCCTACTACAAGCGCGATTATTGGCAGCGCGGCGCGAAGGAACAGGGCGAGCACGTTTATTTCCTGCCTGCCGGGAGCGCGAAGCCCGTGCGCGTGATCGACGATTTCAAGCAACCTAACGGCATCATCGGCACGCCCGACGGCAAGATTTTGTACGTGGCCGATATCGGCGCGAACAAGACCTACCGGTACGACATCCAGCCTGATGGCACCCTCCAGAACAAAAAGTTGTTCTGCTCCCTGGGCTCCGATGGCATGACCATCGACAGCGGGGGCAATGTTTATTTGACCGGCCGCGGGGTCACCGTCTTCGATCCCGCCGGCACCCAGATTGAAAAGATCGCCGTCGCCGAACCTTGGACGGCCAACGTCTGCTTTGGCGGCACGGACCACCAAACCTTGTTCATCACCGCCAGCAAGGCCATTTACAGCATCAAGACAACCGTCCACGGCGTCGGGAGCCAATAGACTACAGCCGGAAGAGACTCGAGGCTCAAAAGGAAAGGCCGTTGGCGCTCAGCGCCAACGGCCCAAATGACCAGCGGGGAAAACCGGCGGATTTACTCGGTGACCTGCACCAATTCGGCGGCGCCAATGCCGCCCGGATTCCAGTTGGTGAAGATCAGCCAGAGACGACCGCCGTGGGCGTAGAGGGCGGCGTCATGAATATGCTGGGCCAGCGGGAAGCCCAACTCGGTCTTCGGCTGGACCACGCTGACAATTTCCCACTTCTTGCGGTTCACGACGTAGATCGGGCCGGGAGTGCCGCCGGCACCATCGAGACAGGGGGCTAGGGCGTAATCGCCCCACAGTTCCAAGTCGCAGATCGTGGGAACGGATTTCTTGCCGTTGTTTTCCACCCCGGGCAAGCCGTGGGTTTTGACCACTTCCTGCCGGCGCAGGTTCCAGTGAACCACTTGGCCTTCCGGCCGCGCGCTGACCAGCAGTTCGCCGGCCTTGGCGTCATAGGAAACGCCATGGGGGGTCTTGGACATATTCGGACCGCCGAAAACCGCGCCCGTGTATTCGAGCGGCGAGGTCGTCCCTTCGCTGACCCAGCCCTGCCCGTAGCCGTCGGTCACCCAAAAATGGCCGGCATCCACCCACGTTGCGTCCGTGGGATTGAATTGATTGGCATCCTTGTACTTGGCGGTGGCGGCGGGGTAACCGAGGACTTGCACGTTACTGAACGAGGTGTCGCTGACAAAAACGCGGTGCTTGACATTGTCGGCGGCCACAACGAGCGGCAGTTGGCCTTTGGGGCGCTTGATCAAATCCGCGCCATGGAGGTTGCCTTCGGCGAGTTTCGGGTCGCCCTTCACGATCCAACTCACGGTCAAATGATTGGAGAACCCAATCCAACCCACGCCTTGCAAGCCCCAATAAACCGTGTCCTGATCCGGGTCGGTGATGATCGTGCCGTGCGCGCCCTTGACGAAACTCTGGGCGGCGGCGGGCACGGGCACCAGATTGGTGTCGGCGAGGAAAGTCCAAGCACCCTGCCCGCTCAAATGCAGGGCGGCACTCTTGGCCACCTTGGTCTTGGGGTGGATCGGGGGTTTGGTTTCGGGCACCACCGCAATGGTGGAGACCAAGTTCACGGCGTTGGTGTCGTGCCCTTCATGGGCCACCGCGGGAAGCAGTGGCACCAGTGTGAGGAGC
>CAIYZC010000068.1 GCA_903930565.1 uncultured Pedosphaera sp.
CCAGCATGACGACGACCAACACTTACGATGATCTGAACCGGTCGATGCGGATCGCCTCGACGCTGTCGGCGTCGCCGGCGCTTTCGTTTGCGTGTGCTTACAGCGCGGAGGGAAGCCGCCAGTTGCCTGAACGACCAGCTGTAGCTCGATTGCAAGTCGCGGGGGGCGGATAAGTGAATAGTGAGAGCTAACCCCTTCACGTTACAGATGAATGCCGTCGGCAAAGGTTGACTCAAAAGTTGCACTTTGAAATATGTCAAACGTTCAACTATTAAATCATGTCGCTACTCCGCCCAATGAACCAAAGGGGGGAGGGAGCGCCATGGAGTGGAAAAATTTGGAGGCTGATCTGGGTCTCATTTTGCCGCCCAGCTATAAGTCAATCGTGACAACGTACGGCAATGGCAGATTCACCAGATTTTTTGGCATTGTTAGCCCTTTTTACACTCCGCCAGGGCACTGGGGATTCAAAGAGTTTGTGCGTTTGCGATTGGAAGGAGTTAGATTGGCGCAGGCTTGGTATCCGGATTATGCGGTGTCACTGCCTGTATATCCTGACATTGGTGGCTTATTTCCTTGGGGCTATACGGACAACGGAGGCACAATGTTTTGGTTGACAACGGGAGACTCTTCCTTATGGCCGGTTATTTGCCTGAATAATGGATACACAGCGGATGGTGACCGATTTGAGGTGACGATCGAGGACTTCATTGCTCAATGGTTGACCAATAAAATCTCAGTGCCCAGTCTTACTCCTCCGGACTTCTTTCCATTGCATTGCCCCGTTTTTGTTTCGCAATCGAGCAAAAGGCCGTCAACACGAAACCCATAAGTTCGCTTGCTGACTAGTGTGTTGAGTTGTGTTGATTCGGCAAACGTGCGGGGCCCGCTGCTCCAGAATATGCCGGCGAACCTCATCCGGGAGTGAGAAATGGGCCTTGGATTGCGGACCGAGTGTTAAGTTAGATTTTTGGACTCCTTTCGCTGCGGCGGGGGGCCGCTAGGCTTCAAGCCACCGGGGGCGGAAGCACTCGCCCGCGACCGCCAGGCGGGAAACGGCGTGCCCGCGGGCGGGGATCAAACCGGGGCCAATCTGCGCTCGGCGACCCACACCGCCAAAGGCTTGAAGGAATACACGAGCCGGACCGTGCCGTTCAGCACTGGCATCCCTCCAGGATGCGGGCGCAATCGGGGCGCAACCCGGTGGTGTCGTCGCGGCGGTCCTCAACCACCGGCTACGTGGCTGGGAACCTTCCGGGTTCAGGGGCCAAGCTGCTGGATCGGACTGGCGTCGCGCGTTGCTTGCACCAAAATCCAAGATGCCGGCGAGGATTCGGGGGCGGTGGAAGTGGGGGAGCGCGTGATAGCGGCGGGGACGTGGACGTCCATGTAAAGTTTGACGCTCATGCCCGTCCGCCCAGCTCGCGCAGGCGCCGGCGGAGGGGAGACTCACTGGCTAGCTGGCGAAGGACTTCGGCCATGCGTGCGCTGCGGGAAATCTGTTCGTCGAATTCGACTTGATGGTCGTAATAGTAGCCGAGGGCGGCGTGGATTTGGGCCAAGGAGAGGTGCGGGTGCTGAAAGTGGATTTCCTCGGCGCTCCACCCATGGGTGAGCAGGTCCAACGCCACTTCCACCACCTTGGTGTTGGTATCGTCGATCCAAGCGACGCCGCGTTCATCCTGATGAATATGAGCGTTGGTCAATGCCGGTATGAGGCCAATTTAACCGCTGGCGGTTGGCTCCGCAACGGGGTTCTGGGGATTGATTTTTAACCTCGGTCCAGGATCTGGGAACTTTGAAACCGTGAGCGAAGGGGCGTCAGTTCCGGGGAATTTCGCGGGAGGCGGCGGCACACCGCCGGCGGGAATTGGTCTTGGGGGCAGGCGGCGCGGGGCAGCGCCCCCGGAATGAGCGAACACCATAGAGGCAGCCGAGCGGTTGATTGCCGTCGCGGGTGGGATTGGCAGCGGCGATGGCACGTTTGGTTTGGGGCGGCCCTTCCTCCCAGGGGCTGCGGAAAGGGCCATCGCGGGCGGTGGCGGGTCGGTTTTGGTGGCGAGGGGCGGGGGCGGTGGGTGGTGGGGCGAGAACGGGATGCTCACCCGAAGGCGCGAAGCCGCGAAGGGGGACTATGGGGAATGGGGACCAAACGCAGAGCACGGTATTTGTCACGCGGAGGGTGGCCGAGCGGGACCGAGGGGAGGGGGAGCGAGTCCGGCACCGCTACTTGCCCACTTTTCAGGCTGCCGACGTTGCCAACAGTTCAGGGTCCAAGGGATCCCTTGGCCGGGTGAAAGACCCGCCTTGGGTCGTTTGGACTGGTGCCGAGGGCAACCAACGAACCCTGCTGCACGAGCTGGTTCAAGCGTTCGCGGGTGGCCCGCGGCGTGCGGCCGATGTGGGCGGCCACCTGGCTTGTGGACATGCCAGGGTGTTGCCGCAGGAAACGGAGAATATTTTGATTGAGGTCATCCACCGGCGGAGCCGCGGCCGAGGCGAGTTGAAACGTGACGCGAAAGCCCGAGCCAATCTCCTCGAGTTTTGGCTCGGGCAACCCGGCGGCCAAACAGGCCTGGGTCATGCGTTGAACTCCGCTGCCCCATTGTTCAATGAGTTTGAGTTCGTGAAAGACTCGTCCAATGACCCGATTGCGGAGCTTGGAAACACCGCGCTGGATTTCCTCAATGGTCAAGCCGGGCGGCAGGCCGCCGGGATTGTCGATTTCGATCCGATCGGCCAGCACCGCAACCCGAATCGGGGAGTTGCGCTGGGAGTAATCCGCATGGACCAACGCGTTGATGATGGCCTCGCGGAGGGCGACCAAGGGGAATTCCCAGGTCTCCTGGCGCCGCGTGCCGCGAATGGCCACCGCGTGCCGGATGTTCCGCTGCACAAAGCTCAGCGTTTCCTCCACCGCCCGGGCGGGGTGGCTGCGGATTTCCGCGGAATCCAGAATTTGACTCTTGTCGGGGCCTTGAAAGCAGCCGGCGCGGATAAACGCCTGCGGAAACACCTCATGCCGATTCAAACCGAACAACAACACCCCGCCCACCGTCGGCACTTCCCGCCGTTGATGCAGCGTGGTCAATTGGAGACTGCGCAGATCCCCGCGGCGGAGGCTGCGGCCAGGGGCGAACAACTCGGAAGCAGCTCGGAAGTCGAGGGCTTCCGGGTTCAATTCCGGCAACGCCTCCTCGTCATAGCTCCGTCCCAAGACCAGGCGCCGCAATTCTTCAATCTGCGCCGGGTCCGCCTTGCGGTTGGTAGAGCCGACGCGGAGGTACGTGCCGGCGTCCGTGCCTTCGGACTTCACCCAGTGCGGCCGGCTCGAACTGGGGTAAACCTCCAATTCGAGGACGTAGGTACGACGCCACGGTACCAAGTGCAACTCAGGCACCAAGCGCGGCGCGATTCGGTCGGAGATCAGATTAGCCAGCTTTTCCTCAACTTGAGTCGGATCCGCCACTCCGACGACGTGACGGGAACCGTCCGTCACGCCGATAAGTAGGGTGCCGCCGGCGCCGTTGGCGAAGGCCACGATGGTTCGAATGACTTTTTCCGGCGAGGAGAGATCCCGCTTGAATTCGAGCGTTTTTCCCTCGGGCAGCGTCAGTAAGTGCGCGAGCTCCGGCATGGCCGAAAAACTACCCGGAAGCGCCGCGAGCGTCAACGCTTCCGGCTTGGCGGAGGAGCATTTGCAGGGGATATGCTGGAACGGGCCAAATTTGTGGAGTGTGGCGAACACCCTACCGAACGGCCAAGTGTGGCGGGAACAATTCGCGCAAAGTCCAACCCACCCCAAAGTCCTTCTCCACGCTGACCGCCGGCAAGCCCATCGCCGCGTCCACCTGCTGGAAGGCGAGCCGGCGGCGTGGCGCGGGGATTTGGAGGAAGGCCTGCACGGTTCAAGGCGGCGGCACAACGAGCGGCCGGAGGAGATCAGCCAGCCAAGCCGGTGCGTGCCGCAAATCCTTGAGCATGGCCGGGCGGTCCGGGGCGGTGAGGTGGCGGCGGACCGTGGCGAGGACGGGCGGGGATGCGCACGCGAAGGCCAGGGCGGAGCGTCGAGGAGGCTGATGGCAGGTGGCTGAGAGCAGGTCCTTCTCTCCCCGGTTCTCTCCTCCCACGGCGGGAGGCGAGGGGGCGGGGGACGCGTGCCTGCGACTGCGAGATGGGAAACTGCGCGCCCGCCGGCCGGGATCAAGCCGGGGGCAATTTGCGCGCTCTGACCTACACCTACACCGGCAACAGTTTGAACGAACACACGAGCCGGAACGAGCCGTTCAGCGTTGGCATCCCATCGTGGAGGAGATCACACGGCGGGCATCCCTTCAGGATGCGCGCTCAATTGGGATGCAAACCGGTGGTGTCGTCGCGGCGCTCCGCAACCACCGGCTATGTGGC
>CAIYZC010000069.1 GCA_903930565.1 uncultured Pedosphaera sp.
GGTGCGGGCGCAGGGGCCGAGCGGCTCGTGCGGATTGACCGGCGTCGCCACCACATTGTTGGTGGTGACGGAGGCCAGGGGCAGGAACTGCGCGGAGGTGAGCGCCGCGGGATTGTGACTGCTGACCCCCAGGCCGACATAAATCTGGCCGCCCATGGCCAGGTTGGTGGCGCCCAGGACGGTCCAGTTCCAGCCGTCATAACCGGCATAGGCGGTGAACACGCCGCCCAACCGCTTCAGGCGCAACCAAGTGTTGGGATAATTGTCGGGAAAGGTCCCCGCCGTAACGGCCAGGCCGTTGGTGGTGGCGCGGTATTCGAGGAAGGCGCCGTTCATGACCGGGGTGGCCAGGGCGGCCGCGAACCGCGCGCCCGGGGCCAGGCTTTCACGCGCCATCAAGCCGGCCTTGGCCCACACGTCCGAAAGGCCCACCCCCGCCAGGCGGACACAGAGATCGAAGTCGCCCGCGAGCAACTCGTATCCAAATTGAAATTCGTCCGCAGTGCCGCCAATGTCCCCGCCACCACCCGTCACATTCAAGAAGCCGGGCAGGCGGATTTGACCGCCGCCCGGCAGGCCGCCGCCGACGGCCACCGGCACGAACGCACTCGCCACGAACGCGGCCGTGGAATTGGGCGGGATCACGTTGCCGGCCACGGTTTGGTCCGCCAAGTTGTTGACCGTGAGGGTGTAGGCCGCACCGTCCAGCAAACCGGTGACGAAGAGCACCACGTTGCTTTGGGTGGTGTCCAAAGCGGCGGCGGCGAGGGGCACGGCGCCATTCGTGCCCGCGAGTTGAAAGTTCGCGAGGGTGGCGACCGTGGCCGCGCTCATGCGCTTGGAAAACTGGACCTGCACCTGAGTGAGCCCGAGCGACTGCGCGGCCAGCAAGGCCGGGGCGGAGTGGTCCGCGACCACGGAGAGCGTGGCCACCGCGCTGGTGACACTGCGCGTCACGTTGCTCACCACATTGGCGGCCACCACTTGGAAGAAGTTGCCATTGGCGGAAAGGGGGGCGACCGCGAGGGTGTACGCAGCGTTGGTGGCCCCGGTGACGGGGGTGCCGTTGCGGTACCATTGCAGGGTTGGATACGGATTCCCCGCCGCGGCGGCCGTGAAGGTGGCCGGCGCCAGCTCCGTGACGGTCACATTCGTGGGGGAAGCCAGAATGAGCGGCGGGCTGGGGGGCGCCAAAATGCCGCTGACGGCGTACACCGCGGTGGCGCCGGCCGAGGCCTGGCCGAAGCTCAGGGAGGTGAGCGTCTTGTTGGTCGCACCGAACAGGGCGCTCAGATTCAGCGTGGTTTGGTAGAACCGGGGATCGGCCGGCGCGCCCTGGGTGCCCCCGCCCGCCAACGGGATGCGCTCAAAGCCCAACAGGGCGTAACCCGTGTTTCCGAACCAATCAGGCGCATAATAATTGGTCAAGTAGCTGGTGCCGTCGCTGAATTGCAGGGTCAAATTCGCCAGGCCGCCGCCGGACGCGGAGTTCGCGAGGATCGCCAGGGTGTTGTACACCCCCGGGGTGGCCAGCGTGAGCGTGCCGGTGGTAAGGCCCGTGTCGCTGCTCATGATCAACGCGTTGTTGGTGGTGTAGGGCTGGAGCTGAAAACGCGTGCCGTCCACGGCGCTGCTGAACGCGCCGTTGACCGGCAGGCCCAGGCTCGTGCCCGGCAGCCCGCTTTGGTAATACGCGTTGCCTTCGTTGGGATTCACCTCCACGGCATAGGCGTTGTACGGCGGCCCGCCCGCGGTGTTTTCCACCACCACATCCGCGTTAAAGCCCGTCACGCTGATGGGCTTGGCCACGGCGTACACGGTCAGAGTCGCCACCGCGCTCGTGGCCCGGTAGGTGAGGTTGCTGAAACTGTTGGCGGCGATCAAAAAGTAGGCATCCCCGTTGTTCGTCAACGCCGCGGTGAGCGAGTAGGTCAGGTTCGTGGCCCCGGGCAACGCCGCGCCGTTCCGGTACCATTGCAGAGTGGGATACGGATTGCCGTTCACCGCGGCGGAAAAGCTGACCGCGGACAATTCCCCCACGGCCTGACTGGACGGCGGGGTGGTGATGGCGGCCGCGACGGGCGGGGAGAGGGCGGCCAATTCCCCGCTCACCGCAAAAATAGCGGTGGCATTGGCCACCGTCGGCCGGCCGAAGCTCAAACTGGCGAGCGGTTTGTTGGTGCCATTGAGCAGGGTGGGGATACTGACCGTGGTTTGGTACAGGCGGGGATTGTTGACACCGGCGATGGTCAAGGCCCCGCTGGTCACGGCGATCCGGTCCATGCCCCCCAGCGCCACATTGGTCACGTTGTTGAACCAGTCCGGCGCGAAATAACTGGTGGCCACGGAGGAGCCGTCGCTGAAATTCAGGGTGAGCACCCCCTGCCCGCTCGCGTTGCCATTGGCCGAATTCGCAATCACCGCGATGCGGTTGTAGATCCCGGGCGTCACCAGCGTCAGTTTGCCCGTGGACAGACCGGTGGCGGAACTGAGCACCAAGGCGTTCTTGGCGGTGGCGGGTTGCAACTGGAAGGTGGTGCCATCCCCCAGCGCGCTGGTGAAGAGGCCGGTGGCGGGGAAGCCGTTGGTGTACGCCGGCAAACCGTGCTGGTAATACACATTTCCCTCCCCCGGGCTGAACTCAACGGCATAAGCCGTGAACGGCGGTCCGGAAGCGGTGTTTTCCACCACCAAATCCAAATTGTAGCCCGTCACCGCGACCGGGGTCAGGTTCGCCGCCCGCGCCCCGGCTGCGCAACAGAGCAGGAGGAGGCAGGCGAGCCAGGCCGGCAGGCTCCGCAGGCGTTCGTTCGTTCGTTCGTTGGCGAGGCTCCGACGGGGCGTGGGGGGAAAACCCGCGGGGAAAGCCCGCATGGCGGCAAGATCAATTGGCATGTTCGGCAGGATCAATTCTGTCCCAAACTTACCACAACCCCCCGCCGCTGGCGAGTGTCCCCCGCTCGCCGGCGGCCCCGAGGCGCCCGGCGCGGTGTCCCCATTACTGGTGGCCACCGGGTTTTGAGCCCGGGATTAAAGGGGGATGGTTGACGGTGCGAATGGCAGTGCGTTTCGCGGGTGTTAAATGGCGCTGGTCTGCGGCGCCGCACTGGTTGACGCAAAGAATTTAGGCTTTGTTCTCAGCACCCGGGGCCGGACGCAAGTCCGGCCCCGCGGCGTTTATACCTTCCACGATCCAGACCACCCACCCCGCGGCCCCAAAGAGCGGCCCAACTCCGAGCCGAGGCCGCGACCGTGCCCTTAGTCGGAGGTCGGCGGGGTTGGGAGCGCGTGCGCAACTAATCTTTGGGGTTGGTGTTTTACAGGGGACGGCTTATATTGGATTCTGAATATGCGTAGCGGCGTGACCAAACTGTTTCGGCTGACCGGCGTGATGGCGCTTGGTCTGGCGGGTTTTGCCTGTTTGGCGGACGACGATAATCCGTATCTGACCATCGTGGACCGCAACGTTTTCGATCTCAAAGCCCCCACCCCGCCCCCGCCCCCCAAGGAAGCCGAACCGCCCAAGCCCCCGCCGAACGTGAAATTCACGGGGACGATCAGCGTTTTCGGTCCTCCGCGCGGGATGTTTCTCGTGACGGAGGCCCCCACTCCGGGCAAACCGAATCCCGGCGGCGCGCCCAAGGAGGAATCGGTGATCATCAAGGTGGGGGAAGCCGGAGGCGGGATTGAATTGGTGGAGTTGGATGAGGAAAAAGGGACCGCCAAGATCAAGAACAACGGCGAATTGGTCACCCTTACGTTGCCGTTGGGACCATCCGGCGGCGGTGGTGGCGCCCCGCCACCCGGCGGCATGCCTCCGGGCGGGATGCGTCCCGCCGGCGGTTCGGGCATTGCGCGCCCCGGCATTCCCCAACCCGGCGTGATTCCCCCGGCCAATCCGGCGATTGGCGGCGGACAATTTCGGTCACCGAATTTCATTCAACCGCAGGGCGGCGCTTCCGTCGCGCCCAATGGGTTTGGGGGCGGCGGTTTGGCGGGCGGCGTTGGCGGGGCCTTGGAGGCGGGCTTGGGGGGCATTCCCCAACGGGACGTGCGCACCGCGCCGGAACCCGCCGGCCCGGCTTCGGCCGAGGAAGCGGCGATTTTGCTCGAGGCCAATCGCATGCTGAGCCAAGGCACACACGCAGCCGCCATCATGCCACCGCCCGTGCCGGGGATGGCCGCGCTGCTGGGCACCGGCGGCGCGGGGCAATCCGGCGGGAATGGCGGGACGCCAACGCCCCCCACGTTCCCCGTCAACCGATCCCCCTTCGCCCCGCGTTAAGCTTTGGAGTCCCGCCCCCCCAAGGAGCAGCCCGCAAGCCCGGAGCGCCCGCCCGGGGAGACGTTGCCCCGTCCCGTCCCGGCGCCAGCCCCGGCCATGGCCACCGGTTGGATTTACCTCGTCCTGGCGCTCCTCACGATCGCGGTTTACTGGCCGCTGCACACGGCGGAGTTCAATAATTACGACGATCAGCAGTACATCCTGGACAACCCGCAGATTCAGGGCGGGCTGACGCGGGCGGCGGTGGCGTGGGCCTTCACGACCGGCTACGCGGGCAACTGGCACCCGCTCACCTGGCTTTCCCATTGCCTCGACTGCCAGTGGTTCGGCTTGCACGCGGGGGGGCATCATGTCGTCAACGTCCTCTTCCACACCGCCAACACCCTGCTGCTGTTCGCCGTCTGGCGGTCCCTGACCGGGACGCGGTGGCGGGCGGCGGCGGTGGCGGCTTTATTCGCCTGGCATCCGCTGCACGTGGAGTCGGTGGCGTGGGTGGCGGAGCGCAAGGATGTGTTGAGCGGGCTGTTTTGGTGGCTGGCGCTGGGCGCCTACGGATGGTACGCCCGGACCACAGACCGCCGGGCCCGCGGTTGGGCCTACGCGGCGTTGCTGGGGGCGTTCGTGCTCGGGCTGATGGCGAAGCCCATGGTGGTCACGCTGCCCGGCGTGCTCCTGTTGCTCGACTTTTGGCCGTTGCGCCGGTGGACCGGAGCCGGGGCGGTGCCCGCCGCGCGGTTGGTGTTCGAGAAGCTGCCGTTGCTGGCGCTGAGCGCGGGGGCGAGCGTGGTCACTTACTTGGTGCAGCAGCAGGGAGGGGCCTTCGGCGACGCCCCCACCCCGCTGGGCGCACGTCTGGCGAACGCCGTCGTCGCCTACGTCCGGTACTTGGGCAAACTGGCGTGGCCCGCGGACCTGGCGGTGTTCTATCCCTTCAATCCGGAACTGCCGACCCTGGCGGTGGCCGGAGCGGGGCTGGGGTTGTTGGCGATCACCGGCTTCGCGCTGGGCAACGCGCGCCGGCAACCGTGGTGGATCATGGGCTGGCTGTGGTTCCTGGGCACGCTGGTGCCAGTGATCGGGATTGTGAAGGTGGGCGGCCAGGCCCTGGCGGACCGCTACACTTACCTGCCCGCCACGGGGGTGTTTATCGCCGTGGTCTGGGGGGCGGCGGAATGGGCCGGTGACCGGGAACGCCGGCGGCGGGCGCTGGGAGTCGTCGCGGCGGTGGCGGCGGCCGCCTGCCTGGGGCTGACGCGGCGGCAGGGCGGCTATTGGCACGACAGTGTGGCCCTCTTCCAGCACGCCATCGACGCGACCGGCCGCAATTCCGTGGCGGAATATAATCTGGGGCAGGCCTTGCTGACGTTGAACCGGATGGCGGAAGCGGCCCCGCATTTCCAAGCCGCGAGCGAGATCGACCCCACGCTGTGGAAAGCCCAGAACAATTGGGGCTTGTGCCTGGCCCGCATGGACCGCCTGACCGAGGCCACCAACCATTACGCCACCGCGATCCAATTGGCCCCCACGGCGCCCGACGCGCATTTCAACCTGGGAGTGGCGCTCACCAGCCTGGGCAACCGCGCGGGGGCGGCCGCGCAATTCCAGGATTACGTGCAGTTGGCGCCGAACGACAGTGAAGGCCACCGCCTGCTGGGCGGCTCGCTGGCCGCCAGCGGCCGCGCGACCGAAGCGCAGGACCACCTGGCCCGCGCGGCGGCGCTGAATCCGACCAACCCGCCCACGTTGCTCGAATGGGGCATGGTGCTGAGCCAGGCGGGGCGCCTGCCCGAGGCGGCCGCCCGCTACGAGGACCTGCTGCGGCTGGCCCCGCAATCCGTCGAGGGCTTGAACAATCTGGCGTGGCTGCGGGCGACGTGCCCGGTGGCCGAATTGCGCAATGGGGCGCAAGCGGTTCGGCTGGCCGAACAGGTGTGCGAGTTGACGGGGCGGAAGATTCCCCTGCTGCTGGGCACCTTGGGGGCGGCCTACGCCGAGGCGGGCCGGTTCGGGGAGGCCGCCGCCACCGCCCGGCAGGCGGCAAGTCTGGCGGAGGCCGCGGGGCTGGCCCCGCTGGCGGCCCGCAACCGCGAATTGGCGGCGCTATACGAATCCGGCCGTCCCTGGCACGAGCCCCCCGTGCCCGCGCCGTAAACCCGCCAACGCCCCGCGCGGACCCTCCCGCAATTCCCGGCCCAACGACTTTCCGGAGGCCAATTTGCCAAACCCGGAACAGTATGGTATGGTTAGGCCTATGAAGACTGGGAATGTGCGCGGGTTACTGCTTGCCGGAATCCTCATTGGCTTGAGCCTCCCCGGCGGAGTTCAGGGGCAGAGCACCAGCACGACCACGGCACGCTCCGCCCCCGCCAAGGCAACCCCCGCCCCGGCGCGCAGCACGCCCCCCGCCGCCAAACCGGCGCCCGCCCCGGCCGCCAAAAGCACCCCGGCCGCGAAGGCGTCCGCGCTGGCGGCCACCCCCAACCCCGGGCTGAGCAAAGCCCAAGGGGTGGTGCGGAACATCACGCCGCCCGTTACCCAAGGTCGGACGGGCACCACGACGCCCGCGCAGGCCATTGAGAATTACAAGAAATCGGGCCCCGCGAGCGCCGTCCCCGCCAAGTATTCGAAGCCGGCCAAAGCCCCACCGGCACCCGGCAAGTGAACATTTCCGACGCCGCGACGGACCGACTCACCCTTCGTCGGGAGCAACCCGGGGAAGAAGCTTGGCTCCGGCAACTTTTTGAGGCGGGGCGTGCGGAGGAGTTGGACCGGGCGGGCTGGCCGCCCGCCACGCGCACGCTGTTTCTGGATTTCCAATTCCGTGCCATGCGCCAAAGCTACGCCGCGCAATTTCCGGCCGCCGATTTTTCCATTCTGCTCGCCGACCAGCAACCGATTGGCCGGCTGGTGGTCCATCGTTCCGCCGAAGAGATTCACGTCGTGGACATCGCCCTGCTGCCGGCATGGCAGGGCCGCGGTCACGGCACGCGGGTGCTGCGGGAGCTGATGGCGGAAGCCGCCGCGGCCGGCCTGCCGTTGCGGCTCCAAGTCTTCCAAGGCGCCCGCGCCTCGGGACTCTACGCCCGCTTGGGTTTTCAAAAAACCGGCACCACGGGGGCGCATGAGCGGATGGAATGGCGGGCGAATGCTCCAACGCCATCGACTTGACGTCACCGGGCACCCCGGCAGAATCGGGGGCACATGAGCGCACCCCCCTGCGAGACCTGCGGTCGGGAGCCCCGCCCGGGATCGGAATTTACCCCGGCCCGCCGCTCCTTTCGCACCGCCTGCCGCCGGGAATGTCCGGAATGCACCCGGAACCGGCGCGGCCGACGACTGGCCTGGCTCATCGGCCTGCAGCTTGCCGTGGGGGTTCCCTTGGGTGCGTTGATCCTCCACCACGATCCGGACGCCCCAGCCGGCAAGCTATTCCTGGGGCTGTCGCTGATGCAGATTTATCTGCTCCTGGCGATTGTATCGCATGAATTGGGACATGCCTGCGCGGCGCGTTGGTTGGGGTGGCGGGTATTCCTCATCCGAATCGGATCCGGCAGGGTGGTTTGGCGGGGCCGCTGCCTCGGTTTCGACTGGGTTTGGCACCAGTGGCCTTGGGATGGCCAAACGCAGGTGGTGCCAGCCCGCGCCGACGGAATGCGCCCCCGCCTCGCGGCAATTCTCTTGGGCGGCGTGGCGGCCAACGCTTTGATCGCGGCGGCCGTGGGGTGGGCCAGCCACCCGGCGGATACCGAGTGGGATTGGCAGGCGCTGCCCCTGCCGGCGCAATGGTTCCTGGTCACCAATGCCGGCGTGGTGATCACCAACCTCTGGCCGCGACGGTTGCCGAATTCCACCGCCGCGGGGACGGACGGTTACTTATTATTAAGCCTGCTTCACTGGAAAGCCGTGGATCAGAACCGCCTCCAAGCCCTGCGCCACGCGTTGGAAGCCGGCGCCTGTTTTGAGGCCGGGGACGAAGCCGGCATGCGAAAATGGTACGCGGAAGGGTTACGGCTTTTCCCGGAGGATGCCAACCTGCTCAATTTCGCCGCCATCGACCGGTTAAATCGTGGCGAGGTGTTGGCGGCCCGGGAAGCGTTCCTCGATTTGCTCAAACTCCAGCCCGCGGGCACTCCCGCCCACCAACTGTTCCTCAACAATGTGGCCTACGCCGATCTACTGGCGGACCAACCGGAACTCCTGGCCGAGGCGGATGACTATTCACAACAAGCGTTCGCGACGTTGCCCCAAGTTCCCGCGGTTCGCGGCACCCGCGGCTCCGTGTTGGTCATGCGGGGAAAATATGAAGCCGGTTGCCAATTGCTGCGGGAAGCGCGGGCCGGAAATCCCCAGCCCGGCCAAAAAGCCGCGAACGACTGTTTTCTGGCGGTGGCCGCCATCCGGCAAGGGCGGCTCGCCGAGGGGCGTGAACTCCTGGCCCGCGCCCGGGCCGGGGATCCAAAGTGCCTGCTGCTCGGGCGGGTGGAGCGGGAACTCGCGGACGCAGGGGCAGCGTAAAGGCACCACGGCGGGTGCAAGGGAGCCTAGTGGCCGGGATCAGACGCAAGTGTGCCACGGCACTTTTGCCCTACCGCACAGGCAGCGGGACGGCGCTGATGTCGATGCGGCCGGCGGGGTAATGATACCACGCCTCGCGACGGTTGCGGCGGGCGGCGATGAGTTGTTGAAAGAGCGGCGTGTCGGTGCGGAGCAATTCGAGGGCGGAACGTTCCGCCGGCGGCACGTCGGCGGCGACGCGCACGGACTTGATCGGGGCGCGCTGGGCGGGCAGTTGGTAGAACCCCATGGCGGCGGTGCCGCGCGGGAGGGTGGTGAGCCATTCCATGCCCTGGACCACGCGGCCGAGCAGGGTGACGTTGCGGTCCAATTGGCGGGGGGCCTGGCCGATGCACACGTACAACTCCGTGCCGCCGCCGCTGTCCACCGCCTCGTCGCGGCCCGCGCCGACCATGCCGTAGGTGTGGATCAGCCAGGTTTTGCCCGCACGGGGATCGCGGGCGACGGGGAAGCCGGCGGAAAAGCCCACCTCCGGGGCGTAGACATCGCCATCGGGCAGGCGCACGAAGGGCAACCCGGGGTCCACGGCGCGTTCGAATTCGGGCGGGAGGGTGCGCTGGGCGGTTTTGACCGGGCGGGCCAGGGCGGGTTTCTCCGCGTCGGGATCGCCCCATTGCACCACGTAATTCTCCTGGGCGCGGAGCATGGCCAGGCCGTCCCAGTAATGTTCCCGGGCCAGGGCCTTGACGTTGGCGACATGGCGGGGGGCGTAGGCGGGGGCGAGCTCGATCACCACGCGGCCATTGGTCAATTCGAGATACAGCGTGTTCTCGGGGTCGAGGGCGCGCCAATCCGCGGGTTGGGAGGCGGCCAACAACTCCGCCATGGTGGCGGGCGGGGCCGCCTTGACCGGGGCCGGGGGTGGTTCCGCGGCCGGCACGACCAGAGGGGCGAGGAGAAGCAACGAGGCGACCAGGCAGAGGGGGGAAGATTTCATAAGCGGGGAGATTACGCTTTCAAAAAATAATTGCGCTGCTTGTCCGAGATGGGCAGCCCGAGCTTGGCCATGGCGGCGAGCAGGTCTTCCCAAACCTGGCGCTTGACCGCCAAGCCGCCGGCGGCTTCCTGCTGCCGCAGCACGTAGGAAGGGTGGAAGGTCGGCATGAGGGGGATGCCGCGGTAGTCCAGCCACCGGCCGCGCACGCCGGTGATCTTGACGGGGTGACCGAGCAGGCCGGCCATGGCGCTGGCGCCGAGGGCGACCAGGACCCGCGGGCGGATGAGGTCGATTTGCGCCTGCAGAAAGGGCACGCAGGTGGCCATTTCCTCGGGGGTGGGCGGTCGGTTCCCAAACTTTTGGCCCGGGGTGTCCGGCCGGCACTTGAGCACGTTGCCGATATACACTTGGGCCCGCGACAGCCCCATGGCGCCGATCATTTTCGTGAGCATTTGACCGGCGGGACCGACAAACGGCTCGCCCTGCGCGTCCTCCTCGACCCCGGGGGCTTCACCGACAAACATCAATTCCGCGGCCTCGTTCCCGACGCCGAAAACCACCTGCCGACGGGAGGCAACCAAATTGGGGCACTGAACACAGGCCAGGGCGCGCTGCCGGAGTTCGGCGAAAGCGGCCGCCCGGTCCCCCGCGGCGGGGATGGCCACGGGCGCCCGGACCACCACGGACGGGGGCGGAGGGACGACGGGGGCGGGCGCAACCGGAGCCGGAGCCGGCGGGGGCGCGGGTGTCGGAGGCGGAACCGGGCGGGGAGCCGCCACGGGCCGGGGCGCCGGGGCGGGCGCGGGCGGCGCGGCGAACGAAAGGGGGGCGGGGCGGGCAGCGGGTTTGACGGGGGTGCCCGCGAGCGCGGCCAAGGTTTCGGGACGTACTGGGACGTGGCGCACCCCGCGGGATTTCAAAACCTCGAGGTGTTGAATCGTGGCCGCCAAAAGTTGCGCATACGCATCCGACATGCGGCCGAGTTTAGTGCGGGCCGGCGGGAGTGCACGAAAATTCCAAGCCGCGAACCGCGCCCGGGCGCCTTCGCACTTGCGCCCGGCGGGCGTTCTGCCACGCTGACGCCCAACCACCCCAACCCACCCCATTGCATGAGCTTGAAACTTTATCTACTGCGCCACGGCCAAACCGAATTCAGCCGCGACAACGCGTTTTGCGGCGCGGGCCTGGACCCCGAACTGACCCCGGAAGGCCGGGAAATGGCGGCGGCCTTCGCCACCGCGTACGGGCAACTGCCCTGGCGGGCGGTGTTCGCCAGCCCCTTGCGCCGCGCCCGCGCGACCGCGGAACCCTTGTGCACAGCGCGCGGACTGACCCCGGAAATCCGGGACGATTTGAAGGAAATCCAATACGGCCAATGGGAAGGGCGCAACATCGCCGAAGTGGACCGGGAGCACCACGATGACTACCTGCGCTGGACAGCGGACCCGGCGTGGAATCCGCCCACGGGCGGGGAACCGGCGGTCGCCATCGCGCACCGCACGCTGCGGGTGACCGAAGAAATCCGGGCGCGCTTTACCAACGGCGACGTCCTGCTGGTCTCGCATAAAGCCACGATTCGAATTCTCTTGTGCGCGCTGCTGGGCATCGATGTGGGACGGTTTCGGTTCCGGCTGGCCTGCCCGGTGGCCTCGGTGACCGTGGTCGAATTCGCCCCGCAGGGACCGCTGCTGCACTGCTTGGCGGACCGCTCCCACCTGCCGGCCCGGCTCCGTGAATTGCCCGGGACCTGAGCCCGGGCCCTGAATAATCGCCCCCGCCGAGCGTCCAGTACAGGACGATGGATGGAAAAAACGCAACTTTGCTCGCGCTGCTGGTGGTGCTGGGCGGACTGGCCTACTGGATCTTTGGCGACAGTTTCCGGCGCCCGGAGGTCAAAGTCTTTGTGACGATGCGGCCGAAGATTCCCGCGCGGGGAATCGACGTGGAACATCCGCCGGAGGACAGGGTGGTGTTCGGCCTCGGCACGGAGCTGCGCCTCACGGACGTGCAGGTGGTGCCGGTGGCGGCCTTGCAAACCAACCAACTCGCGCCGCCGGTCTGGCACGTGGTTTCCGACTCCAACTCGGTCCCGACGAGCACCTTCGCCTATGGGGAGCGCATCCGCGGGATGCGGCCCCGCAATGCGGGAACGAAGGCCGAACCGCTGGCGCCCAGCACGGAATATCGCATCACCGTACGGGCCGGCTCGCAAACGGGGCGCTACGATTTCAAGACCCGCGGCGAAGCGGAAGCGGCGCCGTAAGGCCCGCGCCCGCCCGGAGGAGCGGGCCCGGTCGATGGGTCCCGCGGCGATGGCGCCCAACAAAAAAGGCCGTCCGGCGAACCGGACGGCCTGTGAATTTTTAACCGCGGAAGCTTACTTCTTCTTCGCGGGGGCTTTGGCAGCCGGCTTCACGGCGGGCGCGGGCTTGGCGGCGGCAGCAGCCGCGGCGGCGGCTTTGGCGGCCTTGGATTTTTCGTCCAACGCGGCCTGGGCGGCGGCGAGGCGGGCGACGGGCACGCGGAAGGGCGAGCAGCTCACATAGGTGAGGCCGAGGGCGTGGCAGAACTTGACGCTCTCGGGGTCGCCGCCGTGTTCCCCGCAGATGCCCAACTTGATGTCGGGGCGGGTCTGGCGGCCGAGGTCCGCGGCGATGCGCATGAGCTTGCCGACACCGGTCTGGTCGATGGAGGCGAAGGGATTCTTCTTCACGATTTCCTCCTCCTGATACTTGGGCAGGAAGGAGCCGGAGTCATCGCGGCTCATGCCCAACGTGGTCTGGGTGAGGTCGTTGGTGCCGAAGCTGAAGAACTGCGCGTCCTTCGCGATTTCGTCCGCGACGAGGGCGGCGCGGGGGATTTCGATCATGGTGCCGACCATGTAGCTGAACTTGGTCTTCTTTTCCTTGGCGACTTCCGCGGCGACGCGGTTGACGACGTCGATCTGCAATTGGAGTTCCTTGGGGAACCCAACGAGCGGGATCATGATCTCGGGCTTGACCTTGATGCCGGCCTTTTGCACTTCGGCGGCGGCTTCAAAGACGGCGCGGGCCTGCATTTCGCTGATCTCGGGATAAGCGATGCCGAGGCGGCAACCACGATGGCCGAGCATGGGGTTGAACTCATGGAGTTCGCTCACGCGCTTGGCGATCTTGTCGGGGGACACGCCGATCTTCTCACCGAGCTCGCGCATGAGGCTGCTCTCATGGGGCAGGAATTCGTGCAGGGGCGGGTCGAGGAACCGGATGGTGGCGGGCAGGCCTTTCAATTCCTTGAAGATGCCCGCGAAGTCTTCGCGCTGGTAAGGCAGGAGCTTGGCGAGGGCCTTTTTGCGGTCCGTGATATTCTCCGCGAGGATCATTTCGCGCATGGCGTCGATGCGGTCGCCCTCGAAGAACATGTGCTCGGTGCGGCAGAGGCCGATGCCGGAGGCGCCGAACGCGACGGCGTTGGCCGTTTGGTCCGGGGAGTCGGCGTTCGTGCGCACTTGCATGCGGGTGGCCTTGGCGCACCAGGTCATGAGCTGCGCGAAGTATTGGTAGGTGCGGCTTTCCTTGGCGGTGAGGGATTTTTCCACCAACACCTGGACGACTTCGGAAGCGGCGGTCTTGAGTTCGCCGGCGTAGACTTCGCCGAGCGTGCCGTCGATGGAGAGATAATCCCCTTCCTTGAACACCTGGCCGTTGACCGTGAGGGTCTTCGCACCGTAATCGACTTGCAGCGCGGCGGCACCGCAGACGCAGACTTTGCCCATCTGGCGGGCGACGAGGGCGGCGTGGGAGCTGACGCCGCCGCGCGCGGTCAGAATGCCTTCGGCGGCGATCATACCGCGCAGATCTTCGGGCGAGGTTTCGACGCGCACCAAGAGCACTTTCTCCTTGTTGCCGGCGGCGATGACGGCGCGGTCGGCGTTGAAATAGATGCGGCCGGTGGCGGCGCCGGGGCCGGCGGGGAGGCCCTTGGCGATGACCTTGGCGGACTTGACGGCGGCGCGGTCAAACACCGGGGCGAGGACTTGGTCCAACTGCTCGGCGGGCACGCGGCCCACGGCGGTTTCCCAGTCGATGAGCTTTTCCTTGACCATTTCGCAGGCGATGCGGACGGCGGCGAGGCCGGTGCGCTTGCCATTGCGGGTCTGGAGCATGAACAACTGGCCGTCTTCGATGGTGAATTCGAAGTCCTGCATGTCCTTGAAGTGACCTTCGAGGGTGGCGCGGACGGCTTCGAGTTCGGCGAAGGCCTTGGGCTGCTGGGCCTTGAGCTTGGCGACGGGTTCCGGGGTGCGGACGCCGGCGACGACGTCTTCGCCCTGGGCGTTCATCAAGAATTCGCCGTAGAACACTTTTTCGCCGGAGGCGGGGTCGCGGGTGAAGGCGACGCCGGAACCGGAGTTCTCGCCGGTGTTACCGAACACCATGGCCTGCACGTTGACGGCGGTGCCCCATTCGCTGGGGATGCCGTATTTGCGGCGGTAAACCATCGCGCGGTCGTTCATCCAGGAGCCGAACACGGCGCCGACGGCGCCCTTGAGCTGATCCCAGGGGTTGTTCGGGAAGGCTTTGCCGGTGCGTTCTTTGACCAGCGCTTTGAACCGGGCCACGAGTTCCTTCAGGCCGTTGAGATCCAAGCGGGTGTCTTCGACATCGGTTTCGCCGGGGAAGAGATGCTCCTTGAGTTCGTCGATGACCGTTTCGAAGGGTTCATGGTCTTCGCCGGGGGCTTTTTGCACACCCATGACCACGTCGCCGTACATCTGGATGAACCGGCGGTAGCAATCCCACGCGAAGCGGGGGTTGCCACTGGCTTTTTCCAGCGCCACGACCGTCTGGTCATTGAGGCCGAGGTTCAAAATCGTGTCCATCATGCCGGGCATGGAATCGCGGGCGCCGGAGCGCACGGCCACGAGGAGGGGCTTCTGGAGATCGCCGAATTTCTTGCCCAGGATGCGCTCCATGTTCGCGACGCCCGCCTCGACCTGCGCCTGGAGTTCGGCGGGGTAGGAACGCTTGTTGGCGTAATAGTAGGTGCAAACCTCGGTGGTGATGGTGAACCCCGGGGGCACCGGCAGGCCGATGCGGGTCATTTCCGCCAGGTTGGCGCCTTTGCCCCCCAGCAGGGCCTTCATGGACCCGTTGCCGTCGGCTTTTTTATTGCCGAACGTATAAACATACTTCGTCGCGGTTTTCGATGCGTTTGCCATAGTGTCAACTGTTGTTGGTCGCTTAACTTTCAGTGGAAAAATCCAGGAAAATCGAAGGGGGAGCGTAGCAAGGGGGGGCGGGATGTCAATAAAGACTTGCCCGCCGCCCTCCGTCCACGGCCTTGATCGGGAGGAAACCGTTTTGGCTCAGGCCTTCCAGATCATTTCCGCCACCGATTTGTTCGCCGGAATGAACGGCAGCACGTGCTCGGTGTAGGGGACGATGACGTCCAGAATGTACGGCTGGTCGGAGTCCAACATGCGCTGCATGGCGGCGCGGAGATCCTTCTTGAACATGACGCGCTCGGCGGGCACGGAGAAGCCCTTGGCCATGGCGATGTAGTCGGGATAGATTTGGCGCATGTTCTCGGGATCGCCGAGGTAGGTGTTGCCGCGGTTGCCGGCGTAGAAACGGTCTTCCCACTGCACCACCATGCCGAGGTGCTGGTTGTTGAGAATGAGCACCTTGGCGGCGATCTTCTCAATGTGCGCGGTGGCGAGTTCCTGCACGTTCATGAGGAACGAGCCGTCGCCGTCGATATCCACCACTTGGCGGTCGGGGCAGGCCACCTTGGCGCCGAGCGCAGCAGGGTAACCGTAACCCATGGCGCCCAGGCCGGCGCTGGTGAGCAATTGGCGGGGGAACTTGTACTTGTAATATTGCGCCGCCCACATTTGGTGCTGGCCCACCCCGGTGGTGATGATGGCGTCACCCTGGGTGAGTTCATACAGCATTTCGATGGCCATCTGGGGAAGGATGACCTCGTTCTCGAAACCGGAGAGATGGTCCTTCATGTGCTGCGAAGTGACCACTTCCTCGGTGACGCGGTAGCTGAGGGGGGCCTTGGCCTTCCACGCGGCAATCTGCTTGTGCCAGGCGCTGAAATCGCGCTTCAAAGGCTGGCGGGCCAGCATCGTGTTCAACTGCTGCAGGGCGTAGCGGACGTCGCTCACGATGGGCAGGTGGGCCGGCTTGTTCTTGTTGATCTCCGAGGGATCGATGTCGATGTGGACGATGGTGCCGGTCTCGCAGAATTTTTCCACCTTGCCGGTGACCCGGTCATCGAACCGCACGCCAAAAGCCAGGAGCAGGTCGGCGCCCGCGGCGATGCGTTGCGGGGGATCGGTCTGCTCGGATTTCGGGGCGTATTCGCCGCTCACCGCCCAATTGGCGTAAGCGGTGCCGTGCATGCCCAACCAGCGGAGGGAGAGCGGGTGCGTTTCGGGGAACGCGCCGCAGCCCATGATGGTGGTGGTGACGGGGATTTGGAGGGTTTCGGCGAACTGGCGGAGTTCCTCGCTGGCATTGCCGGAGATGATGCCGCCGCCGACGTACAACACGGGGCGTTCGGCCTTGGCGATGAGGCCGAGGATTTCGTTGAGCTCGAGTTCGGTCGCCTGGCGGTCCGCGCCGTAGCCGCGGATGTTCACCTCGCGGGGGAACACCGGCTGGGTGCGCGCCTGCTGGATGTTCTTGGGCACGTCCACCACCACGGGGCCGGGCCGGCCGGATTGGGCGATGTGGAAGGCTTCCTTGATCACGCGCGGGATGTCATTCACGTCCGTGACGAGATAGCTGTGCTTCACAATCGGCAGGGTCATGCCGAAGAAATCGGTTTCCTGGAAGCCGCCCTTGCCGATCATGGCCTGGGGCACCTGGCCGGTGATGACCACCAAAGGAATGGAATCCATGTAGGCGTCGGCGATGCCGGTGACCAGGTTGGTCGCGCCGGGGCCGCTGGTCGCCATGCACACGCCGGCCCGGCCGGTGGCACGGGCGTAGCCCTCCGCCGCGAAGGCGCCGCCCTGCTCGTGGCGGGGCAGAATCGTACGAATCGTGGACCGGGTGAGGGCCTGATGAAACTCCATGCTGGCGCCGCCGGGGTAGGCGAAAATGACTTCCACGCCTTCGCGTTCGAGGCATTGGATGAGGATTTCGCTGCCGATCATGGCCGGGCCGACTTCGAGGCGGGCGGCGGGCGCGGGGGCGGCCACCGCCGGGGTGGCGGTCGCGGTCTTCTCGGTCACCATACTATTGCTCATACTACTGTTCTTTCGGAATTTGGCCGGCGGCCGGGGCTTTCAAAAAAAACCCCACGACCGTTGCCGGCCGTGGGGTGGTTGTCGAAATCGCGTTCAGCTTCGACAAATACCGGCCGCGGCGGCACCGGATACGGTGACGCTTACTACCAGCAGCAGTTGTCGAACAAGGCCAAACATTGCGCCGATCCTAGCCGCCCGCCAACCCGGCGTCAAGGGCGGTTTGCACACAATTTTTTTGAGGTCGCCAAGCCCGCGTCAATTGGGAGAACCGCGAGTTGCGCAGCCGATGGCCCAAACTTGCCCCACCCACCGCCGGCGAAAGCCGGATCGCGGCCGCAAGTGTTTATTTTGCATTGCCTTCAGCAAGGGTGACCGGTAAAACTTAACACCTAGCGCACTTATTTCCCCCCACCCCCAGATGAACCTGCAACCTCCCGCCGCCCCGGCCCCGGATTGCTTGCCCTCCCGTAAGGAACGGCCATGGGCGTGGCGTTATTTTTTGGTGTTCTGCGCCCTCGTATTCGGTTGCTTGGCGGCGCTCCCTGTCCCGGCCCAAACCCAGACCAACTTCGCCATTTTGTCCTTGGAGGGATCGGTGGAAGTGCTGTCACCAGACCGACGCCTGCCCCGGGCGGCCGTTGCGGGTGGTGCCTTGGAGCCGGGGGACGTGCTGTTTACCGCCACCAACAGCCGCTGCACCCTGCGCACGCCGAATGGGTTGGTGTTGCCCGTGCGGGAGAACACTAAATTGGAGATTCTGCCCGGCGCCAAACCGGGGCTCCACCTCTGGCGGGGACTATTATCGTTTTTCCATCGCGGTGAACCCGGGCAGATCGACATCCGCACGCCGACGGTGCGCGCCGGGATCCGGGGCACGGAATTCGTGGTGGCGGTGGAACCTTGGGCGGGCGGGGAGCGGACCACGATTTCCGTCGTGGACGGGGCGGTGGAGCTGGCGAACGCGGCCGGCCAACTCACGCTCACCAATCTCCAGCAGGCGGTGGCCGATACGGGTCGGGCGCCGCAGCGCACCCCGGGATTCACCGCCAACAACGTGTTGCAATGGTGCTTTTATTACCCCGGCGTGTTGGACCAGGCGGAACTGCCGCTGACCCCGGAAGAAACCAACCGGTTGGCCGCGTCGCTGACCGCTTACCAAAAAGGGAATTTGCCGGCCGCCCTGGCCCGACTGCCCACGAACGGCCCGCCGGGTTCGGCCGCCGTCCGGCTCTATGTAGCGGCGGTAGGGCTGGCGGTGGGCCGGGCGGAAGCGGCGGAAGCGGAACTCCGCCCGTTGGCGGAAGGGCCTCCCGGAGAACGCACGGTGCGACTGGCCTCCGGGCTGCTGGGCCTGTTGGCGGCGGTGCGGCAGGAAGCCAAGTGGCCGGGCGCCACCCCGGAATTGGCCACGGAGTGCCTGGCGGCTTCTTATTTCGAGCAATCGCAACCCCATCACCCCGATTCTCTCAGGGAGGCCCGCCGGTTGGCCCGGAGGGCCACCGAAGTTTCTCCCGGTTTTGGGTTCGCCTGGGTTCGCCTCGCGGAATTGGAATTCTCTTTCGGTCGCACTGCCGCCGCCCGCGACGCCTTGGCCAAAGGGCTGTCCCTGGCCCCGGGCAATGCCCAAGCGGCCGCCTTGGAAGGCTTTTTGTTGGCGGCAGACCATCGTTTCCGCGAAGCCCGTGCGGCCTTTGAGCACGCCCTGGCTTTGGATTCCAGCCTGGGCAATGCCTGGCTGGGCCGCGGGCTGTGCCGGCTGCGCCGGGGGGACCTCGCCGGAGGCCGGGAGGATTTGATGGTGGCCGCCGCCTTGGAACCGCAACGGTCCTTGCTCCGCAGTTATTTGGGCAAGGGATACGGAATCACCGGAGAAAACCGCCTGGCGGAGGCGGAACTCCGTCGCGCCCGGGAGCTCGATCCCCAGGACCCGACCCCCTGGTTGTATGCCGCCCTGTTGGCCGAATCCGGCAACCGGATCAACGAGGCGGTGCGCGATTTGGAAATGTCCGAAACGTATAACGACAACCGCGCGCTCGTGCGATCCCCTTTCCTGCTGGACCAGGACCGCGCGGTCCGGGGCGCGAACCTCGCCCGAGTGTATGACGAAGCCGGCTTGACCGACGTGGCCCGGCGCGAGGCCGGGGCGGCGGTGGCCGCTGATTACGCCGGCTACGGAGGCCATTTGTTCCTCGCCAATGCCTACGATCCCGGGGCCAACAACACGCCCTACAACCAACAAAACTACACGGCTTACGCCAGCGAGTACTTGCTAGCCGCCCTGCTCGGACCGCCCGATCCACGCCTGCTCTCGCAGCCCGTGAGCCAGCAAGAGTACACGCGGCTCTTTGAGCGGGACGGCTTGGGCTTCTTTTCCGCCAGTGATTACTGGAGCCGGGGCGCCTGGCGGCAGGACGCGGTGCAATACGGCAGCTTCGCGGGCACCAGCTGGGCGGTGGAGGGGATTTATCAAAGCGATCCGGGACAAGCGCCCAATGCCGGGTTCACCCAGCGATATTACACCGCCAAAATCAAGGAACAAGTCACCCCGCAGGACAGCTTTTACCTGGAGGCGCAGAAATCAACGCTAAGTGGTGGCGATTTGGCCCTCCATTACGACCCGGCCACCACGGTGGCGGGACAGACCGTACGGGATCAACAATCCCCCGGGTTGTTGCTCGGCTACCACCATGAATGGTCCCCCGAGAGTCACACCTTGGTGCTCGTCTCGCATCTGAATGATCGCAACCAAAGCGACACTCCTTACGCCAACGCGCTGTTGCTGGCCGCCTATGGCGGAGCACCGTGGGTCGCCTTGGCCACGGACCTGACCCGTCAGTACAATCGGGAATATTCCGCCAATTCCTTGGAACTTCAGCAAGCCCAGGTGCTGGGGTGGCAGCAACTGATCCTCGGCGGGCGTGTCCAACAGGTGCACGAGCGAATCCAAGATCAGGACACCGCGCAGACCGCCAATCTTTCCGGTGGCAACTACGCGTGGTATTTCCCTTCGACCCCGTACGCCTTTCCGAGCCAGCAACTCAATACGGTCACGCGGCGGGAATCGGGCTACGCCTTTGATTACTGGCGACTGGCGGATGGCTGGCGGGTGTTTGCCGGGGTGGTGGCGGACCGCTTGGAAACCCCCGCCAACACGCTCGCCCCGCCCTTCAACAGCGACACTTTGGCCGGCACCACCGTTTCCCCCCGGCTGGGCCTGTTTTGGCAACCCACACCCGCCGTCGGCTTGGTGGCGGGCTATTCGCGCTCGGTCACGGGCGGGGATTGGGACGGCGGCGCCAGCTTGGAACCCAGCCAAACCTTCGGCTTACCCTCCACCCTCCGCACCGCCTTTCCGGATTCCCTGACTGGGGGCGTGAAACATGAGCGGATGGAAATCTGGCTGGCTGACGGCCGGTTGCGCCTGGGAGAGAACACGCATGTCATCTTGGGAGCGGAACAAATCGCTTCCAAAGCCGCGCTGGACACGGGGGCCTACACCTCGGATTTCGCCGCCTTGACGCCGACAATCCTCCCCACCAGCGTGAGCGGAGAATTGCATTTTCGGGAACAGTCCGCCCACGCCTCCCTGCGCCGTTTCCTAGGTGGCGGTGTAAGTGTGGGCGCCCGCTATGAAGCGGCCCGGGCCGAACTTACCCAGGATTACGCCACCGCGCCGGCCTTGTCCGCCCTCAGCCAAGGGCTATTGCAATCCGTCGGCTTGGACGCACTGGTGACAACGCCGGGGGGATTCTTCGCGCAAACCAAGGCCACTTGGCGGCAGCAAAACTCCCTGACGGAGACAATGCAAGGGGGTGGGGTGCCCGCCGTTGGGGGCGGGCTGCCCGATGATTGTTTCTGGCAATTTGACGGGTTGGCGGGGTACCGCTCCCCGCACCGCCGCTTTCAAGCCACGGTCGGACTGCTCAATCTCACGGGGCAGGATTATCGGCTCCACCCGGTCAATTCCTATCTCGACCTGCCCCGCACCCGCACCCTGGCCCTGAACCTGCGGTTTACTTTTTAAGCTTCGCATCCTCCGCCATCGGAGGCGTTGTGCTGATGGTCAGATTGCCCCAGCTTGAATTTTGGTTGGTGGCCAAATAAACGGTGATCCGGGTGTTGGCACTGGTAATCGAAGGGGAGTAAGTGTAACAATTGACGGAATAACGCGCAATATTCGAGCAGCTGTTCACCGTGGTTTTCGGGGGTACTTCCCACTCCGGAAAGAAGGAACTCACGGGGAGGTTGGTGAAAGGGCCGTTCGAACTGGAGCCCACGCCAAATTGGATATAAAAGGGGCCGGCGTTGTTGCAATCGGACACCCCCTTGGTGACGGAGGCGTTGGCGGTGATCGGACAGCAATTCGTCGCCGGAGGACCACCCGCAGAAACTGGTACAGGATATTGGTTGCTCTGAAACGCGCCCTCCCCGGTGGAAGGGGACACCTGGCAACCGCCGCCCAGTCCAAAGATGCCGAACGCGAGCCCAAGCGCGGCGAGTTGATGCCAATTTATTTTCTTCATTTGAATTCCAATTTATTTGCCAGCCCCAAGATTTTGAGGCTGCCAATGAACTAATTCCTGGCACTCTCCCCCCAAGGAATGGCCAAGGTCAAAGAAAATCGACCGGCGGGTGGACTTTTTTCCAACCCCGACGGGCGCCAAGGGGGCGGCCATCCCCTGTCGCCTTGCCGGGTAGCATGGACCGGGCTAGAGTTATTTCCACATGACGGCAGGAGCAACAGCACGCGCGGGAAAGATCCGGCGCCCGCGCGGGAAGACGGCGCTGGGCGCCGTGCTGATCGCCCTGCTTGGGATGGGGTTGTGGGGGCGGCCCGAATGGCAAAATGCCTCCTATGACCTGGCATGGCGTTTCAGCGACCGCGCAGCGCAGCGCGTGGCGGGCTCGGAAACCACCCTCATCACACTCGAAAATGAGGATTGGACCAACTTCGGCGTCCCCCGCGGCACCCCCGTAAGGGGTCGGCTCGCCGGCTTGATCAACCGTCTGGCGGACGACGGCGTGCGGTTAGTGGTGCTGGACATGACCTTGGACCAGACCAACGTTGCCGCGGCGGATAACGCCGACCTGGCGCGGGCGCTGGACCGGCTGCCCCTTTTGGTAGTGGGGGCGGATGTGCGCGTGACGGCCGGGGCCGGCGTGGTGGACACGCAATGGGTGGATCCGGACCCACGGTTGCGGATCCCGGAGGCCTGCTGGGGAGATATCCGGTATTTCCCGCCCGGGGCGAATCCGATCGCGCGCCGCCATTGGCCCTTTGCCACGCACCCGGGAGTGGACCGCCCGACTTTGGCCCAGCAAGCGGCCCGGGGCTTGCATCCGGGCGACTTGGGGGTTTATCCACCGGAGGCTTGGCTGCGTTACTACGGGGAGCGCGGCCCCTGCAACCGCTTTTCCTTTCATGCCGCACTGGACCAGCCCGCCCACTCCTTCTCCAACCAGGTGGTATTTATTGGCAACGGGCTGAACTCCACCACGTGGGGCGACCGGGAGGACGACAAGTTTCTCAACCCCTATGCGGATTTTGCGGCGGCGGGCTGGGGGGTGGTCCCCGGGGTGCAATTGCACGTCACTGAGTTCCTGAACCTCGCGCATGGCGAATGGCTCCGGCGCCCACCGGCCTGGGGCGAGTGGTCCCTTCTGCTCGGGCTGGGCTGGGGACTGCCGTTGGGCTTGCGCCGGTTTCGTTGGTGGTCGGCCGGGCTCGTGACCGGCGTCGCCGTCGGGGTGGTCGCCTTGGTGGGAATTGGTTTGCCCTATTACACAAACTTTTGGTTTGGCTGGCTCGTCGTGGCCGGCGGACAACTGCCGGCGGCGTGGGCTTGGTCCCGAATCGAACGGCATTGGGAGAAGCGCCAACGCAAGCTGGGATTCACCGCCACCCAGCCCGGCAATGCTCCCTTGCCACGAGGGGCACTGCCGGGGGAACCGGGAGGCACCGCCGCCTTGGTTCGCCAGTGGGGGGACTTGCTGCCCTTGCCAGCCGCCGCCGCCGGACCATCGGTGCCGGAGATCCCAAATTACCACGTTTACGAATTACTGGGTCGGGGGGGATTCGGGGAAGTGTGGCTGGCCCGCAACGCCATTGGCCAGTGGCAGGCGATCAAATGGCTCCAACCCCGGACCGACGGCTCGCACTACGGCCGGTTGGAATTCGACGGGCTGCGGCGGTACAAACCCGTTTCCGAGCGCCATGCCGGCCTGCTGCGGGTCGAGTTGGTGAGCGATCCGACGCCCGCGGGAAGTTTTTATTATGTGATGGAGCTCGCGGACCCGGTGGCGCCGGGTTGGGAAGGCAAACCGGGCGCTTACCGGCCGCTGGACCTGGCGGCGTACTGTGCCCGGCAACCGGACTGCCGCCTGCCCTTGGGGGAGTGCGCGACCATCGGCCTCGGCCTGGCGGAGGCCCTGCAGTTCCTGCACCGCAACCGCTTGATCCATCGCGACATCAAGCCGCCCAATGTCATTTTCGTCAACGGCCGGCCCAAACTCGCGGATATTGGTTTGGTCAGCGAGGCGCGCACCGCGAGCCAACCTTCGCTGCGCGTCGGCACTCCCGGGTATTTGCCGCCCTCCGATGAACCCACCGGCACGGTGGCGGCCGATATCTACGCCTTTGGCATGTTATTGTATGTCACCCGCACGGGACGCTCCCCGACACTCTGGCCCGAAATTGCGGCGACGCTCCCCGGGGTGGCCGAGGGGCCGGCGGCGGGCCGGTTCGATGCGGTAATTCTGCGCGCCTGCCAGGTCGATCCCGCGCGGCGCCATGCCTCCGCGGCCGAACTGCGCCAAGACCTGCTGGCCGTGCAAAAGCTCCTGCCCGAGAGCGCCCGACCACCGCATCCGGGCACCCAGACCGGCACCCAGACCGGTTGACCCGCCCGGGCGGGACGCAGAACCGATCAACGGAACAGATGCCGCCACTCTGCGGGCACTTCTTCGGTCGCGGCCACCGTGGCCTGCACCTGGCGCCAAACCAGTTCGCGGAACCGCTCCCGCAGGCGGGACACGGCGACCACGACCGAATCGCCGGAAATGCCGAGCCGGGCGGCCACGGGGGCGTAGGTCGCCGCATTGCCCGCCTCCAACAAGAAACGTTTCAACTCGGCGAAACGGGCGCCTTGACCGGCTTTTTCCAGTTCCCGTTCCAAATCCTGCCGGGCGGCGGCCAAAAGCGCGGCGGCCCAGCGGCGGTCATACACCGCCTCGGGTGAGAGGGCCGAATCCGCCTCGGAGAGATACTGGCGCTCCACCTCCGCGAAATCACAGGCCAGCACCACCTTGCCCCGCCCGCGCTTCTGCGCGTCGGCATGGCGGAATTGGTCCACCCGAAATCGTTTGAGGATGGCCAGGAGAAAGCTCCGGAACCGGTGACCGCCTTCACGGTCCGCGCGCAGGAGCGCCTTGTCCTCCAACAAGGTTGCGAAGAAGCCCTGGGTCAAATCCTCCGCGTCGGCCGATGCGTGTCCCGCGCGGCGCAGGTAACCGTAAATCGCCGGCCAATAGCGTCCGCACAGCGCCTCCAACGCAGCGCGGCCGGCGTCGGAGTCCTCCGCGCGGGCCGCGAGTTGCACCTGGGTCCATTGCGTGGGGGGAAATTGCTCCCGGGGGACGGTTTCAGGGTGTCCCTTGGGGGGCGGCAGCTCAGGATTCATAGGGGGCGTAAACAGGTTGCAACGGCGGTAATTCTGGATGAATCCCGCCGCGGGGGTCGAGGATAAACGGGCTGCGCAATCAACGCAGACGACTGGGAATCCAAGGTTGCTCGACCAAGGTTTTGTCCATGCGCACAACCGGCAAACTCAGGCCATCCGCGAGCGGGATTGCATACCGCTGGACGACGGCACAGCCGAAGGCGGCGTAGAGGGGTTCGCCGGCGAGGGGAGAAGCAAGGCTTCCAGCTCCGGGATATCCGCCTCCCGGGCCAAACAAAGCGAGGGCGGACCGCTTGCGGAAACCGAAGCGCGAGCATTCATGGCCACCAGCGCAAAACCACGGCGGCGGTCCGGGGCACTTGGATTTCCCACCGACCGTCCTTGGCCGTGACCTCGACGCGAGGTCCGGGAGCCCACGTGCCATCGGGTTGCACACTGCCGCCGGCGAAAGTCACGTCATCACGGAACGCGGGGGACGGGGCGCGCAGCCA
>CAIYZC010000070.1 GCA_903930565.1 uncultured Pedosphaera sp.
AGCCGGTGGAACGTGAGCGAAGGGGAAAAGGCCTCCTCGGGCGGCGCGCCGGGTTTGTCGTAGAAACAGTGCAGCCGGGTGGCAGGGTGGCGGCGGCTCCACTCGATGATGGGCTCCGCGTAGCCGTGATTGAGGAGGTACACGAGCACAAAGTCCCCGGGCGCCGCGGGCGGGAGTTGGAACAACTGGGCGCGGAGGATGGGCGGGCCGACAATGAGGCGTTGCGCGGGCCGGTCCGGGGCGGCGTACAACGACAAGGCCAGTTTCACGGCCCGCACGCCCAGCAGCCGCGAGTAACATTCGAGGCCCAGGCGCTGCTTCCACAACTTGGGCGGGCGCAGGTAGGCGGGGTGCAGAAACATGAACTGGTGCCCGACCGCAACCAGTGGCGGCCGGCGGCGGCGGGTCAGCCCGTAGAGGGCCGCCAAGGGTTCAAAGAAATTCAGGATCACGTCCGGCTGCGAGGCGGCCACCAAGGCGTCCAACTGGCGGAGCAGGCGGAAGTAGCGCGGCAGGTTCCAAAGGACCTCGCCCAGGGTGGCGAGGGCGCTGACGGAGCGGTGGTTGCGGAAGCGGAACCCGGGGGTGGGGAGCTGGGTGACCGGCAGTTGGAGCGCGGCGGCGAAGAAGGCGGGCACCGGCCGGGCCGAGCTCACGCCGAGCGTGACGGCGACGACCTGATGCCCGGCCGCCTCGAGCATCTGCTTCACGGCGATGGACTGGGTCATGTGCCCCCGTCCCTCGCCCAACACGCAGAACATGAACTTCACGCCCGGCAAGTCTTATGAGTCGGCGGGCGGATGGCCACACCAAAATGCGGCGCCCGGGGCGGGGGGTGCGGGGTGCGGCCGCGGAAATGATTTGAACATTGCGCGCCCGGGGCGGTCTGTTATATTCATGCGCAGGTAGCCGAAAAACAATTAAACAAAGCACATGTTTGAGCCAGGGATTTGTCGCAGACCGGCCGGTGGAATCGCCGGGTTCGTCCGCCGGTGGGCGGGGGCGCTCCTGCTGGCCTTGCTGACCGCCGCGGGCGGGGGCGGGACGGCGCGGGCGGCGATCCAATTCGACGTGTTCCTGGGCCATGACGGCGTGGTGCCGGAAGCAAGTTGGTTTCCCGTGGTGTGCGAGATCAAGAACGACGGCCCGACATTTACAGGAGTGGTGGAAGTGCAGGCCGGGACCTTCAATGGCGGTCCGGGCCGGCAGTTGATCGTGGAACTTCCGACCGGCACCTTGAAGCGGGTGATGATCCCGGTGTTTGCCAGCGCGCGTTTTCAAAGCAGTTGGGACGTGCGGTTGCTGGATGCCAAGGGAAAGGTGCGGGCGGAGCAACCCGGACTGCGTCCGCGGTACCAAGCCGCGGAGGGCACGGTGGTTTTGGCCGCGCTGCCGCGCACGGTGGGCGGGCTGCCGCAAATCCGCCAGATCACGGACACGAACAACATTCACCGTCCCGTGTCGGCCCGGTATCAGGCCGCCTTGATTCCCGACAACCCCTTGGTCTTCGAGGGGCTGACCGCCCTCTATTTGAATTCTGAGAAGGCGCTGGAACTGAAGGACAACCAAGTCTACGCCCTGCTGGCCTGGGTGAACGACGGGGGGCATTTGATCGTGGGGGTGGAGCAAGTGTCCGACGTGACCGCCACGCCGTGGCTGCGGTCCGTGCTGCCGTGCGATTTGACCACCATGACGACGGTGAAGGAGCACCGTGAATTGCAAACTTTGGTGACGTCCACGCTGGGCATCCGGGGCAAGAGCGAGCTGACGCCACTCTTCGCCCAGCTCCCTTCGGATGAGGCGTTTGAGCAGGCGGACTTGCAAGTGGTCGGGTGCCAGGTGCGCACCGGCCGGGTGCTGGCGGCGGCGGGCGGGGTGCCGCTGGTGGTGGCGGGCAACGTGGGTCGGGGCCAGGTCACGACGCTGCTGTTCAGCCCCGAGCGCGAGCCGGTGCGCGCCTGGAAAAATCTCTCGGCCTTGTGGGCGCGGGTGGCGGGGGTGCCGGCGCCCTTGTACCAAGTGAACAACGCGCCGCAGCACGGTGGCTACAGCTGCGACGGGATCTTCGGCGCGCTGATTGATTCCAAACAGGTGCGCAAACTGCCGGTGGGCTGGTTGTTGCTTCTGCTGGTGGTTTACTTGGTGGTGATCGGTCCGCTGGACCAGTACTGGCTCAAGCGCATCAAGCGGCCCATGCTTACCTGGATCACGTTTCCGTGCTATGTGGTGCTCTTCTCCCTGTTGATCTATTTCATCGGTTACAAATTGCGCGCGGGTGAATCGGAATGGAACGAGCTGCATGTCGTGGACGTGGTGCCGGGCCGCGAGGGAGTGGAATTGCGCGGCCGGACTTTCGCCTCCGTTTATTCCCCGGTGAATGCGACCTACCGGGTGGAAAGCCAGGCGAATTTCGCCACGTTTCGCTCCGAGTTCCAAGCCAGTTTCAACGCCAGCCAGCAGGACGACAAATCGGAGGTGATGCAGAAGGGCGACAATTTCACGGCGTCCGTGGCGGTGCCGGTGTGGACCAGCAAGCTGTATGTGAATGATTGGTGGCTTTCCGGCGACCGGCCGTTTACCGCGACCGTGACCCGCGACAGCGGCGGGTGGCAGGTGAGTGTGAACAATCCGCAGGGCCGGCCGCTGCAACTGGTGCAAGTGGTGGTGGCGGACCGGATTTTTTCGCTCGGCGAAATCGCCGTGGGCCAGACGAAGCAACAACACTTTGGGCCCAACGAGGGGACGAATCTGCGGAGTTTCGTGCAGGAGCGGTTCAACACCTTCCAAGGCGCGGTGGCGGGCCGGCAACAAGCCTTCGGCGCGGCCAACAGCGGCCAGTTGAACGACGCGCCGAACACCTGCACCGCGGTGTCCTTCCTGCGCACCGTCACCACCGCGGAAGGCTATGAGGGGCAGCCCGGCATGCCCAACCAAGGCTTTGATTTCATTCCCACCCCGGGGTTGGATCTCACCCCGGTGGTCGAGCGCGGCCAGGCGGTGGTGCTGGCCTGGAGCCCGGACTATTCCCCCGCCAAACCCATCAATCTCTTTACCCCCCGCCGTTTGCACCGCGACACCTACTGGCGCCTGGCCGTGCCGGTGGCGTCCGCCGGCACCCGCTAAACCTTATGAGTTCGGAATCCTTACCTCCCATCCCGGCGGTGCAAACCAACGGTTTGACGCGCACTTACGGCAACATGACGGCGTTGAGCGCGCTGGACTTGACGGTGAACCGCGGGGATTTGTTCGGGTTCATCGGCTCCAACGGCGCGGGCAAGACCACCACGCTGCGGATTCTGGCGACCTTTCTCGCGCCCTCGGCGGGCACGGCCCGGGTGATGGGGCATGATGTCGTCAAGGAGGCCAACGCGGTGCGCCACGTCATTGGTTACATGCCGGACTTCTTCGGCGTGTACAAGGACATGGAGGTGACCGAGTACCTGGATTTCTTCGGTGCGTGCTACAAGATCCCCACCGTCCAGCGCGAGAAGACGGTGAACGACGTGCTGGAATTGGTCGGGTTGAGCGAGAAGAAAGGCGCGTTGATCGGCGCCCTGAGTCGGGGTATGCAGCAGCGGTTGGGTCTGGCGCGCGTGTTGATCCACGATCCGCAACTCCTGTTGCTGGACGAGCCCGCCAGCGGCTTGGATCCCCGGGCGCGCATTGAGATGATGGCGATTTTGCAGGAACTGCAACGACTGGGGAAGACGATCATTATCTCGTCCCACATTTTGAGCGAGTTGCAGACCTTGTGCAACCGGGTGGCGATCATCGAGAAGGGGAAATTGATTTACAGCGGCCCCGTGCAAGGGGTGCGGGACCAGATGGCGAGCGGGTTGGTGGTGTGGGTGCGCGTGGCGGCGGAGACGGAACGGGCCATCCTTTTGCTGAATGAGCGTCCCGAGGTGGCGGGCGTGGAGCAGGTCGAGGGACGGTTGAAGGTGACCATGTCGGGACATGACGTGGACCATAGTTTTGTGGCCGAGGTATTGGTGCGCGGCGGGCTCAAGTTGGTGGAATTGAAAGAGGATGAATTGGGCTTGGAGGAAGTCTTCCTGCGGGTGACGCGCGGGGAAACGCAATAACCCGTGCCGGACACTCCGGGAGGAGGCGGCAGAACCTCGCCCAACACGGTCTTGCGCCATGAACTTCCTCCCCATCGTCGAGCGGGAACTGCGGGTGGCGGCGCGGCGGCCGGGCACTTACTGGGTTCGCTTTGGCGTGGCGGGCACGCTGTTGGGCTTGCTGGCGGGGTTTTATGGGATCAGCGTCGGCTTCGGCTTGGACTGGTTGGAAGGGGGGCAGAATCTGTTCCTGGTGCTGCAATGGTGCGCGCTGCCGTTTTTGACGGGGTTTGGGGTATTCCTGACGGCGGACGCCTTGAGTGAGGAGAAGCGGGAGGGCACGCTGGGGTTGCTGTTTTTGACGGACTTGCGGGGGCATGATGTGGTGTTGGGCAAGCTGGCCGCCCAGGCCGCCCGGGGATTCTGGGCCGCGCTGGCGGCGCTGCCCGTGGTCGGTTTGACGATCCTCCTCGGGGGTGTCAGCGGGACCTGGTTCCTGCGGGTGACCCTGGTCATCGGCAACAGTTTGTTCCTCAGCCTGGCATTGGGGTTGCTCATGAGCGCGGCGAGCCGGAACGGCTTCAAGGCGGTGAATGGCACTTGCTTGCTCGTGCTGATGATGCAGGTCGGCGTCCTCGGCTTGGATTGGATCCGAGCGGATTTGGATGCGAGTCGATTTACCGCGCAGTGCAGCCTCCTCTCCCCAGCCCATTTGTTGTTCGCAGCGATGGAAATACCCGGGCTCACCCCGTTGTCCGCCGGGGCGTTTTGGGGGCAATGGGGCGCGCAACACGCCTTGGGTTGGGTGGCGTTGCTGGGCGCGGCGCTGATCCTGCCGCGGAGCTGGCAACAGCGGTCGGAACGCGGACCGTCGGCGGGGATCGCGCGATGGTCGGCGCGGTGGCGGTTCGGCGGCCCAGCGGCCCGCGCGCGGTTCCGGCGGCGGTGGTTGGCCGGCAATCCCGTGTTTTGGCTGGCCATGCGCGACCGTGGGCTGGCCCGCGCGTTGGTTTTGGGGGTCGGGGTGTCGGGGGTGGCCATCGGGTGGTGGGCCGGTTTGTCCCCGGCGGGGAAGCGCGGGGAGGCCGCGCGGGATGCGTTGGCCACCATGATTTTTCTCGCGGAGTGGGGTTTGATTCTGTGGACCGCCGCGTCGGCCGCGGGCTTTTTTTCCGAGCTGAAGCGCTCCGGCTCCGGGGAGTTGGTTTTGGCGACCCCGGTGACGCCGGAGCAAATTCTGAACGCACAGCAACGCTCCTGGTGGCGGACCTTTGGTTGGTTCATCGTGCTGCTGGCGGGCGTGGAAGCTTACCTGACTTGGGAGCGGCAACAAGCGACGGGATGGTCGGCCGCGGCATCACCGCAAGCGGTCGGCGAACCGCCTGCCTGGGCGCAACCAGCCCTCGCTCTGGCCGGGCTGGGTCTGGGGGAACTCGCCCAAATAATGAACCTGCTGGCGGTGTGCGCGCTGGGGCGCTGGTGGGCGCTGGCGGGACGCAAACCCTGGGTGGCGGTGGTGCGCGCCATTGGACTTGGACTGGTGCTGCCAGCCGCGGTGCTGGTCGTAGTCCAATGGGTGGGCTGGTTGACGGCGCTGCGTTTCATGGGTATGCGCAACGGCAATGCGAACGCCAACTGGTTCAATGTTCTCCAAGGAGCGCTGAGCCTGGCGGTGGCGGTGGCCACGCTGGGCAAAGACCTTTGGCTCATCCGCTGGGCGCACCGCCGGGTGCGGGAACGGATGCGGATCGTGCTCGCGGAGGTGCAAGGCGGGCGTTTCCGACCGGTGGCGAAACTTCCCACCGGGAGGAGGAGGGACGTCGTCGTGGGCGCATGACCTTGCTACCAATAGTCGAGCGGGAACTGCGGGTGGCGGCGCGACAACGGTTGACTTTCCGTCTGCGGTTTTGGGTGGCGTTCGGCGCGATGGTGCTCTGGGCCTTGAATGTGATGAGCACAAGGAGGGATCCCCCTTCCCAAGCGGCGCAGGAGGCCTTCGAGATATTGAGCTACCTGGCGTTGGCGCTGGCTTTGGCCGCGGGGGTGTTCTTGACGGCCGACAGCCTCAG
>CAIYZC010000071.1 GCA_903930565.1 uncultured Pedosphaera sp.
GATGACCTTGTTGTAGCGTTCGCCGGGCGTGATAACGCCCTTGCGATACTGCTTTTCAACTTCGGCGATCTGCTTCTGGGCCGCGGCGATTTCCTGGCCTTTTTCCTTCGGGATGATCATGTCATCGATCCCGATGGAAACCCCCGCGCGGGTGGCTTCGCGGAAGCCCAGTTCCTTCAGGCGGTCCAGCGTGAGCACGGTTTTTTCCTTGCCGCAAATCTTGTAGCACTTCCAAATGAGGTCACCGAGCTGGGATTTGCCCACCACTTTGTTGGGGAAACCCATTTCATCGGGCCAGATTTCGCTGAAGATGACGCGGCCAACGGTGGTTTCGATGACTTTTTTGTCAGCGTCGCCGTATTCCGTCTTGGTGCCGTAATCCGGATTGGCCATGCGGATGCGCTCGTGCGTGCGCACGGCGTTGTCCGAATACGCGTAGATGACTTCGCGCTTGGAGCCAAACAACTTGATCGTGCCGGTGGCGGGCTGGTTGGCCCGGGGTTCGGCGGTGACGTAGTAGCAGCCCAGCGTAATGTCCTGCGTGGGGGTGATGATGGGCTTGCCGCTGGAGGGGCTGAAAATGTTGTTCGGCGCCAGCATCAAGAGGCGCGCTTCCATCTGGGCCTCGACCGAGAGGGGCACGTGCACCGCCATCTGATCGCCATCGAAATCCGCGTTGTAAGCGGTGCACACCAGCGGATGAATCCGGATGGCTTCGCCTTCAATGAGGATCGGCTCGAACGCTTGGATCGACAAACGATGCAGCGTCGGCGCGCGGTTGAGCAGCACGGAGTGGCCGCGGGTGACTTCTTCCAGAATGTCCCAAACCTCGGTGGTCTGGCGCTCAATCATTTTCTTGGCCGAGCGCACCGTATGCACATACCCCAACTCCTTGAGCCGGCGGATGATGAACGGTTCGAACAGCACCAGCGCCATTTTCTTGGGCAAACCGCACTGGTTGAGTTTGAGTTCGGGGCCGATGACGATGACGGAACGGCCGGAGTAATCGACGCGCTTGCCGAGCAAGTTTTGGCGGAAACGCCCGCTCTTGCCCTTGAGCATGTCGCTCAGGGATTTGAGGGAACGATTGCCGGCGCCGGTGACGGCGCGACCGTGGCGGCCGTTGTCAAACAACGCGTCGACGGCTTCCTGCAACATCCGTTTTTCGTTCCGGATGATGACCTCTGGCGTTTTCAGCTGGAGGAGGTTTTTCAACCGGTTATTGCGGTTGATCACCCGGCGGTACAGATCGTTCAGGTCGGAGGTGGCGAACCGGCCGCCTTCCAACGGGACCAAGGGGCGCAAATCCGGGGGAATCACCGGCAGCACCGTCAAAATCATCCATTCGGGACGGCTCTTGGATTCCTTGAGCCCCTGCATCAGCTTGATGCGCTTGGCGATCTTTTTGCGGATCTGCTTGCTCTTGGTCTCGGTCATGCCGGCCTGGAGCGATTCAATCTCGTTGGCGAGATCGACGCGCATCATGGCTTCCCGCACGGCTTCGGCGCCCATCTTGGCCACAAAAGCTTCCGGACCGTAAGTTTCGCGGTTTTCGCGGTATTCGTGCTCGCTGAGGAGTTGGTGCGCCTTCAACGGGGTGGAACCCGGGTCGATCACCATGTAATCTTCATAGTAAATGACGCGCTCCAAATTGCGGGCGGTCATGTCCAAGACCAACCCGATCCGGGCCGGCATGCACTTGAAGAACCAAATATGGGAGACCGGCACGGCCAATTCGATATGGCCCATCCGCTCGCGGCGCACGCGCGCCAGGGTGACTTCAACGCCGCAACGGTCGCACACCACACCGCGATGTTTGATCCGTTTGTACTTGCCGCAGGAGCATTCCCAATCCTTCACGGGGCCGAAAATGCGCTCGCAGAACAAGCCGCCTTTTTCCGGTTTGAAGGTGCGGTAATTGATGGTCTCGGGGTTCTTCACCTCGCCTTTGGACCAGGACCGGATGGCTTCCGGGGCCGCGACACTGATCGCGACCGATTCCACCTGGTTCACCTTGTCCAGACCGAGCAACTCACGGGCGTTCTCTTTTTGGCTAATCATACGATATTAAATTGGGGCGGGCGCACCCGCCCCGGTAATTAAGGTTCGCTTTGTTGCTTTAAACCGTCGCGAGGGATGGCACCGCGGCGGGTTGGTCCAACGGATTGGTGTAGCCGACCTTCACATCCAAGCCGAGGGATTGCATTTCCTTGACCAACACGTTGAAGGATTCCGGCACGCCGGCCTCCAGACTGTTGTCGCCCTTGACAATGCTTTCGTAAATCCGCGTGCGGCCCTGGACATCGTCCGACTTGACGGTGAGCAGTTCCTGCAGCGTGTACGCCGCCCCGTAGGCTTCCATCGCCCACACTTCCATTTCCCCGAAGCGCTGGCCGCCGTACTGGGCCTTGCCGCCCAGGGGTTGCTGCGTGACCAACGAGTACGGCCCCACCGCGCGGGCGTGAATCTTGTCGGCGACCAAATGGCCCAGCTTCATCATATAGATATAGCCCACCACGATCTCCTGGTCAAAGGACTGCCCCGTGCGGCCGTCCAACAACCGGGTTTTGGCGTTCTCGGGCAAACCGGCTTCCTTGAGGTAGCCGCGGATGTCCTTTTCCTTGATGCCATCGAACACCGGAGTCGCAAACCGCAGGCCCAAAAGCTTGGCGGCCCAGCCCAAATGCGTTTCGAGCACCTGCCCGACATTCATGCGCGAGGGCACGCCCAGCGGGTTCAACACGATTTCGACCGGCGTACCGTTGTCCAGGAACGGCATGTCTTCCTCAGGCACAATCTTGGCGACCACGCCCTTGTTACCGTGGCGGCCCGCCATCTTGTCCCCGACGGACAATTTGCGCTTGGAGGCGATGTACACCTTCACGGACTTGATGATGCCGGTATCGACGCCGTCGCCGGATTCCGCGCGTTCGATCTCCTCGTCATACTGCATCTGGAGATCGTCGAATTTCTTCTTAAAGCTGCCGATGATTTCGTTGATCTTGTTACGGATCGGCGAGGGGTCAATTTCGATACGGTCATAGACCGTGGCGAGTTTGCGCAGCAAGGTCTTCGTGATCTTGCGGTTCGCCGGGATGATGATTTCACCGGTTTCGGAATTCACCACGTCGAGCGGGATTTTTTCGCCCAACAGGATGTTGCTCAAGGCCTCGGTCAATTGCTCGCGCAATTCCTCGGTCTTCTTCTTGAAGTCGTCTTCGACTTCCTTGGAATGGCGCTTTTCCTCGGAGGCCACCACGCGGGTGCTCGAGTCGGCTTCCTTTTTGGCGGAAACCTTCACGTCCATGACAATGCCATAGGTGCCGGAGGGCACTTTGAGCGAGGTGTCCTTAACATCAGCGGCCTTTTCGCCAAAGATCGCGCGCAGCAGGCGTTCCTCAGGGGCGAGTTCGGTTTCGCTCTTGGGGGTGATTTTACCCACCAAGATGTCGCCGGGCTTGACTTCGGCTCCGACCCGGATCACGCCGTCCGGCCCGAGATTCTTTAGCGCTTCATCACCCAAATTGGGGATGTCGCGGGTGATTTCTTCCGGTCCGAGTTTGGTGTCGCGGGCGCCGACTTCGAATTCATCGATGTGAATAGACGTGAAAATGTCTTCCTTGACGATTTTCTCGCTGATCAGGATCGCGTCCTCGAAGTTATAGCCGTTCCAAGGCATGAACGCGCAGAGCACATTCCGCCCGAGCGCGAGTTCCCCGCCTTGCGTGCAGGGACCGTCCGCGATGATCTGGCCCTTCTTGATGGTGTCACCCTTGTTTACCAGAATTTTCTGGTTGATGCAGGTGGCCGCGTTCGACCGCATAAATTTGCGGATCGGGTAAACGTACACCCCGTGGTCGGGGCTGTTGCGGATCTTCTTCTTGTTCTCCGGCAACTTGCCATCGGGAGTAATGATGACCTGATTGCCGAGCACGGACGCCACTTTTCCGCCATCTTCGGCGGCGATCACGGCGCGACTGTCGCGGGCCACGCGGTCTTCCAATCCCGTCGCCACCAAGGGCGCTTCGGTGATCAAAAGGGGCACAGCTTGGCGTTGCATGTTGGAACCCATCAACGCGCGGTTCGCGTCATCGTGCTCCAGAAAGGGAATCAGGCTGGCGGCCACCGAGACCAACTGTTTCGGCGAAACGTCCATGTAATCGACCCGGGCGGGTTCGACGTCAATGAAATCGCCGCGGCCCCGGCACATGACCTTTTCCGTGAGGAAGCGGCCCTTGTCATCGATCAAGGCGTTGGCTTGGGCGATCACGAAGGTTTCTTCGCGGTCGGCGGTCAGGTAATCCAAATGATTGGTGACGCGGCCATCTTCCACCTTGCGGTAAGGCGTTTCCAGGAAACCGAAATCATTAATCCGGGCGAAAGTCGCCAAGGAGGCGATCAAACCGATGTTCGGGCCTTCAGGCGTTTCCACCGGGCAAATGCGGCCGTAATGGGACGGATGCACGTCGCGGACTTCGAAGCCGGCGCGATCGCGGGACAAACCACCCGGCCCGAGGGCCGAGAGGCGGCGCTTGTGCGTCAGTTCGGCCAGCGGGTTAATCTGGTCCATGAACTGCGAAAGCTGGCTCCGGCCGAAGAAGTCGCGGATGACCGCGGACAGGGCCTTCGGATTGATCAGCTTCTGCGGCGCCATGGTTTCCATGCTGCCTTGATCGAACAAGGTCATGCGCTCCTTGACCAAACGCTCCGTACGGGCCAAGCCCACCCGGCATTGGTTGGCGAGCAACTCCCCAACGGTACGCACGCGACGGCTGCCCAAATGGTCGATATCGTCCAGACTCCCCTCCCCCTTCTTGAGGTGGAGCAAGTACTTGGTGGCCGCCACCAAATCTTCCTTGGTCAGAATCCGGGAATCGCCGCCTTTGATCCCCAGCTTCTGGTTGATCTTGTAACGGCCGACGCGACCGAGGTCGTAGCGCTTCGGATCAAAAAACAGCCGTTTGATCAGGGCACGGGCATTCGCCGCCGTGGGTGGATCCCCAGGGCGCAAGCGGCGATAAATATCCTTGAGGGCTTCCTCTTCATTCTTAGCCGGATCCTTCTTCATGCACTTGATGACGATCCCGTCATCCGAAGTGGTATCCACGACCCGAATCTTGGGCACCCCGACATCCAAAATCTGCTTCACGACCGCCTTGGAGAGCGGTTCGAACGCACGCGCGACAACGTTCCCGGTGTCGACATCCACGGCGTCCTCGATCAGGACCTTGTTCTGGAGATCTTCCAGTTTTTCCGCATCCTTCACGTTCAGTTCTTCGATATCGTAGAACAGTTTGAGAATGTCCGCGTCCGAGCCGTAACCCAAGGCGCGGAAAAAGGTGGTCGTCAGGAATTTGCGGCGACGCTTTTTGCGGTCCAAATAGACATACAGCAAATCGCTGGTGTCAAATTGGGCCTCATACCAGGAGCCGCGATCCGGGATAATCCGGAACGAATGCAGCATCTTGCCGTTGGGATGTTGGGTGGCTTCAAACGCGAGACCGGGAGAGCGGTGCAACTGGCTGACGATCACGCGCTCGGCGCCATTGATCACGAAAGTTCCCTGCGGGGTCATCAGGGGCAATTCCCCCATGAACACCTTTTCCTCCTTGGAGACCTTGTCCTCCTTGAGGATGAAAGTCACATACAACGGGGCGCCAAAAGTGGCGCCTTCGCGGAGGCATTCCAACCAGTCGAGCTTGGGTTCGCCGATCTCGTAGCTGTGGAAGTCCAGAACGCATTTGCCATCATAACTCTCGATGGGAAACACCTCGGTAAACACGGCCTGCAATCCCAAGTTTTTCCGTTTGGATTGGGGGATTTCAGCCTGCAGGAACTCGACGTACGAATTGGTCTGCAATTCGATCAAGTTGGGCGGGGCGATGACTTCTTTGATCTTACCGAAATTGATGCGTTCACTCACTCGCGATGGCATTTGGACCTTTGCTTAATCGGTCGGGCGGATGCACCCGACGCTTGGTTCACAATAGACGAGACAAGGCAAGGCCCCGCGTAACCCGGGGCGCTTGCCGGACAAAAAAACCGCGCGCGGCGGTTCGGCTAAAAATTGTGTTAAAATCTGCGTTTTCTGTCTTTCGTTCCTGACGGCAACCACCGCAGACCGGCGGGCCATTGTCCGGGGAAAACCAAGGGCGGCGGGATCGCTCCCGCCGCCCCGGTCGCAATACAACTTACTTGACTTCGACTTTGCCGCCAGCTTCTTCGAGCTTTTTCTTGGCGGCATCGGCGTCGGCCTTCGGAGCGCCTTCGAGGACGGTCTTCGGGGCGCCTTCGACCAGCGCTTTCGCTTCGGCCAGGCCCAAACCGGCCTTCACTTCGCGAACGGCTTTGATGACGCCGATCTTCTTCGCGGCATCCACCGAGACGAGGATCACGTCGAAAGCGGTCTTCGCTTCGACGGGGGCGGCGGCGGCGGCGGCACCAGCACCACCACCAGCGGCGGGGGCGGCGGCGGGCGCGGCGGCGGTCACGCCCCACGCGGTTTCCAGCGCTTTCACCAATTCCGCGGCTTCAATCACGGTCAACTTGCTCAGGGTCTCTACAATCGGTCCTAATTCGGCCATGTTACCTTTCAGTCTCGTCGCCATCCGCAGCCGCGAATGGATTAAGCCAACAGCCGGTCGGCCGACGATTTACTCTTGTTCTTGTTGGTTGTTCCCCCCCGTTGGCTTAGAACGAGGACGAAATGAACCGGCGGAACCGCGGTCGCGGTCCCCACCGGCACAAAATAATTACTCCGCCTTCTCGGCGTGCGCTTTGATCACCTGCGCCAATTGGCTGCCAGGAGTGTTGATCATGGCCACCAAACGGGAGGCCGGGGTGTTCAGCAAACCGAGCAACTTCGCCCGCAACACTTCCAACGGCGGCAAATCAGCCAGCGCAATAAGATCAGACGGAGAAAGCCGCTGATTGTTCAAATATCCAAACTGGGTTTTCAGTTTGTCGAACTCGGCACTGAAGGTCTTGACAACTTTGGCGGCGGCCGAAACATCGCGCTGCCCCGTGATGACGGCCAATTGGCCGGCCATTACGCCGGTCAGATCGGCGACACCGGATTCTTTGGCGGCGAGGCGGAAGATGCTGTTTTTCACCACATGCACCTCGGCGCCGGCTTTGCCCAGGCGCTTGCGGAGTTCGGTGGTGGGGCCCACTTTCAGGCCCTGGTAATTCACCACAATGAAAAAGGGCGAAGCATTGAGGCGGGCGGCGTATTCTTTCGTGAGAGCTAGTTTTTCTGCGCGCATGGTATCAGGTAAGTGGGGGGTTAGGCGGCGACGGCACCGGACACGAATTCGCGCACATCAATGCGCACCGGCGGACTCATGGTGGCGGACAACGTGCAGCTCTGCAAATAGGCGCCCTTGGCGCTGGAAGGACGGGCTTTGGCCACGGCTTCGATGACCGAGCGGGCGTTTTCCGTCAATTGAACCGCGGTGAACGAGGCTTTGCCGACGGGCACGTGAACGTTACCCGCTTTGTCGACTTTGAATTCCACGCGGCCCGCCTTGACTTCGCGAATCGCTTTCGCGGTGTCTTCGGTGACCGTGCCGGTCTTGGGGTTGGGCATCAAACCGCGCGGCCCGAGGACTTTGCCGAGCTTACGCACTTCCACCATCGCGTCGGGCGTGGCGATCGCCACATCAAAATCGGACCACCCTTCCAAACACTTCTTGATCAAATCGTCGTAGCCGACGAATTCCGCACCCGCCGCGCGGGCCGCATCGGCCGCCGCGCCGTTCTTGGCGAACACCAAAACCCGCACCACCTTGCCGCTGCCGTGCGGCAGGGGAACGGTGCCACGGACCATTTGGTCGGATTGCTTGGGATCAACTCCCAGTTTAAAAGCCACTTCAACGGTTTCGTTAAACTTGGCTTTGGGGAATTTGGCCAGCAACTCCACGGCCGCCTTGAGCGGATAGTGTTGAGTCGCATTGACCAGTTCGAGACCTTTACGGTAGCGCTTGCTGTGTTTGGCGGGCATTTTCTGGTTGCGGTGCAAACGAGCCTAAGGCTCTCCCGCGGTTGGAGTTGGGGAAAAA
>CAIYZC010000072.1 GCA_903930565.1 uncultured Pedosphaera sp.
ACCAGCGTCTGGTCGTACCGGCCGGTGTATTCCGCGCCGTGCCCGTTTTGCCGCAGGTTGAAATCCATCCAAGCGTCGTTTTGAAACCATTTGGACGACCCGCTGCTGCCGTTGGGGTGGAGCGTAATGAGGTGTTCGCCCCCGTCGCCCCGGCGCAAGCCGCGCGCCATGGCCGCGAGGACCGCTTTTTGCTCGTCATTTTCCACGTTGCGATCACCGCCCAGGATCCAAATGACGGCCTGGTCGCGGTAGCGCCGGCCGATCCATTCCCCATAGACTTCCGCATTGGCCTCCGTGAACAGAGGTTTGCCGTCCTTGAGTTGGTCATGCCAGTAGCGGCCCCACGTCGGCAGCAACCCGACGTACATCCCGCGCGCCCCGGCCGCTTTGACGACGAAATCCACGTGGTCCCAGTAATCATTCTCGGGCCCGTCCTGGACGGCCGGCCGGGCGGGATCGCGGTCCACCAGGGGCAGGTGGCCGTAGGCGTTGGGAACCGTGTCCCCGTCGAATTCCCCGATCGCGACCGCCTGGATCACCGTGAAACCCTTCGCCGCGCGGTTGTCGAGGTAGCGGTCCACTTCCTCGCGTTTGAGCCGGTGGAAGATTTCCCACGCGGTGTCGCCGAGATAAAAAAACGGGCGGCCATCCTCCGTAATCAAATAGCGGTGGTTCGGCGCCACTTTAAGCCGCGGGGCGGCGGCCGGCGCGGGCGGCGCACAGATTAAAACCAAGGCCAAAAGCGGCCAAAAGGCGGCGGAACGACGCTTCAAGGGGAGCCAATGCATGGGGAAAGAATAGGAATGGACCGACAGGATGGCTAGGACGATTTGCCTGCAACTTTGGGACGGAATTCACCGGGCCGGGTGGGGAAAAAAGGAGGCCGGATCGGGCGACCCGGCCTCCCCTCTATCACATAACCAACACACACCCCCCCCACCGAGGGGGCACGTCCCGGATCATTGGCCCCTTACGCGATAGAATCGTTTGCCCGAACCGGCGGTATCGGTCACGGTCAGATTGCCGCCGGTGCCGGGTAAAGTGGTCAAGGTGGTCCAGGAACCGCCGCCGAGCGCGTTCTTGTATTCGACCACATAACTCACCCCGGATTGCGAGGCGAAGGTGAAGCGCAACTGCGGTCCGGTCAGGCCGGCATTTTGGAGCGTCACCGCGACCGGCAACACCCCGGTGGGGCCGAAGTTGCGCACCCGCACCGCAAAGTCCCGGGCGACATTGAAGGCGGCCGGCACGCCGCCCATTTGATCGATAAAGGCGCCGTAAGCCACCCCCACATAGAGGTTCGTGGGCATGGCGGTGGTGATATCGCCGTTCTGGACGAAGTTCTGGTCGCCGAGAATGGTCCAAGCGGTTCCATTGGTGCTGGAGGACATGACAAACACGTCGTTGGTGTCCGTCAACTGCCGCTGCATGCGCAGCCAGACGGCGGGGAAGGCCGCCTTGGTGTAATTGGTGGTGAAACTGCCGAATTGATCGATCGGATCATCCATGTTGGCGCCGTAGGTCACCCGGCTCCACAAGGGGAGGAAAGGCGGCAGGATGGTGCCCGTGTAGTCCGAAGCGGGTGACACCATGATGGATTGGAAGCGGTAAGGGACAAAATTCCGGGTGGCGCCGGGGGGCTCGATGCCTTCCCGCGCCATCAAACCCGCGACGGAGGAGTGGACGGAGGGATCCAAGTTTTGCACCTGCACGGCGATATCGAAATTCCCTTGCACGGGCTGGTAGGCAAAGGTGATGTCCTCGTCCATGTTCAGGAAGGTTTCGCCACCGTTGACCAAGTTGAAGCCGCGGCCGCCGACCGCGAGCGCCCGCGAGGGCAGCACCGGGATGGTGGTGGGGTTGCCGAAGGGGCTCTGATAATAGTCGGCGGACCAATCGCTGCGACCAATGGCCGCCCAACTGAAGGCGGACGGCGTGACTGGCAAATTCGTTGCCGCCAGCACATTGCCGAAGATGTCGTGGAGGCCGGAGACGGTGAGGTTGTAGAGCGCGCCGGCCGCCAGGTTGCTGGTGGTCAAAACCACGCCGTACCAAGCCTTGTCCAAGCCGCTGCTGTTGGTCACCAGATCAGCGGCCAGCACGGTGGCGCCGCTGAGTTGGTAATTGGCCAAATTAGTGGCGGTGGCCACGGTAATGGGTTTGTTGAAGATCAAATCGATTTCGTTGTTGGTGCTCAGGCTGTTCAACACCACGCCCGGGGCTTCGGCGATCAACAGCGGGGAGGTATCCGCCAAAACCGTCAGCGTGGCCACCGCACTGGTGGTGGTCTGTCCGGCTGGAATGGAGGCCACGACCTGGTAATGCGCCTGGTCATCCGTGGCGTGAAACAGCACCGGGGTCTGGTAGGTGGTGCCGGTCGCGCCCGGGATCGCCGCCCCGCCGCGCAGCCATTGGTATTGAACGAACGGACTGGAAGCCTGCACCCCCACCGTCAAGTTGGTGAAATGGCCTTCCACCAAGGTGCCGCTCTTGGGCGCGTTGGTGATCGTCACGGTGCCGCCATCGATGAAATAGCCGGAGATCAGACTGCCGGTCAGCAAAGGAGCCGAGCCGTTCGCGGGATCATTGTCCCCACTGAAGCTGAAGGTCACCGCCAAATTGTCCCCGCCGGTGCCTTGGTGGTGGACCGCCTCAATGTAATACCGCGTCCCCGCCACCAGCGGAATCCCCGCGGCCCACGGCACCGTTATCCCGCCATCGGGACTCCATTGGTCGGAGCGCTTCTGGCTGTTGGCCGCCGCCCCGCCACTGGCGGCGGACAACCACTGCCGGCTGTTGCTCCAATTCGGTTCCTGGGCGATCAAGTTCTTGCCCGCGGGCGTGTTGTCGGTGCTGAGATAGAGGTCGGTATCATCGTCGGAACTGACAAAGAACACGTAGTTGGTGGTGACGGCGGGCGTGAAGTAGCCCGCGACGATATCCACGAAATTGTTGACGTTGTCGTTGATCGGATCCTCGAAGGCGGTCAACACCCCCGTGACGGATGGCACGTCCGTGGTGCCGTCCGTATTGGCCCGGGTGTATTGGGTCCCGATCCAAACGCTGCGGTTGACAAACCCGGGCACCAACACGGCGTTGCCGATGGTCAGGGTGGCGCTCGCATTGACCGAGTTGATGTTGTTGGCCACGACAATTTTGTAAACGGCGTTGTTGTATGCCGGGTCGACGGGCCCCGCGGTGTAAGTCAGATTCGTGGCGCCGGCGAGGGCGACATTGTTGGAGTACCACTGAATCGACTGGGCCGGTCCGGAGACCGCCGCGGCAAAGGTCGCGGTGGTATTGGTCAGCACCCGTTGATTGGCGGGGGTGGAGAGAAAGGAAACCGGCGTGGTGTTGTTCGCCAACACCGTGATGCTCCCCGAACCGGCCGTGTAGGACTCCACCCCCTGGTAGGCGGCCCAGGTCGCTGGAAAATTAGTAAAGCTCGCGGAAAGCTCGGCGAAGCTGTGGGTGCCCTTGGTCAGGCCCACCCCGTTGATGATGACGGATTGAAAGGTGTCATCCTGGGTCAGAAACATCTGGCCGTTGAGAATCAGGTTGCCGTTGCGATTGTTGATGTTGTAGGTGGTCAGGAGGGCGCCCTGGGAGTCGATAGTGATCGTGTTGGTGCCGAGGGCGTTCGTGCCGGTGCCGACCAAAACGCCATCGTGCACGTACCACGTTCCGGAAAAGGTGTTGTTGTTGCCGGCGATGTTAAGGTTGTGGAAGTAAGAAGGGCTGAACAGACCATTCTGCACCGCCCACCATTCCAACCGGGCGCTCCCGGTCAACTTCCCGATCACCACGTAGCCACGGTCATTCGGACCGTCGTTATACATGGAGGACGGGGCGGCGATGTTCAATTCGCCGTCGATCACGCAGGTGCCGTCGTTGCCCAAGTCCAACTGACCGCCGTTCATGACCAACTTGTTAAAGTAATTCGTGCCGTAATCCATGCTCAGGCTGCCCCCCGTGTTGGCACCTTGTTTGAAGCGGATTTCACCGACGCCCGAGGGATTCCCGCTGTTGCCGTTGACATGGACACTGTTGCCATCCATGGTCAACAAGACGCCGGGAAACATCGCATAAGTGGCCCCGTTCGGGCTGCGCAAACGGGAACCGGGCAGGCATTCGTACGTGTCGCAGGGGTTGGCGCCGGCGGAGACACTGGCGGGATTCTGATCACTCCACTTTTTGGCGGTGTTCCAGTCGGATCCACTCGCGATCACCACACTCAGGGTGATATTGGTCGGGGTGCATTGGGCGTGGAGATCCACCGCGGCCGACAGGAGGCCGGCGGTGAGGAGGGCGCCGGCGAGGCGGACTCGCGGGAAGAGTCCGGCCCGGCGGGGGGCAAGCGTTCGGGAGGGGTTCATAAGCTGGTTGGGAGGTTGGGTCCGCGATGGTTGCAGGGTTGGTGGTTTTTGAGTGACGCCGGAAGGCAGGCCAGGCCATGGCTTCGATCAGGTCATCCCGATGGATGACGCCGGCACGGCCGGCGGCGGCATACAGATACAGTGGACACCCTGTCACGCTAATGGATCGGATTAACGCAAAATAGAACGATAGGATTATTTAATAGGACGAAATTCTCCGCGACCGGGGAGAGCCCGGAGCTGAGTTCGCTGGACAGGAAGCCAACCGCGGTTATTAATTTCCGGATGAAAGCGCTTTTCCTCACCGTCCTGCTCGCCGGGGCCGGACACGCGGACGCCGCGGAAATTCCCCGCCCCACGGACGCGCCGCCCGCGCGGTCGCCCGCGGACGCCGCGGCGGCGTTCCAGTTGCCCCCGGGGTTTCGCATGGAGGTCGTCGCCAGTGAGCCGCTGATCGCCTCCCCGACGGGGGTTTGTTGGGACGAGCGGGGCCGCCTGTTCGTGAGCGAATTACACGGCTACAATCTGGAGGGCCAACTCGAGATCGAGGAACTGAACAAGACCGGCAAGCTGGACACGCAAGTGCGGCGCGTCGAGGCGGACGAGAAATTCAAACGCGCCGCGAAAGCGGGCACTTATGGAGTGGTGAAACTGCTCCGCGACTCCCACGGCGACGGGCGCCTCGACGAGGCCGTGGTCTGGGCCGCGGATCTGCCGCCGGCCTACGGCCTGGTGCCGGCGCGCGGCGGGGTCATCGTGGCTTGCGCGCCGGACATTGTTTATCTGGCGGACCGCAACGGCGACGGCCGACCCGCGGTGCGCGAAGTGCTCTTCACGGGTTTCCACACCGGGGAGTTGTGGCGCGGCATTAATTCGCCGCAGTGGGGGGCGGACGGCTGGATCTATTTTGGCCGCGGCTGGGGGGGCGCGACCATCACCGGGCCCCGGCTGGCGCGGCCGGTTGAGTTGCCGGATTCCGATTTCCGCATCCGGCCCGACGGCACCGCCATCGAGCCAGTGACGGGCGGCACGGGCACTTTCGGTTTCGCCCTGACGGCCGCGGGCGACCGCTTCACCGAAAACACCACCGTCCCCGCCATTTATATCGCCCCCCTGTCGTGGCGCTACCTGGCGCGCAATCCCGACGCCGCCGTGCGCGGATTGGAGGCCCCCACCGGGGATCATCGCGCCTACTCCTTGTCCAAACCGCATCCCTGGCGGCAGAAACGGGCCGATGATCCGGAGTATTTCAAGTACTACAACAGCCGCTATGGCGCCGCCGAAAGCGAGGCGGACGGCTGGTTCACCGCGGCCTGCGGGCCGCTGGTCTACCGCGACCACGTCCTGCCCGGGCTGCACGGCCAATACTTTGTCTGCGAGCCCGCCGGCAACCTCATCCACCGCTCGTTGATCACCGCCGAGGGTGCGGCGCTGACCATCCACCGCGCCCCGGGGGAGGAGCGGTCGGAGTTTGCCGCCAGTCGGGACGCGTGGAGTCATCCCATCAACCTGACGCACGGGCCGGACGGCGCGATCTGGATCGCCGACTACTACCGCGAAATCATTGAGGACTACTCCGCCATCCCGCGCCATTTGCAACAACAATACGGGGTTTACCACGGCCACGACCGGGGGCGCATTTACCGCCTGACCCACCGCGACGCGTCGGCGGCACCGAACGCGGATCTGCACCGGTTGACCGGCCGGGCGCTGGCCCGGGAATGCGCCAGCCCGCTGCTCCAGCGGCGGCAAACCGCGGCGCGACTCATCGTTGAGCGGGCCGACGTCGGGGCCGAGCCGGGATTGCGGGAGTTGCTGGCCGAGCGCGCCACGGAACCCGAGGCCCTGATCACGGCGCTCTGGACGCTGGACCAACTCGGCCGCCTGACGCCGCGGGACGCGCAACCCTTTTTCCGGCACCCGGCCGCGGCGGTGCGGATTCAGGCGCTGCAAATCGCCGACCACTGGCTGGGTGAAGCGGCCGGTCCGGAATTCCTCCAAGCGGTGCTGGCGGCGGCCGCGGCGGAGCCGGATCCGCGCGTGCGGATTCAGTTCGCCTTGAGCTTGGGCGAATCACGGGATCCGCGCGCGTTCGCCCAGTTGGCCCGATTCGCCCGCGAGCATTTGGGCATCCGCTGGATGGACGCCGCCCTCCTGTCCTCGCTGGGGGGGCGCGGTGGGGAAATGCTGGCGGAACTGGTGCGCGATCCCGGCGGGGCCGCCACCCTGCTGGCGCCCTTGGCGCAGACCGTTGCCGCCGGTCGCAATGAGGCCGAGCTGGCCCGCAGTCTGGAACTCGTGGCCCCAGCCGGGCCGGCCATCCAGACGGCCGTGCTGCGCGGATTGGTCAACGGCCGCAAGAACGCCGTGCGCCAACCGCTGGTGCAACCCGGTGCGCGAACCGCCCTGGCGGCTTTGGCCGCCAGCGCCAACGCGGACGTGCGAAAAACCGCGCGCGCGCTGACGGACACCTTCAGCGCCGGCCCCGTTGAAGGCGACGCCCTGCCGGCCACCGCGGGCGCACCCCCCGCCGCCGGGCAAATCAGTGACGCGACCTTTCGCCAGTTTGTCGCCGCGTTGGCGCGACCACGCGATCTCCGCCACGGCCACGCATTGTTTCTGCAGGCCTGCGCCACCTGCCATCGCATCGGCGCGGAAGGTCACGAGGTGGGCCCGGACTTGCTGGGCCAGTTGGGTGGCGCCGAGGAGGGATTGTTGAAGGACATCCTGCTGCCCAACGACCGCATCCGCCCCGGTTACGAGACCACGGCGGCCGGCATGGCGGACGGCGCCACCGTCACCGGCATCCTGAAGGACGACGGGGCCACCAGCCTGGCGCTGATACTGCCGGACGGAGTCGAGCAGGTGTTGTTGCGCAAGGATGTGACCCGGGTGCGGCGGCTCACCACCTCCCTCATGCCGTCGTTCGCCGAGACCCTCAGCCCGGCGGACCTGGCCGATTTGCTGGCTTGGCTGCGCGGCAACTTGCGGACGCCGGTCGAACCGCCGCCGGCCCGGTAAAGCCTCACCGGCGGGCCGGGGCCGGGGGGGCTTGGCTCATCAGAAAGCGCATCAAATCCGCGGCCTGCTGGTCGGTCAGGCCGTCCAGCAGCCCTTCGGGCATCAGGGAAAGCGCGGAGACTTGCTCGGCGGCGATATCGCCGCGGCTGATCGTGGCGGTTTCGCCGATCATGGCCAGCACCAGCGCCTGGGCGGTGCGACTCCGAACAATCCCCGTGAGGACGCGCCCGTCCTTGAGGTTGAGCGTCGTCGGGCGGTAGTCGGCCGCGACCACTTCACTGGGGAATAAAATGTTCCCGAGGAGGTAGTCGAGGTTTTGCCGCCCCGCGCCCGTGAGTTCGGGGCCGAGGTCCGCGCCGGCCCCGTAAAGCTGGTGACACCCGGCGCAGGTCAGCCCGAACAGTTTTTGGCCGGCGGCCGGATCCGCGGATTGCAACACCCCCGGGGTCAGTTTTTGTTTCCATTTGGCCAGCGTAACGCGCTTTGTGGTCTCGTCCGGATCCTGCAGCACCCCCCAGACTTCGCCCAGCTTGCGGGTCAACGCGGCGTCCTGAAGATCGCGAATTTGCCGGGCTTGCGCGACGCCCAGGTCGGACCGCCGCAGTTTCCCCGCGCTGATGCCGTCCAGCAGTTTCATGGTCCAAGCGGGACGGGAGAGCAACACGTTCAAGACCGGCGGGCGGGCGGACTCGTCCAAATTCGGCCACTCGGCGAGCAGCCGGTCCGCCACGGCCGGATCCGCGGACAACGCCAATCCACCCGCCGCCACGCCGGCGAGTTCCCGAACGGTGAGCAGCCGGTCGCAGAGTTCGGCCAAGCCGGCGACCCGGGCTCGAATCAGCGAGGCCAGCGCGGCGCGGCGCCGGGCGGACTCCGCCCCGCGGTCCAACGCCAGATTAGTGAGTTCGCCCAGCGCCGCACGGTCGCCGAACCCCGCGCCCAAATCGAGAATGCGGCTCCGGAGCGAATCATTGGCCCCGGTCATAAGCCGGGGGGCCACTTCGGCCCACGCGGCGGGCGGGAACACCTGTCGCCGGCCGGCCAAACCCTCGGCCAGCCCGTCGAGGACGGCTTCGCTCACCGCCGCGGAGGGGTTCCGCGCAATGGCCCGCAGCAGCGCATCCACGCGCTGCGGCGCGGAATCCAGGTCTTGGGCGAGTCGGCGCGCGCCCAAGCGCTGCACCAGCGGCAGCCGCGCTCCGGCCAGCAGTTCGGCGAACCCGGGGTCGCTGGCGGCGAGCGGCTCGATGCCATACCAGAGCATCAACGGTTGGTTGTGGTCCGTGGCGTCCTCCGCATGCGCCAACAGCTCCCGCGCCAACGGTGCGCGATGCGACAAGGGCAGCTTTTGCAACAGTGAGGCCAGGGTCACGCGCACCAAGGCGGAACTTTCCTTGGCTGCGAATTCGGGGAGCACCGACTCCGCCCAACCGGCGAAATCCGCCGCGTCCGCCTGCAACCGCAGCGCCCAAGCGCGCTCGTACTCCGCACCCTTGAGTTTGTCCCGCAGCAGGGAGGGATCAACCCCACCGGACACGTGCAACGCCCAGAGGGCGCGCAGGCGGTGAACTTCCTCGGGATCGGATGACGCCAACCGCGTCAGCGCCGCGCGCCCATCATGCAGCGGAGCGCCCGCGTGGGCGCGATCCGCCAGCACCCGCCGCGCTTGCCGGGCCTGCCAGTCATTTGGGCTGGTCTGGAGTTGCGCCAGCGCCACCTCGCCGAGCGCCGTCAGGTCCGCGGGCGCCAGGTTGGGCGCGCCGTAGGTCAATTTATAGATTCTCCCGCTCGTACGGTGAATGCCCTCATTGTCGTGGCACTCGCCGGCATCGCTCCAGTCGCTGACGAACACGCCGCCGTCGGGCGCGGCGATCACATCGATGCCGCGGAACCAGGGATCCGCAAACACGAGCGCATCGGGCTGGTGCCGCCCGACAAAGCCGCCGCCCTGCCGCTCGAGTTGGTCGACGTTCAGCCGGCGGCCATGGTAATTGATCGTCAAGACCCGGCCGTTCCAGGTCTCGGGCCATTGGCCGCCCTGGTAGATCAGCAACCCGGTGTGCGCGTGGCCCCCGCCCGCCGCCGCGGTGAGGTCGGTGACGCCTTTGCGCACATCCGTCCAGACTTCCCCCGTGGCCCAGTGGACGTGGTCCGCGGTTTGTTCGATCAGGTTGAAGACGTTGGGCGTGGGATCCTCGCCAAACATGCGCCGGTAATGCGCGCCCGGAATGACGTGCCAAAGATGGCCGATCACCGTGTTGATGAAAAAGAGTTCGCCGTGGGGATCCCAATCCATGCCCCAAGGATTGGTCGTTCCCCGGGCCACCACCTCGAAGATGCGCCGGGTGGGATGGTAGCGCCAGATGCCGACGTTCATGGGGATGCGCTGGCCGGCGGGCGTGCCGGGCGGGCCGACCAGCGAGGTGCCCAGGATGCCGTGCCGACCGTAGAGCCAGCCGTCCGGCCCCCAGCGCAAGCCGTTGGCCACCGTGTGCCGGGCTTGCGCGGATTCGAAGCCGTCCAAGACAATCTGCGGCGGGCCGTCGGGGATGCCATCCCCGTTGGCGTCGGGGATGAACACCAGATTCGGCAGGGCCAGCGCCCACACACCGCCCAAGCCCACTTCCACACTCGTCAACCGTTGCGCGTCATCCCAAAAAACCGTGCGCTGGTTGAAATGGCCGCTGTTGTTGGTGTCCGCGAACATCAGGATGCGGTCGCGCAAATCCGGGTGGTAACCCACCTTCACTTCCGAATAGGTGTAGTTCTCCGCCACCCACAACCGGCCCCGCGGGTCCGTGGCCATGGCGATCGGTTGCTGGACGTCCGGCTCCGCGGCGAAAACCGACAAATGAAAGCCCGCGGGGAGAACCGTTTTCGCCACGACCTCGGCGGTGGGCATGGGCCCGTTGGTCGCGGTTTCGGTGTTAAAGATCGGCGGAGCAGCGGCTGCGGGAGCCAGAAGCCCGGCCAGGCCGAAGAGGGCGGCCAAAAGTGGATGCGTGCGCAGGTTCAATTCACGGCAAAACTAGAGGGATTGCCCGGCGTCCGTCAAGCCGCCCCAAGGCCAGACCGTCCGGCCGCCGGGTTCAGCGCACTTTCCACCAACCCCAGTTTTCCGGCCGCAGCCGGGCTTCGCTGGGGAGGTCGCTGACGATGGCGGTGTCGCGGTTGTTCCAGTAAACCCGTTGCAGGGTTTGCGCGCCGTTGCCGCGCAGGAGGCCAAGGTCGGCCCGGTAGGTTTGTCCGGACTGCGGCTGCCAACCCAACACGCTCAAGGGAATCTTGACGGTGTACACACCTTCGTTTTGCACCAGCACGATTTGGGAACTCACCTCGCGGACCACGTCAAACGTCACTTCCCCGACCGGGGAGGCGAACACGGTCCGGTTTTCCGCGGGGCTGCCGGAAGCCTTTGGTTGATACAGAACCGCGCGGGTTTGGTCACCGGTGCGCGCCACCAACACCCGCACCGGATTCACCGATCCCTCACCCCGTGCCCGGGGATTTTGCGATTGCAGTCCGAGCAGCAAGTCCAGGCCGCCGCCATACTTGAACAGGAACCGGTAATCGGTGGCGGCGTTCGCCATCAAGTTGGTATCGTCCGTCCGCCATTGGACAAAAAGGTGCTCGCGGTCGAACGCTACCCCCGCGGTCGCCCGGTCGCCAATCGCGATATTGGTCGCGGGTTGCCACGCCGCGAGATCCACCGGCGCCGCCGCCAGGGCCGTCACCTCCAGTTCCTGACTTTCGGCCGCCCGGTGCGGCTCCACCTGGGTGGCCCGCAGGCTTTCAAACAGTTCCGACGTAAGCAAAATGGTGCCGAAATCGCGCCGCCGGACCGAGTCCCAACCTTCGACGTGGTAAAGGCTCGAGCTGGCAAACCCCGCGACCAAGTAAACCTCCCCGTTGGGGACCTGGGTGATGGTCGGGTGAAAGTGCTCCTGCTCGAAGCTGAAGCCGTCCATGATTTGGCCGCGTTGGGCCCGGGGCAGGCGGATGGGTGGAAACCGGCGGGCGTCCCCGCCCAAAGTTTGGATGAACAGCCCGTCGGTGGTGAAAACGTAGAAGTTGCCCATCTCCCCATTGATCACAAAGACTTCGCCCACCTCGCCCGGCGGTTGAAACGGCGGCCCGAGAAAACGGGTCGGCGCGATGTATTGGCCGGGCTGCATCGGGAGCGTGTTGTCGTCCGGATACTCCCGATAGCTCCACTGCCGGCGCCCTTCGCGGTAGCCCGCCGCCGCGCTGATCAACCAGCCGTCCTTGGCGGGCACCAAGCAGAGCCCGTCCTCCGCCCGGGCCAGATCCCCGGTGGGTGGCATCAAGAAGCGGGCTTTTTCCAAATCAAAGAGCGGCACGCCCGCAGCGGTGATGACCGGGGGCGGCACCCGGATGGCCCAATTCCCGGTGGCTTCAAGTCCGGGGCCGAACAGAAATTCGCGATAACCATGGGTCCTGGCGGGGCGGCCGTCCGCCGCCGGGAATTCTTCGGGGAAAACGCGGTAGCGGAATTCGTTGGTTTGGACCTTCAGGTCCCCGTTGAGATCGCTCCAAGTCATGAAGTGCTCGTGCTGCCGGTTCGGGGCGGTCGCCAGAATGTCGGGCCGGGTGTACAAATAAGGCCACCAGCGGTCGGAGCCCAGATAGGCCACCGGCCGGGCAATGTGGGTGGGCTCGTCCAGGAGATAAATCGCGGAGAACGTGTTGCCCCGCAGGCCGCCCTGGTAACCACCCACCAAATAGGTGCGATCGCCCACGCGGAGCGGCCGTTCGGGCAGCCAGTTTTCCCCCGCCATGGGATCGTTGCCCTGCGTTTCCGCGCGCGCCACGACCGCCGCCACGCGCGCGGTCCCGCGATCCCAATCCAACGCGAACTCCAGGATGCCTCCGAAGGTGGCAAAGAACAGGCGATTGGGATTCGCCGGGTCCAGGGTGCCGCCGCCACCGTAGTGCGTGGGGCCGTATTTGGCCTGCCGGAGTTCCCCCTCGGCGGACCATTCGCTGACGCGTTTGGGCAGATTGTCGGCCTCGGCCACCCAGAGGTGATTTTGGCTGTCCACCGCCACCCCGGCCGGGTACTGCATCCGCAGTTCGTCATACTTTCCCAATTGCGGGCCGCCGGGCCGGCCGATGGTGCGCACCGGCTGGTAGGCGGCATCAAAAACTTTGACCTGGTGGCTGGCGCCCCAATCGCTGATGTAAATCCGGCCGTCGGATCCGAACGCCACCCGCTGCGGATCCTCCAAGCCGGTGATCAGGGTCTCCGGATGGGCGAGCGTGGCCCGGGTGCCGTCCGCCGTCAGGACCACGGTGAATCGTTGGAGACCGTTGCGGGTGAGCGCGAGCAGGCGGCCTTCCGCATCGAAAAGCAAACCCTTGGGCCGGGGCAAGTTGGCTTCGCCCCGGGCCGCTTTTTTCCGGCTGTCGAAAAAGTAAATCCGGTCCTTCCACGGCACACTGGTGGCGATGAGCCCGTTGTGCACCGCCAACCCGGCGCCCGCGTGCAGCCCCTCCCGCACGCCATCGGGGTATTTGCCGATCAGTTTGGCCTCAAAAGTATCAATGCCCACCGCCCCGCCGGGTCCCGGCCGCATGCTCCGGACGGCATGGAGGCCGTGCACCGGGGTGGCGCCAGCGCTCAGGTTGACCGTGTAGGCGAAAAACTCGGGATCCCGATCGGGCCCGGCGTCGCGGGCCAGGGCGTTGCCGCCGGCCCAACCGTCGATCTTGGGGCCGCCGACGAGTTTGTTGCCCGCCTCATCCATGACCAGCAAGGTGTCGCCCGCCTCGCCGACCCGGGAGGCGACCAGGATCTGAGGCGCGCCGTTGGGAACCGGTCCGGTACCCGCGGGGAGGAACAGGACATCGCAGGGAACGGAATGATCGGCCAACCAGCCGCCGCTCCCGTCCAAGGTCGGCCAGGGTGGCTTCCCGCCCCCATAAACATTGAATTCATAGCGCAGGTGCAGGCCGTCATGAACGAGCCCGCGGACGTGGTACTCCCCCGCCGGCGCACGGTGCCGAATGAAATCACCCGCCCGGCCGCCCGCCCCCTCGTCGTAGCCGTCCCAATAAACCACGTTTTCACCCGCGGGCAGTTTGGTCTCGGAAATCAAATTGCGCACCCGCCGCCCTTCGGCGTCCTCCAACACCAAGGTGACGAAGGCGGATTTGGGCAAGGTGAACCGCACGGGGATGGCGGGCTCCCCGCCGGGGGCGGGCGGGACGGCGAAGAGCCAGGGCAACAGCAGGAGGGCGGCGGAAGCCGGTGATCGGAGGGATGGTTTCATGGGCGGGCCGGGGTTTGAAGGCGGCTGGAAAGATGGCTGTGGTGGCATGGGCGTGGGGCGTCACTCCAATCCGGGGGTTTTGCGGAAGCGGAACTCCTTGGGCACCATGCCGAAGGAGCGCTTGAACCGCTTGTCGAAGTGACTTTGGTCCGCGAAGCCGACCTGGAAAGCGATTTCCGCGATGGACTGATTGGTTTCCTTGAGCAGCCGGGCCGCGTTGGTCAGGCGGACGTGGTTGAGGTACGCCACGAGGGTCATGCCCGACACTTTTTTGAAATTCTTCATGAACTGGGGCGGGCTCATGCCCGCGAGCCGGGCGGCTTCCCCCACGCTCAACTTGGCGGCGTAATGGCGGCTGATATGGTCGAACAGCTTTTTGAGCTGCAGCGTGCGCTGCTGTTGGCGGACGAACTCCCATTTCAAGAGCTCGGAGCCTTTGAACAGGCACGCCATGTGGTAGAGAATCTCCAGCAGGCAGGCTTTGCAGCCAATTTGGAGGAAGGGCTGGTCCTCGCGCTGGAAGTAGCACCGCACGAGCCCGGCCATGGCGAGGCCGACGCGGGCGGCGGCGGGCTCCGCCAGGCGGGCGATGTGCGGCTGCTTTTCCAGCTTGGTGTAGAACGGGAGCAGGAAGGCGTAGTCAAAGGAGGGCGAGCCCAGGCTGTAAACAAACTCCGGCAGGAAGCTGATCACCACCACCCGGGTGTCGAAGCCCGGAAAATCCACGACATGATGCAGCTTGAGGTTGTCCACCACCAACACCTCCCCGCGCGCGAGTTGCACCTCCTGGTTGCCCATGCGGAAGCGCGCCGGACCATCGAGCGGGGTGAACAATTCCAGCCGCTCGTGCCAGGTCTGGCCGCGGGTGTGGTGCTGCGAACTGAAGCGGAACAACTTGATGGAAAACGGAAACTCGCGATCCAACGCGATTTCGTAGTGCCCCTTTTCATCCAGTTGCTCCGCGATGTCGTGCGGCTCAAAAGTCAGGCCGGCACAGGCCTCCAGCAGGGCGGCGAAGCCGGCGCCGGACGCTTCCGCACCGATGGTCGATTGGGATTTCATGGGGTAGGGGGTAACGCCGGGACATCCACCAGCAGCAACGCGCACGGGGGCAGCACGAGCGTGCGTCCGTCCGGACCAGGCGCCGGCCGCTTCCGGTCGCCCGCGCGCCAATGCTCCGGCTCCCGCAGGGCGGAACGTACGGTGGTTTCGTCCAAGATTCCAAATCGCCCGGCGGCGCACGCGGCGGGCAGCCGCACCGCCTGCGGCACGGCCTGCAAGTTGGCCACCAGCAGTCGCGCCGCCGAGTCCGCGTCCAACACGGTCAGGGCGGCGACTTTCCGGGGCGCGGAGGAATGCGTCCGGAGGACGAGGCGGAATCCCGCCAGGGCGCGAAGGACGTGGTGGACGGGGAAGACCCGGCCCGGCCCGCCCGCGTCATCCATCATGATTCCCCGCGGGCCCGTGGTTTCGTACAGGGACACACTTTCGGCGCCGGCGGCCGCCAATTCGTTGAGCATGGCCAGGGTCCAACCGGCGCCGAAGAGCGATCCCTGCCGCGGATCGCCCGCCAAGGCGGCCGCGGTGGACCGGCGCGGCCGCAGCGTAACGGGGGTGACCACCAAGGGTGTCCGCGGAAACCAGTGCCGGAGGGCGCGCACCTGCTCCGCGGCGCCCGCGGGCGTTTCCGCCAGCGAAAGGTTGTCAAAGGCATGCACCTGGGGGTTCATGGACCAGGCGATGAACTCCGCGCCGGCTTCCGCCGCCTCCCCGGCGGCCGCCAAATCCAGATCATACAAATCGCCCTCCGTGCCCAACCCCACCGGCACCCGCAAGGTTGCCAAGTGGTCGCGGACGGCCATAAACAGCGCGCAAGACGTCGAGCGGGCGCCCGCCTCCAAAACGAGGAGCCGGCGCAGCCGGCTGCCCGTCGCGGTCAGCTCCCGAACCAGCGCGGGAACCTCGGTCAACCGGTCCCGGGCGACGAGGAGCGCCAGTTCCACGGGGCAGTCCAGCGCCTGGGCCGTACGCCAACCGCGGGCCAAATCCCCGCGCCAATCCGGTCGGGACAGCCGCAATTCCACCCGCAAATGCGCCAAATCCAGGTCCCGCAAAAGGTTTTGGGCGGGGACGGGCAAATCCGCCCCGGCAGCGCCCCCCGGGTCGTTCCGCTGCTGGAGGCCGATGGCCGGCAACGGGAGCGTTTCAGGGCTCCATTCCACTTCCACCACGCCGTCGTCCTCCTCCGTCGGGCGGGGGAGGGACGGCATTTCGGGGATCGATCCCTCCCGGGCGCGGAGCCGGAGCCGCACGCTTTGATGGAAGGTGGCCCCCGCGGGAATCGCCACCGGCCGGGGCAGACCCAAAGGCGTGCCGTAAGTCTTGAAACTGGCGTCAATCCAATTGCGCTGGTCCTCGGTCTCGAACACCTCGCCGTGGAAAGTGACTTCCGCCCAGAGTCCCGGACCAACTTCATGCGCCAGGGCGCGGATTCCATGGAAACCCGCCACCGGTTGTTCGGCGGCGACCCGTTCCGGAAACCACAGTTCGGCGGTGGTGCCATCCACCCGTTCCACACGGCACGGGCGGCCGGCGCAACCTTCGATCGGATGCAGGACGCACAGCCCGACCCGGTTGCTCAGAAACGCCGATCGCGCCTCCCCCGCCACGCGGAACTCGATGGTGCCGTCGCGGTCGCCCTGAATCCGGGTCCGCCAAACAAAATGGATCGCTTCACTACGGTGTTCGGCGGTGAACTCAATGACAAAGGCATCGGGACCGGACGCGATGGTGATGTCGCGCAGGACGGGCGGGATGGTGTTCCACTCCGCATCGCGCACCGCGGCATAGACCCCCCGCAACACCTCCCGCGACCCCAACCGGACGTACCGCAGGCTGCCGTCGGCAAAGCTCGCGGAGCAAGGGCCGGCGCACAACTGAACCGGTGGCGCCGGCCGTTGCGCGCCGCCGGTCACCAAAAACTCCAGCGGAGGTTCGTGCATGCCGTGGCTCATGGTTCGACGCGGATCTGGCGGCGGTGACTTTCGGCCAGGAGCGAGGTCCGCGTCGCGTCCACCAAAACCGCGAGGAAAATCACCGCGGAGGTGACCAGCGGATAGAGGTACGGATCGGCGTTGAGGATCACGAGCCCGTTTTCCACCGCCTGGATCAGGGTCGCGCCCAGCAGGGCGCCGGGGAAGATCCGCCCGCGGCCGCCCTGGAGGCTGGCGCCCCCGAGCACCGCGGCGGCGATGGCCTTGAATTCATAGTTTTCCCCGAACTTCGAGGACACGGCGCCGAGTTGCGCCAGCGATAGGAAGCCGCCCAGGCCGGCGCAAACGCCGCTCAATACATACGCAATCAGCAGGATACGCCGGGTGTTCACCCCCGCCCGGCGGGCGGCCGCGGCATTCTGACCCACCGCGTAAAGCTGACGGCCAAAGGGGGTTGCGCCCAGCACCACGGTCGCCGCGACCAGGACCGCCCCGGCCAGCAGCACCGGCACCGGCACCCCCAGCACGCGGGCGGCCCCCACCTGCAGGAATTCATTGGAAAGGTTGAGCGCCCGTGTTTCCGTGAGCCACAGCCCGAAGCCGCGCCCGATGGACATGACGGCGAGCGTGACCACAAATGGGATCACCTTGAGGCGCGCCACCAGGAAACCGTTGCCCAAACCAAGGAGGGCGCCGGCCGCGAGCATCAGCCCGACGGCGGCGGCCGGCCCCGCGCCGCCGGGGGCGGCCTTGCCGGCCAGTGCGGCGCCGACAAACATGACCGCCCCCACCGAGAGATCCACGCCGCCCGTCAACAAGACAAACGTCATGCCCACCGCCACGATCACGGTCGGCGCGGACTGGAGCAGGATATTCAGCAGGTTGGCCGGGCTGAGGAATTTCGCGGACAGGCTGCCAAAGCCCGCGAAGACCAGGGCGAACAAAATCAGGGAGGCCTGGTTCAACGCCCCCCGCAGCAGCCTGGCGCCCGGGCGGTTCATGCGGACCGCTCCCCGGGCAGGGCCGCCGCCAGAATCCGCGCCTGGTCGAACTCGGCGCGCGCCAGGGTGGCGGTGATTTCACCCCGGTTCAACACGAGGAGCCGGTCGCACAAGGCGGTCAATTCCTCCAGCTCCGAGGAGATCAGCAACACCGCCGTGCCCGCCGCCGCCAGCGCCCGGATGAGTTCATGGATTTCGCATTTGGCGCCCACGTCGATGCCGCGGGTGGGTTCATCCAGGATGATCACGCCGGGCTTCGTGAGCAACCATTTCGCGAGCACCACCTTCTGTTGGTTGCCGCCGCTCAGGGTCTTCACCGCCCGGCCGTCGGCGTCCGCCGTCAGTCGGACGGCCGCCTTCACGGGGGTCAACGCGGCTTGTAATCCCGGGCGGTCGATCCGGCGGGCCCGACCCCGGGCGAACGCGGGCAGGGCGGCCAACGCGAGATTGTCGGCGACGGAAGCCTCCAGGCACAGCCCCTCCCCGCGGCGGTCCTCCGTCACAAACGCCATTCCCCGCCGCACGCGCTCCCGCACGGTCGCGCCCTGCAGCGGTCGGCCGTGCAAGCGCAGCTCCCCCGCGGCGGGCGCATCGAGTCCAAACAGAATGCGCGCCAGTTCGGACCGCCCGGCCCCCATCATCCCGGCGATCCCCAAAATTTCCCCCCGCCGCAGCTCGAACGAAATATCCCGCACCACGCCCGGCCGGGAAACCCCCCGCACCGCCAACGCCACGGCCCCGGCCGGTTCCCGCGGCGGCGTGGGCGCGGGCGCCGTGGCCTCGGGTACGCGCCCGGCCATCAAGGAAATCAGGCGTGGGATCGTGAAGTCCCGCGCCGGGCCCCGGCCGGCGACCAGCCCGTCCCGCAGGATCACCAAATCATCGCACAGCCGCAGAACATCCCCCAACGCATGCGAAATATAGATGAGCGAACGGCCCTGCCGGCGGAAGCCCGCCATGAGTGCGAACAGGCGCTCCGCCTCCCGGGTACTCAAGGACGACGTGGGCTCGTCGAAAATGATCAGCCGCGGATCACCCGCCAGCGCCTTGGCGATCTCAACCAACTGGCACTCGCCGACCGCCAGCCGGTCCATCGGCGTGTGCGGATCCAGCTCCAGGCCCACCTGCGCGAGTAGTTTGCCCGCTTCGGCGCGCAACCCGGTCCGGTAAATGAAGGGCGAGCGCCACCACCGGGGAAACCGGGTGAGGAAGAGATTCTCGGCAATCGTCAAGTTGCCGAACAGATTCAACTCCTGGTGGATGAACGCAATGCCGCACCGCATGGCTTCGGCCGGTCCGTGCGGGGCGTAAGGGCGCTCCGCCAACCGCATGCTCCCGGCATCCGGCTGGAGGTTGCCCCCCAGCAGATTCATGAGCGTGGATTTGCCCGCGCCGTTCTCCCCCACGAGGCCCAGCGTGGCCCCGGGCGGCAGGTCGAAGCTCACCGGACCCACCGCGCGCACCCCGGCGAAGCGCTTCTCGATGCCTTGGAACTCGATCATGCGCGGCCCCCTTGGTCCTCACCCGCCAACCGCCGCCGGCCACCGTCCGCCAACGCCGCGGCCAGGATCAGCCCCCCTTTGACCATCATGATCGTGAAATGGGAGCACCCTTGCAGACTCAGACTGTTGTCGACCAATTTGATGAACAGCACCCCCGCCGCCGTCCCGCCGACGCCCCCCCGGCCGCCGAAGAAGCTGGCGCCCCCGAGCACCGCCGCGCCGATGACATCCAGCATCAGGTACCGCCCCAGCACCGGGTCGCCCGTCTCGCCGCGGCCCGTGAGCAACACCGCGCCCAATGCCGCCGCGCCGCCGCTGAACGCATACGCCGCCATGACCACCGGCCCCACCGGGACACCCGAGATGAGGGCGGCGCGGGGGTTGTGCCCCACCGCGTACAGCCAGCGCCCCGCCAGTAAACGCCCGAGGCCCCAGGCCGTGAGGCCCACCACCGCGGTGGTCAGGATCAATTCCACCGCCAGGTTGCCGCCCAACGCGTTGAAGGCGGCGGGCAACCCGTTGATTTTTTGGGATTGCGTCAGCCAGAGGGCCAGGCCGCTGAAAAACATCATGGAGGTCAGGGTCACCATGAAGGCGGGCAGGCGCAGGCGGGTGATCGCGAAGCCGTTCCCCCACCCCACCGCGGTCCCCATGCCGAGCATGACCCCCACCCCGGCCAACGCGGCCACCGGCCCATGGCCGGGCACGCCCCGCATCACCATCGCCCCCGCGACGCTCGTCACCGCCATGATGGCGGTGGCCGAGAGGTCGATGCCGCCGGCAATCAACACCAAGGTCTGGCCGACCGCGATGACCAGCAGCGGCAGCAGGTTGGAGAGGAGGTTGCCCAGGTTTTCCCAGGAGGCGAGTCCCGGAATGAACGGGGCCGCCGCGAGAAAGTAGACGCCGCCGGCCGCCAGGATCAGGCATTCCGAACCCCACCGCGGCCGCCACCCCGGCGCGAAAACGGGCATCGTGGTGGCGCGGCGCATCAAGGTGCCTTCTTGACCTGCGCGCCCCACATGCGGGGGGCCCGTTCTTGCAGATTGGCCTGGCTGATCACGAACCCGGGGTCGAGGATCGTGCCCGGCAGGCTTTTGCCCGCCCGCAAATCCAACACCGCTTCCACGGTTTGCCGCGCCTCAAAGTAAACATCCTGCACCCCCGTGGCGTCCAAATAACCCTCCGTCAGCAGCCGGTACGCCGTGGCGTCCCCATCGAAGCCCGCCAGCCAGACATGCCCGGTTTCCCCGGTCCGGTGGTATTTGCCCGCGGCTTTGAGCGCGGAGACAATCGAGGGCAGCAGGAAATCCGAGGAAGTGAAAATGAAATCGATGTCCGGGTGGGCTTGGAGGGCGTTGACCACCCCCGCCTGCGCCTTCTCCTGGTTCCACTCCGAAGGCACCCGCGCCACCACCTCCACCACGGCTTCCCGGCCTTTGAGCGCCGCCTCAAAACCGTCGCGCCGCCCCACCGCGTTCACATCGCCCAAGTCCCCGAGGATGACCATGGCCCGGTGCCGGCCGCCGCCGACTTGCGCCCGCTCCACCAGGCTGGCGACCGTCTCGCGCGTCAAGGCCACATTGTCCGCAACCACCGCCACCGGGGTGAACCCGTCGATGGGGTCGCAGGGGCGGTTGAACAACACGATGGGAATGCCGGCGGTGTGCGCCGCCTTGATCATGGGCAGGCACGTCTTGGCATCCTTGGGCACCAGGATGATGCCGTCCACCTTGCGGGTGATGAAGTTGCGCACCTGCTCATACTGCCGGTTGGCGTCCCCGTCGGCGATGGCTGCCAGCAGTTTGATGTTGCGGCGGGACAGCTCCGCCTTGATGGCGTCCATCCCGGCGATCCAATACTCCGTTTGCAAGGTCTCAAAGCTGACGCCGAACGTCAGGGGACGGTCCGCCCCCGGCGGCGCCGCCGGGGGTTGCGATTGGCCGCACCCGACGAGCGCCAGGCCGGCGAGCAAAGCAGCGAAAGCATACCGCAAGTAGGTTTTCATGGCGTGGGCGTGGGGGTGGGAACGGGTTCCGCCCCGGCGGCGGGCAGGACACCGTTCACGATGATGTTCACTTGTTCGGCCAGACTCTCCGGCGTGAAGACCTTTTTCCAGTCGGGACGGATGAGCTGGCGCCGGCCAAACTCCGCCACCAACCGCGCCCCGTCGCTGAACGGGAACTGCACGCGGTTGAACGCGATGCCCAGCGGCACCTTGATATGGCCGTACATGAAATCCTCCGCCGCCGCGCGGGGCACTCCGCAACGCACCGCTTCCTCCAAGGCCTCGCGCAACAGGGTGATCAGGGCGATGCCGCAGGTTTCGGCCATCGCCGGTTCCAGAATCGCCATCTGCCCGACGGTCAGCCGGTGGGACCGGGTGACCGGCGCGTAAAAGGCCCGCGCCAGCCGCTCGCCCAAGGCGTAGTGTTCCTCCGTTCCCTGTTCGAGCGCGCACACGATCGCGTGGGCCGCATGGGTGCCGCCAAAAAAGTCGTCCCGTTCCAACTGGGTTTCGAAGTGATCGAACACGCTGGGATGGCAGGGATGGGAAACGAAATAGCCGATGTCCGCCCGGGGCGGCAACTGGCGCGCGAAGGCGGCGGCGGGATCCAACAACACCACGAGGCAACCCGCGCGCAACCGCGGCACCAACTCCGTCGCCAGCGCCCCGAGCACGCGGTCCGGGAGCGCGAGAATCACCACGTCGGCGTCGGCGACGGCCGCGTCCAACGGCCGGGCGGACCAGCCCCGGCGGGCCAGGTTGGCCTGGCCGGGCGCGCTCGTCTCGACACAACTCAACGCATAGTCGGCGTTGGGCGCCAAGTGGTCCAGAATTCGGCAGCCCATCTTGCCGCCCGCCCCCACCAGGGCGATTTTAGTTTTGCTCATGCATCAATCGGGTTGGGTCGTTGGCTCGCATCCTTTTCGCCGCCCGCGGCGACGTCCAGAAAAAAATAATCCCGCCCCACCTGGCCTCCCTTAAAAACGACCTCCAGTTGGTCGGCCGCCCGTCCGGGGGCGTGGGCCCGGCAGAGCGGCGAGCCGGGGGCCATGGCCGCGACATACTCCAAGGCCTCGATCCCCAAAACCCGGGCGGCATGGGTGCTGGTGTCGCCCCCGCACACCACCACGCGCCAACGACGGTCCGTTTGCCGTGGCGACTCCCCGAGGACGGCTTCCAACAACCGCCCCAGCCCGGCGGCAAATGCGCGCCGGCCCCGACCGGGGGCGGGGGCGGCGGGAGCCTCCGCCACATGCAGAATCACCCCGCTCCCCGGGCGGAAGTGCAGGCGGGTTTCCGCCACCGCCCGCCGCCACTCGGGGCGGGTGGCCCGCCGGCCGGCCAAATCGGCGGCCGACAACCGTACTTCGTGGAACCCCGCCCGGACCGCCGCGGCAATCTGCCGGGCGGTGACGGGCGAGCGGCTCCCGGAAACCGCCAGCACCGCGGCCGGACCGCGCCGGGAACGGCCCTCGGGAACGGAGGCGGGAGGCACGGGCGCGGCGCCGATGACGCCGGCCGCCCGCCACTGCCATACCAAAGCCTGGGTCAGGCCGCTGGAACCCACCCCAAAGAGCGTCCGGCGTCCCCCGGCCGCGCGGCTTAGCAGCCGCCCGATGGTACGCAAATGGCCTTCCGTCACCGTGTCAAAGAGCAGGATGCCCGCCGGCTCCAAGCGGCGCAGTTCCGCTTCCGGGTCGGTCGCTTCGATCCGGGGCAGATCGAACAAGCCGATGGGCAGGCGGGTCTGGCGGCCCAGATGGACCCGCAAATCCGCCTCGTCCATGGGGGTGACAGGATGCCGGGTCATGGTGGGATGGCGGTCCAGCCGGGCCGGTTCGGAATCCAGCCCGGAGCGCGCAAAGAGATTGCCGAAGGCCACATAGCGGCCGAGGGCCGGGGCGCCGATGACCACCGGCACGAAGGAGGCCGGAAAAATCCCCCGGGCGAGCTCGATGGCCTGGCCGATGCTCCCGATCCGCGGGGAGGAATCAAAGGTGGAGCAAATCTTGTACTGCACCACCGCCGCTCCGCCGCGTTTCAGCGCGCGCAAGGCGGGCGGCAACTCCCGCCGCATTTGGGCGGGCGGCAGGGTGCGGCTGAAGCCCGCCAATCCGTAGGCCCGCACCCCGGGAAACCGCGCGAGCCGCGCGGGCGTCGGCGCCGCCAGGAACAGCACGGCGGGAATGCCCGCCCCGGCCAGCACTTCCAGCACGTCGGCGGAACCGGTCAAGTCGTCGCCATACCACGCGAACAACCGCCGCGCCCCCGCCGGCCGGGGGGATGGGCCGGGGCGGCTCATGGCTGGCGACGTCCTCCATAGTGCGCCAGCGTGGCGCATAATTCCGGATGCCGGGCCGCTTGATCGGCCAAGGGGATTCCTTGAATGGCCGCGGACCAGGCCTGCTGCAACGCCCGCACCCCGGCGGCCGGTCCCAAGGGATGCGCCATGATGCCGCCGCCCGCCAGGTAGATCAAATCCACCGTTTGCGTCCGGCGATACGTCTCGGGCGCCTGCCCCCCCCATTGGCCGGAGGAAACCACCGGCATGACCACCGCGGTCTCCCCGGGCAGCGGGTCGAGGCAGGACTGGATGCTGCGGACAACCGAATCATCCGGCTCCCAAAACTTGTTTTGCAGTCCGTTGACGTGCAGGTGATCCACCCCGGCCAGGCGCCAGAACTTTTGATAAGCGGCGAAATCGAGTCCCAGCAGCGGATGGCGCGTGAACATGCCCCAGCCATTGCGGTGGGCGTGGATCGGCAGTTGGGAATGGCGGCGCAGCCGGGCCACGGCCGAGAAGCCCACGCTGTTGACACTCACCATCACGCACGTGCCGCCCGCCGCCAGGACGGTGTCGTGGTGCCGCAGCATCTCGTCCGCATCGTCGCTGATGTTAAAGGCGTACATCACCTTGCGGCCGGTCCGCCCGGCCAGTTGGTTGAGCTCGTGCATCACCAGTTTGACCCGCTCCCGGAGCGGACAATGCGGCGGATCGGCCATCAATTCGTCGTCCTTGATGAAATCAATCTGCGCTTTGCCCAGGCGGCGGACGAGCGCCGCGGTTTGGCGGGGCGAGAGTCCGACGCTAGGCTTGATGATCGTGCCGACGAGCGGGCGGTCGAAGACGTTGGACAGTCGGCGGGTGCCGGCCACGCCGAATTGGGGACCGGGGTAACGTTCCCGGAAGCCGGCGGGCACCTCGAAGTCCAACAACTTGCAACCCGAATGCTCGCGCAACTCGTACAAGTTGCCGCAGAGCGTGGCCAGCAGCGTCGGCAGATTTGCGCCGATGTTGTCGGCGGGAAAGGAGAGCGTGATCTCCGCCCGTCGCCGGCCGCCGCCCTTGGTCCGGCGCTTCGGCCCCGCCGCGCCCGGCAGACTCGGCTCCGCCACCCGGTCCAGTAAAACCACCTCCTCGACCCGCGCGCGGGCGCGGCGTTTTAAGGCGTCCGTCTCCCCGGGCACCGGCAGGAAGGTGCCGGAGGATTGCTCCCCCGCAATCACCTCCGCCACTGCGGCGGGCGCCAGCGCTGTTTCAATCAAATATTTGGCGAGAAACCGGTGCTTCATACTCATCAATGCGGCGCTCCCGCGCCTCCCGACGTCTTTGGTGATGGGCGGGTCGTCATGCGAGGGCCACGACCTTCCCACCGCGCGCGCTCTCATACGCCGCGAAAACCAATTGCAAGGTCCGCAGATTGTCCTCGCCGGTTGTTTCCGCCCCGCCTCCGCCCCGCAACGCCCGCAGCAGATCGGCGTTGCAATCCACGATGCTGGCATGCACCAGCGCGTAGCGGGGGTCGGCCCAAGCGTAAGTCGGCGGCGGATGGCGTTGGGCTGTCGTCCCGGCCGCGTCGGTCACCCGAATCCAATGGTCGGGCGCCAGCTCCACGCTGCCGGCCGTGCCTTCGATGAACACGCGGGTTTCGGGAAACCGTTCCAATTCCGTCCGGCTCGCGTAGCTCAGGTTGACGGTGACGGTCGGCCCGCCCGCCATCGCGAGCACGACGGTCGCCACATCCTCGCCGCGGATGGACGGGTTCACCGAGTGGGTCCGGCAATACACGTTGAGCGCCTCCCCGAACAAAAACCGCGGAATATCCAGCAGATGGCTGCCCAGGTCGGCGAGAATGAATTGCGGCAGCTCGCGCAGGGCGGGTTGATTGTCAAACACCGGGAAGCTGCAAATGAAGTCCACCCGCGCCCGAAACGCCCGCCCGATGGCGCCCGATTCCAGCACCTGTCGGAGCGCCCGCAGGGGCCGCTGCCAACGCCAGTTCTCATGGACCAGCAGCGGGACGCCCGCGCCACGGCACGCCGCCAGCATGGCCTCCGCATCCGCCAGGTTCTCCGCGAGCGGCTTTTGGCAGATCACCGGCACCCGGTGCGCCGCGGCCAATTCCACGAACCGGCGATGCGTGTCCGGGCTGGAGATGATATCGACAAAATCAAGGGGTTCGCGGCGCAGCAATTCCGCCGCGTCCGCGTACACGTTGGGCACTTCAAACCGGGCCGCCAAATCCCGCGCTTTGCCCCGGGTGCGATTGTACAGGGCCGTGCACCGGGCGGCGGGGAGCTCGCGCCAGGCGGCCAGTTGAAAGCCCGCCCAGAATCCGGTCCCCAGGATGGCAAAGCGGCTAGGCTCCATGGCCTCCGAAGGTCGCGCCGCCGCTATGGGGTGTGTCATGCATTCCGCGGCAATCTAGTTTTGGCCGGGGCAAATGAATAGAACGTATTGATCATAACTTTGGTGGATTTTCACCCTGCCCGGACCGGCGCACCAGCGTTGGGCGGGAAGTTGTCCGGAGCAGGGCGTCGCGGGAGCCGCCGGGAAGGATGGTTCGGCGGTGGTTCGGACTGGCCAAACGCCGGTGGCGAAATTAGTTTGGCGGCATGACACGTCACTGCCATCGATGCGGTTGGGAATGGTCCCTGGCGGGCCAGCCGGGGCGGAGCGAGAGCTGCCATCAGTGCGCGGCGGACCTCCGCGTGTGCCTGAATTGCAAGAGCTACGACCCGCGGGCGGCGCATCAATGCCGCGACCGACGGGCGGAGCCGGAGGCCGAAAAGCACGTCGGCACGTTCTGCGAGTTTTTCGAGTTCAATCGCCGGGTGTGGAGCGCCCCCCCCGCGGGCGGGAACACCCGGGAGGATGCGGCGCGGGAAAAGCTGAAAAAGCTCCTCGGCGATTAGGCCGGGCTCACGCGCGCGGGGCGGCAAAGCGCTCCAGCATTTTGCCGTGGATGCCCCCGAACCCGCCGTTGCTGAACACGCACACGACATCCCCCGGCGCCACCGACGGGGCGATGTGGTCGAGGATGGCCTCCACGGTGGGCAGGTAGGCGGCGTTCCGCCCCCCGGCGCGGAGCTCCTTCATGAGCCGGGCGGGGTCCAGGCGCTCGTGCGGGGCGAGCAAATCCAACCGTGCCACTTCCGCGATCACCACTTCGTCGGCGTCCACGAAGGATTCCGCAAGTTCGGTTTGGAACACATTGCGGCGGGTGGTGTTGGTGCGGGGCTCGAACACGGCCCACACTTTTTGCGCGGGGTACTTCACGCGCAGGGCGCGCAGGGTCTCGCGGATGGCCGTGGGGTGGTGGCCGAAATCGTCCACGACCGTGACGCCCCCGCTGACGCCGCGGACTTCGAGCCGGCGCTTGATGCCTTGGAAGGTGTCGAACGCGGCTTGGATTTCTTCGTTGGTCAAACCGCAGTGCCGGGCGCAGGCGACAACCCCCAGGGCGTTGCGCACATTGAGTTCGCCCAGGAGGCCCAGGCGGAAGCGGAATTCGGGCGTGGAGAATTCGGAGGCGGTCGGTTGCAGGGCCAGGTTTTCCGCCCGCCAGTCATTGCCCGCGCCCAACCCAAACCGGCGCACGGGGCAGTGCTTGATCCCCAGGAGCGGTGCGAGGTTCGGGTCGTCGCCGTTGGCCAGCAGCAGCCCGTTGCGCGGCACGAGGTTGATGAGGCGCTTGAAGGTCAACTGCACCGCGGCCAGGTCGGTGAAGATGTCGGCGTGGTCAAACTCCAGGTTGTTGACGATCGCGACCTCGGGCTGGTAGTGGACGAACTTGCTGCGTTTGTCGAAGAACGCGGTGTCGTATTCGTCGCCTTCAATAATAAACCATTCGCTGTCCGTGAAGCGCGCGCCCTGGCCGAAATTGGTGGGGATGCCGCCGATCAGGTAGGAGGGGTTGCGGCCGCTGTGGGCGAACACCCAGGCCAGAAGGGACGTGGTGGTGGTCTTGCCGTGCGTGCCGGTGACGACCAGCGACCGTTTGCCCTGGATGAACACGGCCTTGAGCAACTCCGGCAGCGAGCAGTAGCGCAGCTTGCGTTCGAGCACCAGTTCCACTTCGGGATTGCCGCGGGAGATGGCGTTGCCGATCACCACCAGGTCGGGTTGGTGGGCCAGATTGGCCTCCGCGTAGCCCAGCATGACCGCGATGCCGCGGTCCGCGAGGAAGGTGGACATGGGCGGATAAATGTTCTGGTCCGAGCCGGTGACGACGAGTCCCCGGTCCTGCACGGCCGCCGCGACCGAAGCCATGGCGGTGCCCCCAATACCCATGAAATGAACGGAACGAATACCGGCAAACATATTTAAGAAAGTTCGGGGTTAAGCCAAACAGGAACGCCCGGTTCGGCCAAGCAGATTCGCCGCGCGCGGCCCAAAAAAACGCGGCTCAAGGTGTCGGCGGAGACGCGGCGCCAACCGACGGGCCGAACGGGGCCAATTCGCGGGCGAGCTCGTGGGTGAGGTGCGCCCGGCCCCGGGAGTTCAGATGGCCGGAGGCGCCGAATTCCGCGTCGGGCACCGTGGCGGGCAAATTGGTGAGCAGCCTTTCGGCGCGCAACCATTCACCCCAGGCGCGCAGGACGGCGTCGCGCCGCTCCCGGTCCCCGGGGGCACCCGCGCTCCGGGCGCCCGGGGTCAGGCCGACGCACAAGCGCACCCCCGGCGGGACCAGGGCGCGAAACTCCCGCGATTCGGGCTCCAACCCGGGGGCCAGGGTAAACGGCAATCGTTGGCGCTGGCGCGGGAGGGCGAAGGTGCCGAAATCCACCAAGCTGCCCCGGTGCTCCGTCAGGTGCCGGTCGAGTTCGGAGGCGAACCCGAAATTCTCCGCGCCATTCAAGCGCAAGGGGGTGTTCAACAGGTGTGCCAAGAGGTTGTCGCGGAGCCACGCGCGGCCCAGCCAATCGGCCCCGCCCGCGCGGGCGTCCCTCCCGGCCGCCGCCGCCGCGTCGATCTCCCGCCAGGCTTCGATTTCGTCCGTCGAGTGCCCGCCCAAGGCGGCCTTTTGCGGCCCCACGAGCAACACGGCGCAGTGAACTTGACCGGGATGGGTGGTGGCAAAGGTGTGCAAAATTCCCCCGTAGGTCGGTAAATCCAGACCCACGATCAGACTCAGATTCAAGGCGGAAGGTTGGCCTGGCAATTCGTCGCTCAATTGTCGGGCATCGACCCCCATCAATGCGGTGGAATCACCCACGAGCACGATGGTCGCCGGGTCCCTCTGCCGGGCGGCCCGGGCCTGGTGGTGGAACAGGGTGGTTTCGGGATCCAACGCCGGGGGCGGCGCCGGCAGATGATGGGTGGTGTGCAGCGCCCGCACCGCCACCAGGATCAACAACGCCACCAGCAGGGTGGGCGCAAACACCGCGGCCCAATCGCGCGTTCGGAGTTGATATTCGTGGCTGCGCATGGCGTCAAAATTGGAAGTAGATGAACGGACTCGCTTCGGCGGTCCAGTAGGCGATCAGGACGACCAAAAGGGCGCCTTGCAGAAGGGCGCGCGGCCACCGCCCCAACGTGAGCGGCGCGTCCAAGCGACCCGTGCGCCATTGCCAGCATTGCATGGCGACCAGGGGCAGCCCGAGCACCAGCAAATTGCCCGTAAACGGCCGCCACCACGTCGGCGGGGTCCAGTTCGCGAGGGCGCCGGTCAACGCGATGATTTGCTCCAGGGATTGGGCGCGGAACAACAACCAGCCGTAAAGCACAAACCCGGTGGTGAGCAACCAACCCATGCCGGCGGGGACGCGCCAACGCGCCGCCCAACGTTCGCGCCAATAATGGTTCGCCATCAACCCCACCGCGTGCCAGGCGCCCCAAAGGACGAAATTGAACGCCGCCCCGTGCCACAAACCACACAGCACCATGGTCACGGCCAGATTCAAATAGGTTCGTCCCGTGCCCCGCCGGCTGCCCCCCAGGGGGAAGTAAAGGTAGTCACGGATCCACGTGGAGAGGCTGATGTGCCAGCGGTTCCAGAAGTCGCGCAGGCTGGTGGCGCAGTAAGGCAGATTGAAGTTCAGGAGGAGCTCAAAGCCCAAACATTGCGCCACCCCGCGCGCGACATCCGTGTAGCCGGAGAAATCGCCATAGATTTGGAGCGCGAAGGCCACGGTGCCCAGGATTACCGCGGGTCCCGTGGTGGTGGCCGGGCGGAACACCAGATCGACCAGCGGCGCGAGGTGGTCGGCCACAGCCACTTTTTTGAACAAACCCCACAAGATCAACCACAGACCGGATTCCAAACCGGCGCGGGTGATGACCAACGGGCGGGTGAATTGTGGCAGGAGATGGCGCCCCCGCTCAATGGGGCCCGCCACCAGTTGGGGGAAGAAGGCCACGTAGGCGAGAAAGGCCGGCAGATTCCGGCAGGCGGGCATTTGGCGGCGATACACATCCACGACGTAGCTGATCGATTGGAAGGTGTAAAACGACACCCCCACGGGCAGGATGATGGCCCAAGGCCGCCAGTGCGGCTCCCGACCGCAGGCGGCCAATACGGCGGCCACGCCTTCCTGGAAGAAATTGAGGTATTTGAACAACCCCAACACCGTTAGGTTCAAGGTGACACTGGCCGCCACCAAGGCCCGCCGCCGCCCCGCGGACGCCGGGCCGTCAATCGCGCGGGCGAAAGTGAAGTCCATCAGGCTGGTGGTGAGCAGCAACGCGGTGAACCGGTAGTCCCACCAACCGTAGAAAACGTAACTCGCGAGCAGCAGCAACCCATTTCGCGCCGCCAAATGCCGCCGCACCACCGCGTAGGCCGCATAAAACAAAGCGAAAAAGACGAGAAAATCGGTCGAGTTGAACAGCATACCCGATCCCGAATAATGGCCGGCCGCCGCGCTCCGGGCAAGCCCCGCGAGCTCCTCCCGCCGCCGAAATTGAGGTAAAAAAGGACAAACTAAAGTCTGAGCCCATTTGGGGGTCAGACTTTAGTTTGGGGTGTTTTTTCGATGCCACACACCTGGCCAACCCGAGGAAAGGAAGCGGCAAAGATTAACTGGAGTTGTTTTTAGCATCAGGGGAAAAAATACGTTCCAATGTCGATTGGCATACCGTATATATTGCGTTAAGTTTAACGCTCAATTTGTCCCCCCGGCGAAATGCCGCGAGGACTTGCGCTCCGGTTGTCGTGAAAATCAAAACCAAAAGCTTGTTGAAGACGTACGCCCTGGAACTAGGGCTGTACGCGGTTTTGGTTTTGGTCTATTTCTTTCTGGTGCTGCACTTCCTGGCGGCGCGGTTGGTTACTTTGCACCACGAGCACCCTTCCCAATACGCCATCGTCGCCCTGGGTCTGATCGTGGGACAGGGAATTTTTCTGGAGTACTGCACCCGGTTCCTGCTGGGCTGGCTCCGCCGCCGGGGGGGCAACTAACATGATTTTTCCCATTTCCGGGGTGGAAATCAACCCCTTCGGCCTCGTGGCGGTGGGCTTTTTTGTCGGCCTGCTGGGCGGTTTCTTCGGGGTGGGCGGCAGCTTTCTGGCCGGTCCGGCGCTGAGCGCCTTCGGGGTGCCGACGAATTTCATGGTCGGCACGGATTTGGCCCACATCGTGGGCAAATCCATCGTGGCGGCGCGCAAACACCGGATGCTCGGCAACATCGACCTGAAGCTCGGCGTGCTCATGGCGCTGGGGACGGTGGGCGGCGTCGAGCTGGGGGCCCAGTTGATCGAGTGGCTCAAACCCAAACCCATCAACGGCATCGCGCAAAAAAGCTTCGTGTTGGACTGCGCGGTGCAGGGCACCTTTGTGGTGGTGCTGCTGGCGATTTCCAGTTTCATGGCCTTGGAGGCGTACCGGACCTGGCAAATGACCCGGCGCCAAGGGACCGCCGCCGCGGGTCCCCGCGGGGATCATTCAGCCTACGGCCACCTCGCCCGCCGCGTGCAACGGCTGCCGTTGGGCCCGTTTGTAAGCCTGCCCACCTCCGGGATTCCGCGGATTTCCCTGGGGGCGATCCTGGTGGTCTCCTTTGTCGGCGGCATGTTCAGCGGTTTCCTCGGCGGCGGGGCGGGCTACATCCGCATGCCCGCCATGATCTATTTGCTGGGCATTCCGACGCACATCGCGGTGGGCACGGATTTGTTCGAGATCATCGTCTCGGCGGGCTACGGCACTTGGTCCCACGCCATGAAGGGAAACGTGGACATCATGATCGCGTTGGTCATGCACACGGGCGCGGCATTGGGCGCGCAAATCGGGGCCACTTTGACGCAGTATTTCGGCGGGCCGCGCATCCGCCTGGCGTTTATCCCATTGCCGGTGCTGGGCGCGGGCATCATGATCTACAAGCTGGCCACGGGCCTGGCCCATCATTGATTCCCGGGACGCTGCGATGAAATTACTGCT
>CAIYZC010000073.1 GCA_903930565.1 uncultured Pedosphaera sp.
CGCCAGACGGTCGGCGATTCTTATCTTAAACTGACCGCCGCCCCGAGTTCTTTCACCGGTGATCCGGCGAATCTCAACGTGCTGGGCGCGCCCTGGATCAGCGCCTGGGGGACTCCGGATTTGGGCAAAATCAACATCACCCAGCAACCCACCAGCACCTCGGCGGCCACCCATTCCCGCGCCACGTTCTCGGTAAAAGCGGTGTCGGCGGCGGGCCAAAGCCCGCTGTACTATCAGTGGCGCTCCAACGGGGTGGACATTGCCGGCGCCAACCGGGCAACCTACATCACGCCCGTCCTCGATCCGTCCTACAATGGGGCGGTCTACAGCGTCCTGATCAGCGTGGCCGGCAGCGACACCTTGAGCACCGGGGCAACCTTGTCCGTGGTGCCCGGAGCCCCCCCGGGAGTTCAACCCTATGTCGGAATCAATTTCTCCGGCGGCGACTACGCGGTTGTGCCGGGGGTTTTGACCCCCTTCGATGTTGCCGGCGTCGTTCGCCAGGAGAATTGGAACAATATCTGGGGCGCAAGTTTTGATGGATTCAACGCCGGAACGGGCGGTCTCCTCGTGGACGCCGGCGGGAATGCCAGCGGCGTTTCCCTGCTGGGCGGGGGCGGCGGGACCTATGTCACCGGCACCAAAGTCAATGGCGACGCCGATGGCCTCCTGCTCCAGGGCTATTCGGACGGTTCCGGCGGCCAACGGACCTATGAAATCGACGGCCTCACCAGCGGCACCTATAACGTGCTGGTGTACAGCGTCGGCTTCAGTTTCAACGCCACCTACGAGGAGGATTTTGATTTGAGCACCAGCGCGGGCAACGCGGCATTCGCCACGGTCAATGGCAAGGCGCAAACCGGTGCCGATTACAATGCCCACCCTTCCTTTGTGCGCATGCTCAGTCACGATCCCGGCAACCGCGACAGCGGCAACTACGTCCAATTTGACGGGGTGGACATCGCCGCCGGGGACGCCGTTTATCTTACGGTCACCCCCCAATCCCTGACCGCCACGGAAATCCCGGCGGTGAATGCGATTCAATTGGTTCAAGTCCTCCCCCGCCTCGCCTTCCAGCGCCTCAGTCCTACCAACCTCAGCCTCTCGTGGCCGTACGCCGCGGTCGGCTTCACGCTTGAGTCGAGCTCGGCGCTCGGAGCAGCCGCCAGTTGGTCGCCGGTGGCCGGCACCCCCAACCCTATCACCGGAGCGGGCTCCGCCACGGTCAGCCTTCCCGGCGGGAGTCGCAAATTCTTCCGGCTCCGTCGGTAGTGGATCGTCGATCCATTTTCGCCATGCCACCGGCGCATTCTGGAAACAGGGTGCGCCGGCTTTTTTATCGACGGACGCCCCGACCGGCCGATGCGATGCTGCATACCATTTGCCATCCGCGCGGTGGCACGCTCCACCACCCTTCCAGCCCCCCGCGATGGCGGGTCCAGGTATCCGGGGATTGGGTTCCAAGGACGGCGGAATCCGCTTGCGCGCAGGCGGATTTGGTGCGAAACAAGAGCCGTCGATGCGGCACGTCCATCCGGCAATCGGTTGGAAGGGTGGCTGAGTGGTTTAAGGCACCTGACTCGAAATCAGGCGATGGGGTAACTCATCCGTGGGTTCGACTCCCACCCCTTCCGCCATTGCTGGTGGCGTCCGTTCGCGCTTGGGTCCGTTTGGCCGGCTTTTCATGAATTCAACCGCCCCGTCCTTGTCCCCCACGCCGGCGCCGGCCCCGCCGCCCGGGCCGAAACCGACCGGCGTTTACCGCGTGTTGCACACGGCCGATTGGCACTTGGGCAAATTGCTGGGGGAACTTTCCCGCGCGGAGGAGCACACCCGCTTGCTCAACTTCCTTTTGGACCAAATCCGCACGCTCGCAGTGGATGCGCTCATCATCGCCGGGGACGTGTTTGATTCGGCCAATCCGCCGCAAAGCGCGGTGGCGCAATATTACGATTTCCTTTCCGCCCTGCTGCGACCCGGCGGCTGCGCGGTGGTGATCATCGCGGGGAACCACGATTCGCCCGCCCAACTTGAGGCGCCGCGGCAATTGCTGGGGACGCTCGGCGCCCGGGTGGTGGGCGGCATGCCGGCGGACGCCGCGGAGGTGTTGCTCCCGCTGCCGGACGCCGACCATCCGCGCCTGCTGGTCGCGGCGGTGCCGTTTTTGCGGGACCGGGATTTGCGGCTCGGACAATCCGGCCAAAGCGCCCTGGAAATTCAACAATCCCTCGTGACGGGCATTCAGCGCCGTTACGATGAAGCGGCGGCGGCGGCGCAGCCGTGGAAGGCGCGCGGGGTGCCGGTGCTCGCCACCGGGCACCTCACGGTCGTGGGCGGGCGCGCCTCCTCCAGCGAGCGGGAGATTCACGTGGGGGGCTTGGGCGCGGTCGGGGCCGCGGCGTTTTCCCCGACTTTTGATTATGTGGCGTTGGGGCATCTGCACGGCCCGCAGGCGGCGGGCGGACGCGCCACGGTCCGTTACGCGGGTTCGCCTATTCCTTTGAGTTTCAGCGAGGCGGAGGACGACAAAAGCGTGCGCGTCCTGGACTTCGCGGCGAACGCCTTGGCGGCCCAGTATGAACTCCCGGTGCCGGCCGCGCGCCGCTTGTGCCGCCTAACGAGCACGCGCGCGGACTTGCCGGGCTTGCTGGCGGGCTTCACGCCGCCGCCGGCGGAATTTCCCGCGTGGGTGGAATTGACCATCACGGATCCGGTGGCGGGCGAAAACCTCTTCGATCAAGTCCAGGAGCTGACCAAAGGCCGGGCCTGGCAGGTGGTGCGGGTGGTGGGCCGCCGGGAGGGCGAGGCCGCGGCGCTCACGCCCGAGGACCCCGCGGATGTGGCGGGCATCACAGATTTGCTGGCCGACCCGGCCAAAGTTTTCGCCCACCGGCTCGCCGCCGAAAGCGGTTTGGGCGAGGCGGAACGAGCGTCGTTGGGGACGGTTTTTCTCGAACTTTTGGAATTGCACGCCGAGCAGCAGCGCGCGGGCGCGGAGGCCGGCCGCGGCAAATCCCGCCCCCCCGTTCCCGCATGAAAATCCGCCGCGTCCGCCTCACCAACCTGAACTCCCTGCGCGGCTCCCACGCGGTGGATTTCCTGGCCGCCCCCCTCGCGGGCGCGGGTTTGTTCGCCATCACTGGACCGACGGGTGCGGGCAAATCGACGCTGCTGGACGCCATCACGCTGGCGCTCTACGGCCGGGCGGCGCGCTACGGCTCCTTGCCGAGTCCCGAGGACATGCTGAGCCGCCATTGCGGGGAATGCCTGGCGGAGGTGGAATTCGAAGTGCCGGCCGGCATCTTCCGCGCGGAGTGGCAGTTGCGCCGGGCGCGCGGGAAGGCCGACGGCAATTTGCAACCCGCGAAACGCTACGTGTATGACGCCCAGGGC
>CAIYZC010000074.1 GCA_903930565.1 uncultured Pedosphaera sp.
CTCCGCCTGCTCACCCTGCTCAAGGACCCGCGCTCCGCCCGCCCTTGGGATGTCCGCAGCGTGGGGGCGGATTCCTACTTGCTGCAGCAGCGGGATTTGAAGATCACCACTGCGGCGGATTTGAAAGTGGTCACCAAACGCCAACCCACCGCTGAAGAATTGCACGCGATGTTGTTCGGCTGGCGCGTGGTCAAACACTTGAAATCCAACGCCATCCTCTATTGCGCCGGGGATCGCACATTGGGGGTGGGCGCCGGCCAAATGAGCCGGGTGGATTCCAGCCGCATCGCGGTTTGGAAAGCGGGGGAAGCGGGCTTGAGTTTGGCCGGCGGGGTGGTTTGCAGCGACGCCTTCTTCCCGTTTGCCGACGGACTCATCGCCGCCGCCGAAGCCGGGGCCACGGCCGCCATTCAACCCGGCGGCTCCCAGCGGGATGCGGAGGTGATCGCGGCGGCGGATGCGCACAACCTCGCCATGGCGTTCACCGGCACCCGTCATTTTCGTCACTAACGGAGCAGGCGGTAAATGAGATAAACTTGCGTCGCCGTGACGAGCAGGATGCTCGTCCAGACCAGTGCTTCGCGCCAAAACAAGACGGATTGCCGGGGGGCGCCAATCCAGAAACGCAACTGCAATGCTCCCAACTCGATGAGGTCACCGTTGCGCGCTCGGCCTTCCTGAAAGGGTTGGCCGTTGAGGTTGGCGGTGGCCGGGGCGGTGACCGTGAGGACGAATCCCTCTCCGTCCACCAGGTGCAAAACCAAGTGTTCAGCCCACACCCCGGGTTCCTCCACACACAGATCCGCCGTTTGGGCGCGGCCGATTCGAAAAGGGAAATGGCGGGCCGGAATCACTCGGCCCGCCATTTTGCCCGAAACCACTTGAAATTGGACCATCACATGATTCGGCGATGCACATTCACCATGTCGCCGGGAAAGATTTCGATGTCCAGTTTCGGATCCTTGAGCGCGCGCTTGCAATTCACATGGTACTGTTTGCCGCCCACGCGGGTCACCACCACATCCGTGCGGTCGGCATAGTCGCCAAAGCCGCCCGCCGCGGCAATCGCCCCAAGAACCGTCATTTTGGAAAGGTAAAGATACCGGTTGACCAGGCGAACTTCGCCACCCACCAAGAAAAACCGCTCCTGCGATTTGACGATCGGTGTCATGTTCACGAAATACTTGGGAACATAGCGCTCCCGTATGTCACGTTCCAACTGTCCCGAGGTTTTACCGGCGGCGGCAAAGGTCTGGTTCAGGATCAATGAAATGGAGCCGTCCTCCTTGATCGCGCATTCCACTGGTTGAATGGCGTTGACCAAATCGGTGAAAGAAACGGTGATTTTATCCCCCACAGCCAGCAGGTCCGCGGAGGGATTGTTTGGGGCCGGCACGCCCATGGCGGGCGGATTGGTTTTACCTCCGGGGCCGGGGCCTTGGCCATCACTCGCGCACCCGTTCCAGAACGCCACCGCCAAGCAGAGCGTAGCCGTGCGCCAACCCGAAAGTGCTATTTTCATTAAGTCCATGCTGCTGATTTGACCGGTTCGCCAAAAATGTCGTTTAAAATTTCGGTTTGATATCACCGCGGGGTTTGGTGCCTTCGGCCTTGCCATTCTTCTCGGTGGTGGGCAGCGGCTCCGCGGCGTCGCTCTTGGCGTAATAATCGTGGTAGTAGCCGCTGTAGTAGTAATAGCTTTCGTCCTGGGACATGTTGATGTTGTTGAGGACGATGCCCATCAGGTTGCCGCCCACCTTCTCGATGAGTTGCTTGGCGCGGATGTTCATCGGCTGCGGGTAGCGGCGGTATTGAATAACCTGGAGGGTCATGTCCACTTCGCTGGCCAAAATGGAGGCGTCGCTCACGCCCATGATCGGCGGCGAGTCAAAAAACACGAAGTCGTAGCGTTGTTTCAATTCGCTGATGAGGTCCTTCATCTGGGCGGAACTGAGAATACCCAGGGAGCTGCTCGGGAGTTTGCCGCTGGCCAGCAAATCCAAATTGCCGTGGCCCGTGGTCTGCACCACCTCTTCCAAGGTGTTTTGCTTGAGCAGGTAGTTCGTCAATCCCAGGTTGTTGGTGACTTTCAGCAGCTTGTGCAGCGTGGGACGGCGCAAGTCGGAATCCACGATGATCACCCGCTGACCGCTCTGGGCGAAGACCGTGGCCAGATTGTAAACCGTGGTGGATTTGCCTTCCCCCGCGCCGGCGCTCACCACGGCAATCGTGTTGAGTTTGTCATCCTTGCGGGAGAAGAGCAGGTTGGTGCGCAGCACCCGGTAGGCTTCCGCATGGGGGCTTTCGGCGCCCTCTTCCATGAGGTATCCGACATTCTGGGGAATGACGCCCAACACCGGGGCTTGGAGCATCCGTTCCACGTCGTCAATCGTCTTGACGCTGGTATCCAAATATTCGATGAAGAACGCGAGCCCAACGCCCACCACCAAACCAATAATGACCCCCAAGGCGATATTCAAGGGCCGGTTCGGGCGCACGGGTTTGGCGATCGGTTCCGCCGGATCCACGATGGTGACCATGGTGGTCTTGGGCAGGTTGACATCAATCTTTTCCTGCAGGGTCCGGAGGGAAAGCACATCCTTAAACTTGCGCAGGCGGTCCAGTTCGGCCTTGGCCCGGTAATAGTCACGGCTTTCTTTGGCCACGCGCTGGTCATTCGAGCGGGCGGCGGTCAACTGCGCCTCCGCCCCTTCAACGACCGCCTTAAGGGCGCCAACTTGATTGCTCAAACCCAGCATGATGCCGCCGACGCGGGCTTCAATTTTGGCATCCAAATCCTTGACCAAGGCGCGGGCGCGCTTCACTTCCGGATGGTCGTCGCCGTAATCGCTCCGCAGGCTTACCAGACGGGTGTCCGCGGTCATGTAGCTCTGCAGCAGTTCGCTCAATTGTGAGTCGGGGGCGGCCGTCGGAATCACATTGCGCAATTGATCCCGGGGGATCGAGGCCAGTTGGGAGACGGTTTTCTCCTTCTCGATGGCCTTCATCTCGGCTTGAATCTTTTCCGAGTTGTAGTGCATCACCGATTGCGGTTCCAAAGTCTGGGAGGGGCCCATGCTTTGGGGGTCGGTGTCCACCACGCCGGCTTTGGAGCGCAGGGTGTCGACTTCCTTCTCCAGCTTCTCCACCTCGGCATCCTGCAACTTCATTTCCTTCTTGAAAGTTTCGATGCCGCTCTCCGTCAGCGCTTTGCGTTGATTTTCGCGGTGAAGCTTGTAGGTCTTGGCGATCTCATTCGCGATCAACGCCGCTTCGTCCTTGTTGTCGCTGTAAACCCGGATTTCGATCAGGCTGGTATTGCGCGTGGGCCGCAATTCGATCAAGCGCTTCAAGGTGCCGCGAACTTCCGTCAATTTAAGCGGAGCTTCCGCGTTAAATTTCTTGGTCCACAGCCGGATTAAATCCAAGTTTTCGATCACCTTGTCCAAGATCACCTGGGATTGAATGATCTCAAACTCAGTCTGGATGAAATACGGATCGTAAACCCCGGGAGCCTGCTGAATCGCCCCCACACCCGGAATATCGGAAACATCGCGGTCCACCTTGATCCGCGTCATGCTGGAGAAGGACTCCGGCAGGATCATGGTGACCACGGTGGCAGTCAGCACCACCAAGATGAAAACCGAAAGAATGACTGTTTTGCGGATCCGGATGATCCGCCAGTAATCCAGGAAATGAAGTCGGTTTTCGGGGGGGGCCGCAGTCTTGATTGGATCCATACGCTAAAAGAAACGGGGCTGGATCGTGGTTGGATCCGCCCCGTAAAACATGCGGCAGTGCCGCTTAATAACTGGCGGTGATACCAACGTAAACCCGATTACGGTCATAGCTGCGGGTTTGGCCGGGGCTCACGGCGACATTCGAGTTCAAATCGTCGTAATTGTAGCCCAAATCACCCCGCAGGAAGCGGCTGAATTCGTAGGTCAGATTCAAGCCCAAGGTCGAGAATTGTTCGGTGTCATTGCCCACCAAGCCGCCCTTCAGGTTGGCCGATTGGAATTGGCCGTTCAAAGTCGCCGTGAGTTTCGGCGTAATCTTCTGGGAGAAATTCAGGTAAAACGTGGATACGTCCTGATCCAAGCTCAGGTTGGACAAGGAAGTAACTTGCGTCGTGGTGTTGCCAATCAGGTCGGTTTGCGTGCGGCGATGGCTGAAACCGAGGGTGAGGGCGCCGTCTTCGCGGTATTTCCAAGTGCTGCTCAAGTCCACATACGGGCCGAAGGATCCGGTTGAAGCGGAATCGTTGTAGTATTCGGTGGCCTGAATGCCGACCCGCAGCGAAGCGCTGAGGTCCGGGGTGAAAAAGTGATCCAAACCGGTGAAGGCGTAATGGGAATGGTTGTCGCGAATGCTGGCTTTGTAATTCGCCGAGCCGGTTTTCACCAAGATTTCTTCGCTTGTGTAGCCCACATCCTCAAACTGATAACCGAGCACCGCGGTGCTTTGGCGGTCGATGGAATAACGGCCGGTCAGCGTGGCCGATTGGTCCACCCGGTCCAAGGCGCCGCTGCGGGAAACCGAGCCTGCGAGTTTTTGGGCCGCCGTGAGGCTGTTATAGTCCTGATCGTAGCTGAAAAGTGTGTTGGCGTAGCCCAGCACGAAGGTAAGCTCGTCGTTCGCTTTCGCCGTCATGTTGACGGCGGCCGTATTGCGCAGGTTGTTGCCGTCCGCACGCAGGGGGCTCGTGACGTCGTTGGGGTTCAGCAATTCCGGCTCCTGGGCGATCACGAAGGTGTCGGAGAGCTCCGTGATGAATCGCTCATCCCACTTCTGCCGCCAATACAGTTCGAAATCGTGGCTGTAATCCGCCCGGTTCACCACGCGGTCATCATAATACCGCATGTCCATGAAGTACGAGGCCTTCAGGGTGGTCGTGGGGGTTTCGAATTTCAGCGCCGCAGAGGGCTTCACTTCGAAGCCGAAGCTCGAGAGCCGGTTCGTGCCGCTCGGAGAGGTGGTGTAGTTGTCGTCGTAGAAGCCCCGCAACGTGCCGGAAACCGACCACGGCTTGTTGTCGCCCCCGGAGAACAATTCGCCGGGACCGCTTTGGGCATGGATGTTTTGCGCAGCAAGTGCGCCAATCGCTACCAATCCGGCAGAGGCCAAAACGTTCTTCATAAGCTGAAAATACACTTAATTGTTCATCACGCGCAACACCGATTAAAAAGGCAGGTACTTTTTAGCTGAATTCCAGATGGGAAGTCAAATAAAACTTCCGGCATTTTTCGGCCATTGCGTTGTCGACACGACCCAAATCAGTTGGGCCGCATTTCACCCACGGTTTCCCCGTATTTTTGACACCCTGGGGTTCGTGGCGTTCAAAAATAAGCTGCGGCCGGCAATTCACCAAGCGTTTAGCGCGGCGGAATGATAATCGTTTGGCCGATTTGCAAATGCCGGGGGCTCAAATTGGGGTTGGCCGCGAGCAACGCGTCCAAGGTGATCCCGTGCTGCGTGGCGATGGCGGCGGGCCGGTCGCCGGCCTTGATGACATAATTGCGTGTCGCCGCCGCCCGGGCGACGGGCTGGTTCGTGGCGGCGGTGGGCCGGCCGCCGCTATTGCCCGTGGTGACCAACGGCCCCAAGGGGGCGGGCGGTGCCGGGGTGGGCCGCGCCACCTCGCTGCGGGTCGGTGCCGGGCGACCGGGGTTGGGGGGCGTCACCGGGGCGGGGGGAGGGAGATTCGTGGGCGCCACCGCCGTGGCGGGCGGCGGGGGGGTATTGGGGTGGGCCGCATACGCCATCCATTGGGCGAGGCGGCTTTTGAGTTCGCGGTTTTCCGCCAAGGTGCGCTCATAATCCCGTTGTACCACCGGGGTCAATGGCAGGGTGGCGATGGTTTTGGCGATTTCCAACTTGCAGGCGTTGATGTGGTTCTTAACCACATCGCCGTTCGTGGCCTTGGGCCGGAGGCGCAAATAACGCTCCCAGTGGTAAATGGCGGCGGCCGGATCCGCCACGAGTTCATGATTTTGCAACAGGATCGCCAACTCATAGTGCGCGTAGGCGTTGTTCGGGTTCACCTTGAGCGCTTCTTCGTACATGTCGACGGCGCTTTTGATGTCCAGCGCCGTGGCCAGCGCCTTGGCGCGCTGGACATGGGGCTCCTTTTCCTCGTCCAATTGGGTGGTCGCGGAAGGAAAGCATCCGCCGGCCGCGAGGCCCAGCAGGATCAGCCCGGCAACGCGCCGGGCCCGGCGCAAACAAATCATGGTCGCAGCTTAGCGGGTGGTGGGCGAAGGTGCAATCTTCCGGTTGCGGATTCCGCCGGCTGTTCGCCAGTCGGCGATCCGCTCCGCTCCGGTGGCTTCGCACCCAATTATTCCATCAACTTCTCCACCGGCTGGAAGGGATTGACCCCTCCCGGCGGGCGCGCGCGGCGCGGGAGAAAAAACGGCGCGGCGAGCAGATAGAACCAGCCCATGACAAAATGCAGCAACATCACCCCGCCCAGGCCAAGGAGATCCAGCAAACCGATCGCATACGCAAAAATCCCCGCGGTCATCAACAATGCCGCCGGCAGCAGGGCGGCGCGGGCCAGGCGCCACGCTTGCGCGCCGCTCAATTCCCGGTCCGCCAGCCAGGCCAAAATCCGCAGTGGCAGCCAATATATTACCGCCAACGTGGACCAAGACAGGAACAGTCCCACCAGGGTGGTCAACCCGAAGAGGTAAGGGATCACGGATTGCCAGGCGCCCCAGCGTGGCACGAGCTCCGCGCGGTTGCACGGCCACTCCACTTCCTTGGGATAGGGGAATTGCAAATAGCCCAGCAGGGAAACGCAACGCACATCCTCCCGGCCAATTTCGATCAATAGATGCGCCTCCCGGCCCAATTGTCCGGCGTGATCCGCATCCAAGGTCAGGGCCAGATAGTGGTTGCCGGCCAATTGCACCGGGCCCGTTTCCGGCGAGTTCCAACGCCCGTCGCGCACCTCCCCCGTGGCGGGGAGGGCGCGACAAGCGGCGCGCACGACGGGAAACCAATCCCGCTGGAAGAACCAAGCCACCACGCCGGCGGCCAGCAGGGCGACCAGGAATTGGGCCAGCAGGAGGCGGCCCGGCGCGGCGCGCGCGAAGGCGGCCACGCCGCGCGGCGTGAGGGGTTCCCAGGCGGGGCCGGGGCCCGGGGACGCGCGGCGCATGGCACTCAGGCCGCCGGCGGCGGGGTGCCGGGCGCCGGGGGCACGACCACGGGCAGGGCATACCGTAGTTTCAGCACATCATCCACGAGCACCTCAATTTGATACAGCCCGGCCGCTTTGAATTCAAACGAGGTCACCACGGTGGCCTTGGTCGCGTTGATCAGGTTCTGGTTCAACTCGAACTTGCCTTCGTATTTGCGCAGGACCGTGGTTTGGTCCGGCCCGATGATGCGCACGCACTCCGTAAATTGGCCGAAACCGGAGACCCAACGGTTCAACACCACCATGCGGAACACCGTGATGGGGACCTGGGGCAGCACAATTTGATTGGCGATGCCCACCGCGATGAGGTTGCCATTGCTTTCCTGGCGCAGGTCCTCGCACAGGAGGGAAAATTGGAGATCGGGGAGGATACGGACAGCTTGCATGGTTTTTGGATTCGAAGTTGAGTTGTGGTTGCGAAGAAAAAGGAGGAAACCGGCCAGGGCTCAGGTTTGTTGTTCGGCGGCCAGCACGGTGTTGCGCAGGAGCAGGGCGATGGTCATCGGGCCCACGCCTCCGGGATTGGGGGTGATCCGGCCCGCCACGGGTCGTACCGCATCGAAATCCACGTCCCCCACCAGGCGGTAGCCGGCCTTGGCCGCGGGATCGGCCACGCGGTTGACGCCCACATCAATCACCGTGGCGCCGGGTTTGATCATCTCCGCCGTGACCAACCGGGCCACGCCGATCGCCGCAATCAAAATGTCCGCGCGCCGGCAATGGTCCGCCAGCCCGCGGGTTTGGGAATGGCAGAGGGTGACGGTGGCATTGGCGTGCTCGCTTTTCTGGCACAGGATCGCGGCCATGGGTTTCCCCACAATGTTGCCCCGCCCCAGGATCACCACTTCGGCCCCGTTGGTTCGCACCCCCGACCGCACCAGCAGCTCCGCGACCCCGGCCGGGGTGCACGGGCGGAATCCGGTGGGGTCACCCAGCATCAATTTCCCGACGTTGACCGGGTGGAATCCGTCGACATCCTTGGCGGGGGACACGCTGGCGTACACCACCGCCTCGCTCAATTGCCGGGGGAGGGGAGCCTGCACCAGCACCCCGTGGATGCGTGCGTCGGCGTTGAGCGCGGCCAGCAGGGCGAGCAACTCGGCCTGGCCGGTGTCGGCGGGCAGGATGCGGGTTTCCGAGAAAATTCCGGCTTGGGCGCAGGCGCGCTCCTTCATGCCGACATACACGCGGGAGGCGGGGTCCTCCCCGACGCGGACAAAGGCGAGTCCGGGCTGGATGCCGCGGGCGCGCAAATTGGCGACCCGCTCCGCGGTTTCGCCCTGGATGGTGGCGGCGATCGCC
>CAIYZC010000075.1 GCA_903930565.1 uncultured Pedosphaera sp.
AAGTCCGAATCCTTGATCCCCGGACCATTCAGTCGTTGATCCGCCGAAGAAAGGTAGCGCAAAAGCGGGGAAAGCCCGACGGCGAGCCCGTCCAGCAGGGAGGTTTTGCCGCCGCCATTATCGGCCACCAGCACCGTGAGCCGCGGGTGGAAATTCACTTCCAAATGCTCGAAGCATCGGAAATTATTCAATATGACGCGTTTCAGTAACATGGAGCAATCAGTGGTTGGCCCCGACACGCCTGGCGAGCGGCTGCGCCAAAACCAAGTCGATGGAGTCCAGCCGCAACGCGACTTCAATCAATTTCCGCGGCGATTTGATGGGGTGGTCGGACATGATGGAAAATCCGATTAGGTGGGAGTAAGCGTGTGTTTGATGGCAGTGCAGAAGGGCAGATGCCGGGTTTGATCCAGCTCATCGCTGAGCAGCGGGAGCCAGTCTTTGGGCGGGTAGATGAGAGCGATAGCCTGTAGTTCTTCCCCGGTCTGAATATAGCCCGCGCAATTCGCCATTCGCATGTAGCGCAGGGGGCCGTGCTCCTCATCGAGGTTGAAAATCCGCAGTGTCTCCGCCGCGCGGTGTTGCTCCGCTGGAGTCAGCGTGTTGGTGCGGATGGCGATGGTGCCATCGTAGGCGAAGAGGAAGAAATGCTCCGGGTTTTCAACGTCCGGCTTGATCAGATCACCCGGAGGATAGACTCCGCATCGGTCTTTGTGCTTCCCACAGGAGTTCTCGCGTTGGCAGGACCAGAACAAGTTATCCCAATCAAACGTTCCCGGTGGATGGCGTCCCCGCTGGCGAAAGTGTTCGATATGCTGACCTTGGCCATGCACATCGAGATCCCCTTCGCAGTAGGCGCAGCGTCGGCCCTGCATGGTTTCGAGGGCGGCAAGGATCTGTTCGCGTTCCGCCCGTGTGGGGGTCAGGTCTGTCCACTGGTGGACGCCATGCCGATAATTTCCCAAGCAGGCCGGCGCTGGTCCGCGGTTTAGAAGGTGCATCGTTACTCGGCGGGTTTGACTGCCTTTGCGGCGGGAAGCTTCGCCTTGAACTGCTCCAGCCGGATGAGGCGGGCGCAGTCCAACATCAGCGGATGCCGCGGGCCAAAATGGGCATCCAGCAAGCTGCGAAGTTTCTGGCCCTCGTCCAACTCATGTTGCCGAAGCTGAATCAGTTGTTTGTATCGGCTCAGCGCGCGTGCTTCCGGCATGGGAGGAATTGGATCCACCTGCATGACCGCGGCAAGCGCGGCGGCACTTTCCACCCCTTTGGTTTCTTCGTTCGGCATGTCAGCGCTCCAAATGCCATCCGCCGACTGGGCAAGGATTCGGATGCTTTCCCGCTTCACGGTGGTGAGCACCTGCGGGCTGTGCGTGGTGATGATGAATTGAATCAGTGGAAATGCTTCCGTCAACGCTCCAAGGATCAACTGCTGCCATTCCGGGTGCAGGTGCATGTCCACCTCGTCGATCATGATGACGCCGGGGGTGAGCTTCGCGGCGTCCGCACCAAAGTGCGGATTGAGCCGGACGCACCGGTGCGCGATGTCACCGACGAGTCCAATGACCACACGGATGCCGTCGCTGAGCATGGAGACAGGAAGGCGCCCGTGAACGGGATGTTCGGCGACGATGGTTTCGTTGGTAAAATCAAACGCGAGCGAATGCCAGCCAACCGGTTTCAAGAGGGCGTCCACGGCGTTGACGACGGCTTTCAATTTGTCGGCAGGCCGGTGGGGAGACTGTTTCTCGCTGTTTCGCTCCTGCTGTGCTTCGCGGGAGTAACGCTCGAACCAGACCTCGAAGATCGCGAAGTGGGAGCTGGGAGACAGGCACTGGTCGTAACCACTGGTGGGCGAGTTGTCCGCCTTGACGTTTTTACGGCGGGATTCAGTGATCTTTTGCGCCGCCCACAGGCGGCCTGTTCCATAGTAGCCAATCGCCGGCAGGGTGGGGGGGCGGTCGATTTGCTGATGCACATAAGCCTGGGTTTCAAAGCGAAGCAACTGCCCGGCAGCTCTCATGCCTTCGGCTCCACGAGAGGATGTGTTTTTGGGTGACGTTTGGCCTTTGTCAACATTCCAATCCACGGGGTTATCGGCGAAAACGTTACTTCCCGACAGGCTAACCGGCTTAATTGGGACCATTGCGCCATCTTGGGAGCGCGTTCTGCGAATGTCCGCATCCCGGATTGTCTTCCCACTTTGCTCCAGTTCAATTCCCTGAAGAAAGAATTGCCAACCAAAGCAGGCGGCATCAAGCACGGTGGTCTTGCCACCTCCGTTGGGGGCGGCAATTACCGTGAGCTGCTCGTGCAGGTTGATTTCAATGTAGGAAAAACAGCGGAAGTTTTCCAATACGAGTTTAGCGATATGTGTGGGCGATGCTTTCACGGATTAAGTCCCTTCCGCGCGTTTCAACAGTTCCTGGAGGTCAAAGTTCACCGACGACACGCCCCAGCCCGGTTCCGTTTCAAAGGGATTGCGCAGATAAAACGGACCTTCCACCGCGTCGGCCTCGCCCACCAAAACGATGGCCAGCAGAAACTTCTCCGCCTGGTTCAGCGCGTAGAGCATTTCATTGCGCGTGATGGTGACCGTGGGCGCCCCCCGCACCCGGCCTTTGACCTCGATATGCCGGGCATCCGGTTGCTTGCCCTCGACCGCCGGCGGGTAGGAGGTGATGTCCCAGCCGCATTTCTGGGCGGAGACATCCACCACGCGGCACCCCCCGGCTTCTTCGGCGGCGCGGACGGCTTCCATGGCCAGCCGTTCAATACGCAAACGTGCGGCGGGATCGACCGAAAACGCGGCGGCCGCCGGCGTGCCGCTGTCCGGCGGCGGTTCCCCCCGCAGGGCGCGCAGCAGCCCGGCCGGCACCACGAGGGCGCCGCTCAAAACCACCGGCGTGGCGGACGTCACGTGCCGCATGGATTGCAGTTCCTTCTTGCGGCTCTCCAGGCGGGATTCGAGGTCGGCCAGGGTGCGGCGGACGTTTTCCAAGTTGAGGCGCACCTCCTTGCCCGCCGCTTGATCCTCGGAAAGCTTCAGGTAGCGGTCGGACCAGAAATCTATCTCGGTCGTCAGCCGGGCGTGGACGGCCGCGAGCGTCTTGTCCACATGGGCGATCCGGCGCCCGGCAATTTCGCTGAAATGTTCCGGCACCAGCGTGGCGGCCGCCAAGGCCAGCGCGCGTTGGTCCAGTCCGGCCGTGAGCCACGGCGCGGCCAGGGTGGGGGCCAGCAACGGTCGGTCGGCCGCCGCCAGCGGTTCCAAGTCCAGGTGCGGCGCCCACCCCGCGAAACTCGCACGGCCATCCGGCAGAACCCGGACAAACTGGAGGCGCTTCGAAAGCACCTGCCCGTCGCCGGACTTCACCTCGTGGGTGAGCAGGAACAACAAGGACGGTTGGTCGCCGTCATCCGCCGGGTCCACTAGGATGGTCCCCTGCCGCAGCAGGTTGGCCTGCTGCTCCAGGAGCACGTCGCTGACCGCCAGCATGAGCGGATGGCCGGGATGGATCAGGTTGGCGAACGCCAGCCCGGGCCTTTGCAACGGGCGCACGGCGTCCTTGGTGAAGCAAACCCGCTCGTAGCGTTTGAGCACCGGGGCCAGTTCCCGCCGGTTGCGCCCCGTCAGCACGCGGTCCCGCTCGCGCAGCGCCGCCGGCACGTGGGTGACCTCGAACCGGTTGAGTTCGCGGGGGTAGATCGAGCCGCCCAGGGATTCAAAACCCTTCAGGAAGAACGAGCGAACGAAATAGGGCTGGAGCCGCCGGGCCTCGGCCTTTTCCATTTCCTCTTTCACCGCGAACAGCCGCTCCGGGCCGAGGCTCTCCTGCGCCAGCGCGTTGCGATCCAGCAGCGCGTGCAGGTTCTGCCGGTCGAAATTGTGGTCGATGCGCGTGCGCAACCGGGCGCGGACCTCCTCTTGATCGCCATAGCGGATGGCCTCAATCAAAAGCTCCTTGAGGCTCTTGCCCTCGAAGACTTCGCCCAAAATGTCAAACACCCGGCCGTTCAAGGCTTCGCTTTCCACGCGAATCTTTTCGAGTAGGCGGAAATACACGTCACCCTCGCGGGTTTCGTTGGCGACCAGATTCCAGAGGTGGCAGACCTCCAATTGGCCGATGCGGTGAATGCGCCCGAACCGCTGCTCCATGCGGTTGGGATTCCACGGCAGGTCGTAATTGACCATCAGGTTGGCGCACTGGAGGTTGACGCCTTCCCCGGCGGCGTCGGTGGCCACCAGCACGCGGACTTCGGGATCGGATCGGAACAGGGCCTGCGCCTTACGGCGGTCATCCCGGTGGGTGCCGCCGTGGATCGTGATGATGGCGTCCTGGCTGCCGAGTACCCCGGCGATTTTCGCATGGAGGTAATTCAACGTGTCGCGGTGTTCGCTGAAAATGATGATCTTGCGCAACCGCCCCCCGGCGTCGTGCATGTGCTCGTCGCGCTGGAGGATGCGGGACAATTCATCCCATTTGCGGTCCTGGCCGGACGCCACTACCGCCCGGGCTTGACCCTCCAAGCGGATGAGGCTGTCGATTTCATCCTCCAGTTCCACAATCGTCCTGGCCGCGGTGGCCTGGTCCACGAGGGCTTCCTCCAATTGCTCCTGTTCGTCCGCGTCGAGGTCATCCTCGTCCTCCGGGACGGCGGGTAGCGCCGGGCTGCGGGCGCCCTCGCCGCGCTGGAGATCCGCGGCGGGCGGCGGCGGGGCCAAAGTCTCCGCCAGGATCATCCCTCCGCGTTGCGCCAGCTTTTCCTCGCGCAACCGGCGCTGGAGCCGTTCGCGACGGCGTTTCAGGGATTGGAAAATGGCTTCCGGGCTGGAGGCCAGGCGGCGCTGGAGGGAGGTGAGGGCGAAGCCCACCGAGCCTTTGCGCGCCCCGTCCAGTTGGTCGGCCTTGCCCATTTCCGTTTTGACGTATTGGGTCACCGCTTCGTACAGGGCGGCTTCGATGTCCGACAGCTTGTAATTGACCGTGTACGCCTTGCGTTCGGGAAAGAGCGGGGTGCCGTCAAATTTGACGAGCTCCTCCTTGACCATGCGCCGCATAAGGTCGCTGGTTTCCACTTTGTGGACCCCGTCGCGGAACTTCCCGTAAAAGCGGTCGGAATCCAGCAACGACAGGAACAACTGGAAATCCTCCTCCTTGCCGTTGTGGGGCGTGGCGGTCATCAGGAGCAGGTGCCGGGTGCGCGCCCCCAGCTTTTCCGCCAGCCGGAAGCGGCCGGTTTTTTCCAACTTGGCGCCGAAGAAATGGGCCGCGAGCTTGTGGGCCTCGTCGAAAATGACCAAATCCCAACCGGCGGCGCAGAGCTTTTCCTGCAATTCCTCGTTGCGCGCCATTTGGTCGAGTCTGACGATCAGGAGATCGACGTCTCCAAAGGGGTTGCCGCTGGGCGTGGCCACCTCCAGGCCGCGCGAAAACACCCGGAATTCCAGCCCGAACTTCTCGAACATTTCATCCCGCCACTGCTCCACCAAGCTGCCGGGCGCCACAATGACGATGCGCCGGGCGTCGGCGCGCATGATCAATTCGCGGATGTACAGCCCCGCCATGATGGTCTTGCCCGCCCCGGGGTCGTCCGCCAGCACAAACCTCAGCGGCTGGCGGGGCAGCATGGATTCGTAAACCGCCGTGATTTGGTGGGGGAGCGGCTCCACGTTGGAGGTGTGCACCGCCATCATCGGGTCGAACAGGAACGCGAGATCAATGCGCTTCGCCTCGACCGTGAGCTTGAACGTCTCGCCGTCGCCATCGAACGCCCAGGGCCGTTCTGCGACCGCCGCCGCCAGGTTCGCCTCGTCCGCGCGGTTCAGCAGCCGGTCCTTGAGCGTGCCATCCGGCGTCTTGTAAATGACCTGCACCGTCCCGGGCGCAATCGGCACCACCGCCAGGACGCTGCCAATCACGGCCGGTTCCAAACCGGCCACCGCCAATCCGGCCTTTATGTCCTCAAGTTGCAGCATGTCAGTTCTGTGCCGGGAAATTTGACACCGCCGGACGCGATTGGCGAGGGGAAAACGGGGGCGTAGGTGGACGATGCCCCCGCCAAAACCAGTACTTTGGCCAGTCCGCACAAAAGACTTCGCGTTGGGTCACGGCTAGGGGTCGGTTCCTAATATTTACGCTTCCACGCCCCGCTTTGGCCCCGCTCCGCGTGAGATCATCCGAAATCCCCTTCCCACGTCCCAGTGGATCGCCGATGGAAATCAGCGCAACGAAGTGACTCCAACCCAATTGTCGTATCAGCGATACGACAATCTTTGCGGCCGGAAACACTTCCGCCAACTGGACCATTCTGCGGTGGTTTTTGTTCGCGTAACCCCGGCCAAACTCCTTTTCCAATTGTCGCGACAGTGTCGCGACAATCTCCGGCCCATACTCCGCTCGCTGCTCCTTCAGGATGTCCTGCCTGAGGCCATCATGTGAATCATGTCCAAAAAAATCCGCGTCCGAGCTCCAAAAACCAGTTCCCCTTTTTGGGTTCCATGGGTTCTCTGCGGTTAAATCATCCCCGCCTCCCTCCTGCCCCGCTCTGGCCCCGCTCCGCGTGAGATCAAATTCCCAGTCCCCATCTGCGCCCCAATCCTCCCTCCTTCCCCTCCGGCTGTGAACTCTGTGCCCTCCGTGGTCAAAATTCCGGCTCTTGCGCCCCCCTCCGCGGTCCCAAAAATATCCGCGGTAATCACCAACCGTAGAAATACGGTTTCCCCGCCCCCGTGCTAACCTGTCCACGGTATGGCCACGGTCACCACGCGCAAGCGTCATGGTAAAATCGCCCAACTGCCGCACTCCGTGCGGCGGGAGCTCAACGCCCGCATCCAAAC
>CAIYZC010000076.1 GCA_903930565.1 uncultured Pedosphaera sp.
AACGCGGCGACGGAGGGCCTGAACTCGAAGATTCAGGCGCTCAAAGCGGCGGCGCGGGGGTTCCGCAATTTCGCCAATTACCGTACCCGCATTCTATTCTTTTGCGGGAAACTTAGTCTCTATCCACAATAATCCTCGAAGGGCCTACACCATGAAGAACTCTGCTCTCGCCATTATTCCCAATACTTCGACCGACCACCCGTCCAAAAGCGGGTTTACCATAATCGAATTGCTGGTGGTGGCAGGTTTGCTCGTGGTTCTGGCCGCGATGCTCCTGCCGGCACTGGCCAGCACCAAGGAACGTGCGCCCAAAACGCAGTGCGTGAACAACTTGCGGCAACTCACTCTCTCGTGGCTGTTATACGCGGCTGACAATACCGGCAAACTGGCCGCTAACGGCAGTGAGGGTTTGGTTGCTTCGAACGGTAGCTTGCCCAAGGGCGCTTCGTGGGCTGACGGCATCCTAGGTTGGAGCACCAATTTGACCGACAACACTAACACCATTTATTTGACAGGTGGATTACTTGGACGTTACAATGGTGGCAATATTGGGATTTACAAGTGTCCAGCTGATCGATATCCCTGTTTGATGTTTGGTTCCCAAGTGCCCCGCGTTCGCAGCATCTCGATGAACGGATTTATTGAGGGCGGCGCATTCGGCGGTAACGGCCGATCTACTTGGTTTAGCGGCTATGTGGCTTACGACAAACTGAGCGACATCAAATACCCCTCCCCCGCGAATCTCTGGTTGTTCATGGACGAGCATCCCGACAGCATCAACGACGGTTGGATGATGGTGTTGAGTTCAGAAAACCCTACTACTTGGGAGGACATTCCGGCGGGCTACCACAACAATGCCAGCGGGATGAGCTTCGCCGATGGCCATGCTGTAACATACCAATGGCGTAATTTGGGAACACTGCAACCAGTTCGGCATTCACAATTGAATGGAAACTGGCCGAATGCCTCGGGCGTGAATCAAGATCTACAATGGATACTTCCCCATTCCACGGTGCCTTACTGAAAGACACGATTCTAACTCAAAAGAGTTCCGCGCGGATCGAATATCTGAGATTAGCATGAAGACACTTTGCTCAATCCTTCTTTGGGCTAGCTCGGTGCTGACAGCCGCATGGCTGACTCTCTCGGCTGGCGCGCAAACCTCCCAACTAATATCGGTGGTGGGCCCCGCATTCGGCTCGTCCAGTGGTGGAAGCGGCGATTCCTGGGCGCCGAACATCAGCGCCGACGGCAGACATGTGCTCTTTTCAAGTATGGCTCAGAATCTGTTGCCGACCAGCACGAACTCCCCATTGCCAACTGGAATGGCAGCTCGGCTGAACGTTTTTCTCCGCGATCGCGCCAGCAGAACCACCACGCTGGTTTCGGTGAATCCGGTGGGGACCTCTGGCAACGGCGACTCCCTGCCCCTTGATGTTTCCCCGGATGGCCGCTACGCGCTTTTCCAGTCCGTAGCCAGCAACTTGGCCACAGGTGACACCAACGCGGCCAGCGATGTGTTTCTCCGTGATATGGTAAATGGCACAAACCTGCTGGTTAGCGCGAACACCAATGGCGTGCCCGGCAACGGTCCGTCGCAGACGGCGGCAATGACGCCAGACGGCCGCTTCGTCGTCTTCGTTAGCGCAGCTAGCGACCTAGTTACAGGCGACACCAACGCTATTCCTGACGTTTTCGTCCGGGACCTGTTGACCGGCACTACGACTCTGGTCAGCATCGGAGCCACATCAACCAATCTAACCGCTCCCGCAGGCGGTTCAGACTTTTTCGCCCCTTACGGCGACTCGGATTTTCCCGCGATCACGCCGGACGGCCATTATGTTGTATTTTCCAGTACTGCGACTAATTCGACAACGGGGGTGCAAAGCGCCGGAGATGTCTATGTTCGCGACTTATTCGCTAACACCACAACGTGGGCCAGCGTCGGCGCCCGCGCTGCGGCGTTAATGTCCTGGGGCCACACCAATATTTATTGCTACGGCCATCGCATCAGTCCCGATGGCCAGTTCGTGGCTTACGAGGCTTGCCCGATATCCGGAGTGGCTTACCCTCCATTAGGGCCTTACGCTTCGGGCATCATCCTCCGATACAATCTGCAAACGGGTCTCACCGACATCATCAATACCAATGCCGCCGGTCCCGGGGCACCGGACTTCGGCGAATTCAACAACGTCGATATGTCGTCCGACGGCCGGTTCGTTGCTTTCGTTGCAAACACTAACGGCCGGCCCGGCGCGGCCTCCTGCGTCTGCGTGTGGGAGGCTGATACCGGCACGACCGTCCTTGCCAGCAGGGATTTGACTGGCGCCGTTCAAACCAACACGGTTTGCTCCTCCCCCACACTGGACGCAAGCGGGCAGTTCCTGTTCTTCATCAGCAACTCAACCAACCTCACTGCGGGTCCCGCCTCCGCGGATTTCCATCTTTATCGACGCGACTTGCTGGCCGGCACAAATCAAATTGTGGATGTGGACCTCAATGGAGTGGGCTCCGTCGCCCTCAGTCCGGTAGCTGTCGTAACCATCAGCACCAACGGTCGGTTCGCGGCTTTCGAGGCGCCCGACGGTGGTCTAGTGCCCAACGACATCAATCGCGCGACGGACCTCTTTGTGCGCGATCTCGCCAAACAAACAACCGAACTCCTTTCCCCACACGATCCCGCACTCCACTCGCAAACCGCCAACGGCCATTCAGGTCTGGGGGCCTCCTGTGTTAGCACGAATGGCCGCTATATCGCCTTTGTCAGCGATGCCCCCAATCTGGTCCCGAACGACACCAACGGTTGCAGCGACGTGTTCGTGAGGGATCTGGTGGCCGGCTCCAACATCTTGGTCAGTGTCGCCGCCGATGGGGTCTCCAGCGCAACGGGCCTTTCCCTGGATCCCGCCATTAGTCCGGACGGCCGCTACGTCGCATTCACCAGTATCGCGACGAACTTGGCAGGCGGAACCATCACCGGCAAAGGTGACATATACGTGCGTAATCTGGCCACGGGAAGCACTACCCTTGCCAGCATAAATTTGAACGGCACCGGGTCGGGCAACGGGGCTTCGCTATCTCCCTGGATCAGCGCTGGCGGTAAGTACGTTTTGTTCCGCAGCACCTCTGGAAATTTGAATGGATCGGGAGCCGCGAGCGGAAGCATAAACCTTTATTTGCGCGACATAGCGGCGGGAATCACTTACGCCTTGACGACCAACGCGACTGTGATAGCCACTGCGGCAACCCCGGATGGCCGTATTATTGCCTATTGCACGAGCGCCTTGATTTATTTGTGGAACTCCGCGACTGCGACGCGGACTACATATGCCAACACGCGTTGCACCGCACTGGCCATCAGCCCGGACGGGACGAAACTGGCATACTCGGTGAGTGGGCAAATCCGCGCAGCGGATCTTTCCTCCCGGAGCGATTGGCTCGTAGCCTCCTGGCCAACTACCCTGCCTACCACGTCGGCAAACCGTCTCGGCCTGCGTTTCAGTGGCGACAGCCGCTACCTGGTCTACGCCACCGCGGCGAAAAATGTCGCCACGGATAGCAACAGCCTCAGCGACGTTTACCTTTATGATTACCAGACACATTCCAACCTGCTCGTGAGCAAAAGCTTCAACTCGCCTTCTTCCGGTAACGCAGCATCAGATTCCCCGGACATCAGCCAGGACGGCCGCTTTGTGGTGTTCCGCAGCGACGCGTCAAACCTCGTCCCAGGCGACAACAATACGGCTGGCGATTTGTTCCTCTATGATCTGCTCACGGGCAACACCTCGGCCGTCAGTGTGAGCCAGTTCCGCGACGTCACCGCAAATAATTGCTCGTTCAACGCGTACTTCAGCGGCGACAGCAGTACGCTCGTTTTCGAAAGTTGGGCATCGGACTTGGTGTCGGGAGATTTTAACCAAAGCGGCGACATTTTTGCCATTAACTTGAAGAGCACGTATACCCCGACGCCGTTCGCAGGGCAAATCTTTTTCACCGCGCCACCCAAGCTTATTTTTCCGGCCCTTTTTGGTCACGGATACTTGGTGCAATTTAAGAACAATCTGTCCGACGCAACCTGGCAGGTGCTGAATGGCCAAGTCACGGTCGTGGGCAACCAAGGAAGCGCGAATGACTTAGCGCCGGAGGCAGGTCAGCGTTTCTACCGAATTGTCGCCTACTAACGAACCTGACCGCCACGATTTTTACAACTCTTCTTGCCGTCATTAGTTTGTGTTTTTATAATGCAAATGTTTTGTTGGCATCAGTCATGGTCGTGTTGTAGATAAATTCCATGAATCGTTTAAGAATATCCCCCCGCACCAGGGGGGCGCATGGAGGCGCGAAGGCGTTTGGCGATAAGCTTGGAGAATCCTTTGGCGGCTGGCGGGAGAAGCGTGCTCGTGAACAGGTTTGGAGATTTGCATGAACCTGAGCGGGCGATCGCTGCGGAAATTTGCCTAGCCTGGGTTAGCAATACCAATACGCTCGAACTGCGCAATGCGCTGCGCCTCGCCGTCTTTCAGCAGCGCCTCACCTCGGTGGAAATGCAAGCCGTCTCGCAGGAAATGGAAAACGACCGCGCCTCCTGATTACTGGTCGAGCAGGACGGATTGTGGAACCGGGTGATGGCGGTCTATTCCGGACCGATTGTTTCAATGGCTTGCTCAAGTGGAGCGCGGCCAGACAAGACCGCCTCCATGGCGCTCTGCCAAATGGTTCTCATGCCGCTGTCAATGGCGCGCGCATAAAGATCCTGCGAGAGTGCTCCGGTGCAAACCGCCGAGCGCATCTCGGCATTAACGACGAGCAATTCATTGACGATCCCGCGGCCGTAGAAGCCGGTCCCTCGGCAAAAATCACAGCCAGCCCCGCGCATAAACTGGGCGTTTTCGTTGATTTTCCGGGGTAGTGACCCGAGCATTTCCTCGGCCGGAAGATAGGGCTGCGCGCAAAACGGGCAATTCAGCCGCAGCAGCCGCTGATTCAGGACTGCGAGGATGGCGCTGGCCGCGCGGACCGCTCCGACGCCCAGGCTTAACAGTCGGGGAAACACCCCGGTTACTTGTTTCGAATGAACTGTGGTGAGGACGAGGTGTCCGGTAAGGCCGGCTTCCACGGCGATTTTTGCGGTTTCGCCGTCGCGGATTTCACCAATCATGATGACCTGTGGGTCTTGGCGCATCATGGCCCGTAACGCTTCTGTAAAGCCGAAGCCATCCCCCGGATTCACCTGCGACTGGCTCAAACCGGGCACTGCAAACTCCACGGGATCCTCAATGGTAGCGATATTCCGCTCGCCGCGGGAACGATGCTGGATTTCTAGGAGCGAGGAATAAATGGTGGTGGTTTTACCTGAATTCGCCGGGCCGGTAAGGACGAGCATGCCTTGCGGTTCAGTCAGCAAACTTTTCCATTGCTGGAGGGTAGCGTTGTCCATGCCCAAACCTTTAAGGTCGAAATTGCGCCGCCGGAACAGACGCAGAATGGCCCGTTCCTGCGAACCAGAGTAAGCCCGCACGGGCATTATGGAAACGCGGAAAGCCACGACTTCCCCCGCGATTTCCAGCCGTCCAGCCCCGTCCTGAGGGGAGAATGTGTTCAAAACATCCAGTTCACCAACCACTTTCAGCCGCCCGACGAGGAACCGGCCTTGCAGGGGTTGCAACAGGAGAAAATTGCGGAGCGCCCCGTCGATCCTAAGGCGCACGCTGACGTGTTCACTTTCCGGAATGACATGAATGTCGGTGGCATTCCAATGCAACGCGTCGGCCAAAAGCTGGTCAAGGAAAGCGTCCGCTTTAAACCGGCGGCGATCACAGGACACCAAGTAGCTGGCCGCCAGCTGGCCGGGTGGTGCGGTTTCCGGTGGCCGTCCAAAAAAATGTTTAAGGTTGAACAAGATGAACGTTCCGTTGTTCCGCCTGATGGCGTGAATGTGTTGTCTGATGATCGTCCTCTATTGGTAGACGCGCATGCGATAATTAAAGAGCCAATCGTGGAGGACCGGTTTTGTCAAGCATGGAAAAATGCACCTTGCTGGCAGGGCGAAATCGCTAACAATTGCGAGATTGAGCAATCCGCCAAAATTTGTCTAGGCCAAGTGGCGCGAGTTGCGCGGTGACTTGCCACGCTGAAAGCGAGCGTCAAGCTCGTTCCTCTTGGGCCGTTTAGGGAAGTTTGCGTGGTCTGAAGGAATCGAGCTGCGCCCCGCCTTGCCGGCCGAAAGCGTCCTGCCCGAGCACTCCCGATTTTTAACTGTTAGGGGGTGTTTTCAAATTCATCTGAGCCAGTCCAAAATGCCCACCAACTGGACAAAGGCCAGGAACCGCTTTGCCAATTTCTCGTAGCGCGTGCCCAAGCGCCGCCACCGTTTGATGCGCTGGCAGAAGTTCTCGACGTGGTGGCGGTGCCGAGACCAACCGCGATGCCAGGCCACCTTGCGTACTCGATTCTTGCAGGGCGGATTGCACGACGTGCTCCCCTGCGCAACAATCCATTGGCGGAAGGGGTCGCTATCGCAGCCCTTGTCGCCGACCAAGCGCTTGCCAACGGGAAGAGCCACCGTCTCGGCCGCCGACACATAGGCGCAGTTGCCCGCGGCGAGCTCCAGGCCGACCGGCCAGGCCAGCCCGTCAACCAACGCCTTGATTTTGGTGTTCACCCCGCCTTTGCTGCGGCCAATCGCTTGCGTTTGGTGGTGGCCACCCGTGCTGGAGTCTTTGTGGACTTTGTCATGCGTGGCGTCCAAAAGCCGCAATTGGCGGCTCTCCAAGGTGCCCAACCGCTCCAGGATGGCTTTCCAGATGCCGCGCTCGCACCACCGGCGCCAGCGGGTATAAACCGACTGCCAGGAACCGAATTGTTCGGGCAGGACGCGCCAAGGGACGTCGAGGCGCAAGACGTAAATCAGGGTCTATAGCACAATCTGTGGGTAGAACTGAGGGGAATCCCGGGTCAAGGCAAGCGTCGGTGCCGAATGTTGTAGGGCTTGATAACAGCAACCCGCTTCCGGTACGTGGCGGGTGGGGCGGCGGGTTCAACGCAGGCGCG
>CAIYZC010000077.1 GCA_903930565.1 uncultured Pedosphaera sp.
CGCGCCTGCGTTGAACCCGCCGCCCCACCCGCCACGTACCGGAAGCGGGTTGCTGTTATCAAGCCCTACAACATTCGGCACCGACGCTTGCCTTGACCCGGGATTCCCCTCAGTTCTACCCACAGATTGTGCTATAGACCCCCATTGGGTATGGGCCAGAAAGCCCTGGCGCGTCTCGGTATTGAGCGGGCCTTTGCCCTGAAGCTTGGTTTTGGCGGTGAAGTCCAGTTCCGTGGTGTCTTGGATGACCAAGACCCGCGGCTGGGCGCGGACGCGCGCCAGCGCGGCATCGCGGTGCGGTTGCAGCACCCCCGCCAGGGTCACCAGCGGATTATCAAAAAACCGCGTCGCCGCCATCACTTCCGCCCAGCCCTGCATCGCGCCGCACAGGCTGGCTTGGGGGGCGGCACACAGCCGCTCCAGGATGCGCCCGTAGCGTTGGTCCAGCCGTTGGTCCCCCAGGTGGACCGTGGCGAGTTCCGCGGCAATCCAACCACTCACCGCCACGGGGCCTCGCCCCGGAGCACCGCGCGAAAGCGCGGGTGCAGCGGATAAACCCAAACCGCCTTGCGCGGCACGCCGGGACCGTCCCGCGAACCCTTTTTGCCGCGGCCTTGGGTGTGGCCGACGCACTGCCAATTGGCCGCCCGATAACAACCCCCACCGAAGCGCGCCAACTCCACGAACGTTTCCAACAAGACCGGGGCGTAGCCGTAGAGTTCCCGAAAATCGGCGGGCAGGCGGCGGGCGCACCGACTCAAGACGCGGGCGGCCAGATTGGGGCTGCGCACCCCGGGGGCCAGGAGCAAGCGGCTGTTGTTGAGCACCAAATGCAAGCGTGCCTGACGCGCGGCGGCGCTCCAGCCAATGTAGCGGTCGCGGGCCGCCACCGCCCAAGCGCCCGCCCCGAAACTGATGGCCCCCAACCAGCCGGTCGGCCCCCCGATCAGGTAGCGCACTTGCGCGCCGGCCATCGGGGTATAGCCCAAATAATGATTTTGTTCGATGAGCTCATTAAAAGTCTTGGAGGCGGCGGTTTTACCGTCCACGCGCTGCAGAAGCAAATCGGCCGGCCAATCCGCCCGCAAGTGGACTGGCGCCGGGGGCGCCTGGGCGAAGCCGGCGCGGGGCCGCGGCTGCCCGTTGCCATTGCCGTTCCGGGGGGCAGGTAATTGGATCCAGCCGGCCCGTGCCAAACGCAGCAAACCCACCCGCGCGCTCATGAACTGGTAGGCCCCGCCCGGGGAGCGCCAATTAAGGCGCTGGCAAACCCGGCGTGCCAGTTCGGCGCGGCACGCCCCGGGGTCCGCGCCCAGCTCCGCCCGGACCAAACTCAGGCCGTGGGGGCCAAAGGGCTTGCCGAGCAAGCGCTCGGGAATCGTGGATTGGAAAGCGGATGGTCGCACGCGGATGAAGCTTTACCAGCTCCCCCGGGCTGTGTTCCGCAAAAAATGAAAAAACCATTCAAGGACGATGTGTATAAGGCTCAGGGTAACACCACCGGTACCCTTCCATTCTGAACCACCGCCCCGGAGGCGGAGGCGGAATCCCGGCCAATAGGCGCCAAAACCCGCCCGCCGCCGCCGCCCCACCATATACTTGTAGGAGACGACGTAAGGAGACTCCGACCTCGCCCCCTCCGCTCCATCCTCGCCACATCCACCACTCGCCACACCCACCACCCGCGCTCCACGTGGCCCAACGGGGCACCTGATCATGGGTCCGCTCCCATAACCCGAAGGGTTTGCGGAAATAAGCCGGTGGTAACACCACCGGTGGCATTCAATTCTGCATCACCGCCCCGGAGGGGCGGGGGAATCCCGGCTCATACCCATCCAAACCCGCACGGCGCCCCCGCCATCAACTTGTAGGAGAGGACGTTAGGAGACTCTAATTCGGCCCCTTCTGACACCCTCGCTTCCCCCGCTGGCGTCGCAGGCCGCAAACAACGCCGACAACGAAGTCCCAAGGTCTAACTTAACCCGCGGCCGCAAATCCGGGGTCCATTTCCCCCGCGGGGGGGGCACCTAATAAACTCTGCCTTTCCACTACAGTATCAATAGTTACAACTGACCAGTTCACCCTTGGTGTTGGCCCTACCCACCATCCGGGCTTTATGACGCACCTGAAACCATAAATGCAGGCACTCGCCAAGTATGGCATTTACGGTGCCTTTCTTTTCGCCACGTAATCCCTCCAAACCTCTGGAAACTCATACTGCACACCCACTTTAAGGGTTCGGGCAAACGCAA
>CAIYZC010000078.1 GCA_903930565.1 uncultured Pedosphaera sp.
GCCTCGATCAAGGCCAGCGCGCGCCGGATGGTGCGCGGCGTGTGGTGGAAGCTCGCCCGCAAGGTGAGGTTGGAATAATGGATCAGGGCCGTGTCCAGGGACACCGTGGTGCCGCTCGGGCAGCCGCCGAAGAAATTCACCCCCCCGCCCTTGCGCACCAGTTGCACCGCGGCTTCCCACGCCTCCGGCTTGCCGATGGCCTCGATCACGGCATCAAAGGGCGCGTGCCCCGGCGTTTCCCGCACCGCCGCGACCAGGTCCGGCCGCCCGGTCGTGTCGATGACCCGCGCCGCCCCGAGCCGCCGCGCCGCCGCCAGGCGGGCTGCGCCCCGGCCCACCGCGGTCACTTCCGCTCCGCGTTCCCGCGCCAGCGCCACAAACATCAAGCCGATCGGTCCCGTGCCCAAGACGGCCACCCGCTGCCCGGCCCGCACCCCGGTGTCCTCCACGCCCTGCACGACACAGGCCAACGGCTCGGTGAGCGCCGCGTCGCGGAAGGGGGTGCCGGGCTGGAGGCGCACCAAGTTTTTGGCCGCCAACCGCGCGGGCACCACGATGGATTCCGCGTAGGCGCCATTGAGGAACAACAAATCGTCGCACAGATTCTCCTGCCCCGCGCCGCAGGGCGGGCAGGCGCCGCACGGGGCGGAATTGGCCACCACCACGCGGTCGCCCTCCCGCCATTGCGCCGCCGCCGCGGTGGTCTCGACAATCACCCCGGCCAGTTCGTGGCCGAACACCGCGGGCGGCACGATCATCCGCGCATGGTAGCCGCGCTTGAAGACCTTCAAATCCGTCCCGCAGGTCAGCGCCGCCTCGATGCGAATCCGCACCTCCCCGGCCTGCAAAGGCCGCCCGGGCACGTCCTCGATCCGCATGTCTTCCCGGCCGTATAACACCGCTGCTTTCATGGCCGCGTGTTATGCCAGAATCCTCCCGCCCCGCCAACCGATTGTTTCCCCCGGCAAGAACTGCTGGCCAAAACGCCCCGGCCCGTTTAGGGTGGCCACCGAAAGACGTTGCTTATGTATTATATCATCGGGGCGGACCAAAAGGAATACGGGCCGGTGAGCGCCGAGGAACTTCGCCGGTGGATCGCCGCCGGCCGGGCGAACGGCCAAACCCGCACGCGCACGGACAATTCGACCGAGTGGCGTCCCCTGCGCGAATACGCCGAGTTCGCCGACCTGGCCAACCCGCAGCCGCGCAGCGCCCCGCCAACCTTTTCCAGCACCGCGCCCCCGCCCCCCGAATCCTTGGGCGACACCAACAGCCTGGCCATCGCGGGGTTCGTGTGCAGCCTGCTGGGGCTCGCCTGTTGCGGTTGTGGCATCCTCTCCGTCGTCGGCTTGGTGCTGTCCCTTATCGCCCTGAATCGCGCCAACCAGTCCCCGGACCAAGCCGGCCGGGGCTTGGCCATCGCGGGCATCGTGCTCGCCGCGCTCGGCCTGCTGGGCGGACTGGGCTTCTGGGGCCTGCGCCTGACCCGCATGGGACATATGATCCGTCCTTTCGGTTGGTGATTGCGCCATGCCGCGACTTGCACTTTTAACCCAAATGCCCGGCGCCCGCCCCGCCCGGCCGGCCTGAGCGCGCTTCGCCATGTATTACCTTTTGGGCGCGGATCAGCGCGAATACGGCCCCGTCGGCCCCGATCAACTGCGCACGTGGATCGCCGAGGGCCGCGTGGCGGCCGCCACCCGCGTCCGCCGCGCGGAGCCGCCGACGGATTGGCGCCCGCTGCGGGACTACCCCGAATTGGCCGCCCTGCTCCCGCCACCGCCGCTGCCCGTGGTGCCCAACCGGTTGGTGCCCGCCGTCCTGGTGACCGTCGCCTGCTGCCTGCCTTGCGGGGTGGTTGCGTTGATTTACAGTGCCCGCGTCAACCGCTGTCTGGAGACCGGTGACCCGGAAGGAGCGGCGCGGGCTTCCCGCACCGCCGCGCGGTGGTGCTGGCTCAGCCTCGGCGTCGGGTTGTTGGTCAAGGGCCTCATCGCCGCGGTGTGGCTCACGGTATGGATGACGTCCGCCGCCCAATCGAACTGAGGGTCCCCCCGCGCCTCACCCCGGCCCCGCTCCCGGCGGGGCGTTGGCTCCTCCCGCTCGCCGGGATTATCCTGATCGGCGCCGGGATGTTCCTTTACCGCTTCAACCCCGCCGAACACGCCTTCTACCCGGTGTGCTTTTTCCACGAATGGACCGGCTGGCATTGCCCCGGCTGCGGCGCCTCGCGGGCCCTGTACAGCCTGGTGCACGGCCGCTGCCTGGCCGCGTTGCGCTTCAATCCCCTCTTTGTGCTCCTCCTCCCGTGGCTGGCGTGGGCCGCGGGCCGCCGCGTGATTGCCTACAGTTTAGGACGGGCTTGGGCGCCCGTGCGGATGCCCGCCGCCGTGGTCACCGGGCTGGTCGTCACCGTGCTCCTGTTCGGCGTCCTGCGCAACCTCCCCTGGCGGCCCTTCATCTGGCTCGCCCCGCCCTGACGCGGGTGGCACGGCGGTCAGTTCAGCAGCCGGTACCAGTTGTCGCGCTGGTGCGGTTCGTAACCCAGCTCGCGGATCAGGCGTTGCATGTCCGCCACGCCCATGCGGAACGTCGTGCCCGCCTGGCTCACCACATTCTCCTCGATCATGATGCTGCCCAAATCGTTCGCCCCGAATTTGAGCGCGATCTGGCCGATCTCCTGCCCCTGCGTCACCCACGAACTTTGAATGTTCGGAATGTTGTCCAAATAAATCCGGCTCAGCGCCTGCGTCCGC
>CAIYZC010000079.1 GCA_903930565.1 uncultured Pedosphaera sp.
CGCCAAGCCGCCACTTGGCGGCCTAGTTCCTGCAACTCGTGCGGGTCAGGGCTGGTTCCGGATCGTTGGCGAATCGTTTTCATATCCGCCCAGTTTACGCCGCTCCGGCGGCTGGCTCACGCACGCTTGCCGATGCAACACAAATTTCCGGTCTTTTCCCTCAGTGCCCTCAGTGCCCTCAGTGGTTAAAAATCAGTTTCCCCAGCCCCCAATCCCCATCAGCGGTCCAAAACCCGCTGCCCCCTTTTTGAGTTCTATGCGTTCCTTGCGCTTAAATAATCCCCGTCCCCGCGGGAGCGGCTTGCAGTCCAGGCTTTTGGGCAGCCCTTCCACCCCACCGGCAATCTTTCGACTGCGGCCGCCCTACTCGCGCAGCCGCTGGAATTCCCCGCAAGCGCGCAATAAAGAGTCCGGTGGCGCGCCGCCGGGCCACCTCGCCTGGTTGCCGCAAATTTCACTCAACAGTGCCACCTCGCCTCGGCAATCGCTCTCCGTTTCGTATTTGGGAAACGCTTCGGTTTCATTGACGGGTTCACCCCGCAAATAGCGGAGCCACGTCTCAATATTGCGGCGTGGTATCGCCAAGGCCACCCGTTCATCCGGCGCCCGCAGCCGCACGCCGGCCGCGGTGCAGCCTCCTTCGAGCCAGGCGATTCGCTCCGCCACCGTTTTCTCGTCGGCATCGCAGCCGATGATCAAGCTGGTTTGGGCGCGTGCGTTCCGACTGCGGAAGGCCGCCAATTGTCGCGGCAACTCTTCCCGCAGCCAAGAGACGCCCGCGCCGCCCGCGGGAATGGGTACCTCGTCGATTTGCCTCCGCTCCCAACCGCGCTTCAGCAGCAAGCGCCGCACAAAGACCCGGAGTTGCAAATCTTCGCAAAAAAGAATCGTGTGAACCGGCTGGCTCATTGCGTCCACCCCCGCGCCATGGCCTCGGCGGACGTCAGGCCGGGAATTTGCAGCTTGGCCCCATCACTGACCACCGTATGGCCATTGGGTTCGCGTTCGAACCAACGGACTGCCGAAGCGGGGACCCGGTCGATGATGCCCGGGTGGTGGGAGATCAGCACTGCTTGCTCCCAGCCGTCGCCAATCAAATCCTGCAGGCCGGTGAACCAAGGTTGGATTTCCCGGAGGGTCACAAAATTATCCGGCTCGTCGAGAAACAAACTGCCCCCCTGATCCCGGAGGACGAAGAGCACACAGTAGAGGGCGGCCAGGACCTTTTGACCATCCGAGAGCTCGTCGAAGTCAAACAGGAATTGTTCCCGCCCCGGCGCGGCCGGCGACTTCATCAGCACTTTCAAGAGTTTGGCTTCGCCCGCTTCCTTGAGGCTGAAGGATTGGAAGCCCGGCAACACTTGGGCCAATTCCAGAAAAGCGGCAAACGTCGCGCCCTGGTGCTCCGCCGAAGCAAAGCGGTACCACGAAGTGAAATTTTCCATGTGGCGCGAAAGCTGGGCCGCCTCTTCCCGGCTTTCCGAACGCATCAACATGGGATGAATCCCGGCCACGATGATTTTCTTCACTGCCTGCCGGAAGCGGGTGAGTTTTTTGTTGTCCGCCCGCGGGTTCAGCACCGCGAGCCCGGATTGGGTCCAATCAAAAGGATATTCGGGGCCGCGGGAACTGTCGTCGTGGAACAACCGGACAGTGCCCTCCTTGAATTCAAACAGCGGTTGACCGTCCAAACTCAGGGCCTCGCGGTGCACCCGCGCATTGCGTCGCTCCGCGTCGTGTTCAATCACGAGCGCATAGGCAAATTCCCCGCCGTCGGCGGCGATACTGATTTCGAAACGTTGGGTGGCATCCTCCTGCCAACGCGTCAAATCGCCGCTCGGAAACACGTCCCGAACTTTGGCCTCGCCGCCGAGAAACCGCTGGAGCCGGTGCAGCAGCTCGAAGACCGACGTCTTCCCGGAGCCGTTTTCGCCGAGCAGCAGGTTCAAGCGGTCAAGACGCAGTTCAAAATTCGTGAAACAGCGGAAATTGTCCGCGTAAATTCGCTTCAACATAAAGTCGTTTTGGCCCGCCGCCACCCGCCCCGGCCCCACCAGCCTGGGCGCGGTTGCAACCCGTTACCTTCGACCGTCCATCCCATAGCCCTTGCCGCCGCCCCTGTCAACGCCAGCCCGCCCCCTCCGACCCCATTTCCCCGTCCCAAAAATCTGCGAAAATCTGCGCCATCTGCGGTGCAAAATCCGGCTTCCCATCCGACTTCCCCATCCTGTGAATCATGTAAATCATGTAAATCATGTCCAAAACTCGCTTTCCCTCTTTTTGAGTTCTATGCGTTCCTTTCGCTTAAATAATCCCCGTCCCCCTCCGTGGCCCCCGCGGTTGAAATCTTTTGCGTCCCCGCCCGCCGCGGGTTAGGTTCCCTCGAAAATCAATTCGATTATGAGCATGAGCATGAGCACCCCAATTCCGGTTCCCCCCGCCGCCGCCGCTGCCCGCCCGTCGGCCCTCACCCCGCCCGCCGGCCGCTCCCCGCTCCCCGCTCCCCGCTCCCTGCTTCCCCGTTGCCTGCGCCGTTGCCTAAGCCTCCGCGGCACCGCCCTCCTGCTCGTCACCGCCGCCGCCGCCGCCGTCGGCCTCACCGGCCTCACCGCCCGCGCCGGCACCTGGACGCCCCTCGCCCAATCCGCCCCCGGCACC
>CAIYZC010000080.1 GCA_903930565.1 uncultured Pedosphaera sp.
CGCAATCCCACCGCCCTCAACCGGCCGTGGCGGCTGCGGTGCGGCGGATAATTTCCCGCAGGGGGGTGGTGGGGCGGAAGCCCGTCGCCCGTTCCAGTTTGTCCACGACCGGTTTGCGCCGGCGCATGTCCTCAAAGCCGGGCGCGTATGCCGCCGTGTACGGCACGAATTCAATCGCCGATGGGGAGTTCAACAACTCGACGACCAACCGGGCGAGTTCCAGGATGGAGACTTCTTCCGTGCCGCCGATGTTAAACACTTCCCCGTGGGCCGCCGAGGTTCGCTCCAAACGCACCAAAGCTTCCACCGTGTCCGCGACGTCGCAAAAGCAGCGCGTCTGGCCGCCGTCGTCATGCACCCGCAGCGGTTCGCCCGCCCGCGCCGCGGCGATGAAGCGCGGCAGCACCATGCCGTAGCGGCCCGTTTGGCGCGGCCCCACGGTGTTGAAGAGGCGGGCGATGATCACCGGCAAACCCCGTTCGCGCGCGTAGGCCAGCGCCAAAAACTCATCCATCAACTTGGAGCATGCATAGCTCCAGCGGACGTGGTGGGGCGGACCGATGAGCAGGTCGTCCTCTTCGGCGAAAGCGGGTTGACGGCTCTTCCCGTAGACTTCCGAGGTGGAGGCCAATAGCAACGGTGTGCGGGTGGGGGCGGCGGCTTCGAGCAACGCCTCCGTCTCTTGCAAGTTGGTCCGGATAACGCGGATGGGCGCGTTCACTGCCAGTTCGACCCCGACCGCCGCGGCCAGATGGTAGACCGCACGGGATTGCGCCACCAATTCCGCCAATTCGGGGCATTCCGAAACCCGGCCTTCGCGCAGACGTAAGCCGGGGTGTCCGTGCACGGTCGCCAAGTTCGCCGCGCTGCCGGTGGAGAAATCGTCGATCACCGTCACGACCATGCCTTCGGCGAGCAGGCGCTCGACCAGATGGGAACCGATGAACCCGGCGCCGCCGGTGACCAGGATATGGGGGGAGGTCGTCAATTGATTTTGGCGGGGATGGCCGTCCCGGCCGTCGTCAAACCAGGACTGGTCAGGCCGTTGACCACGGCTTGGGCGAGTTTTTGGCGGTAATTCGGGTCGGCAATGCGTTTGGCTTCGGCGGGATTGGACAAGTAACCGCCCTCGATCAGCACCGCCGGCCGGTGTTGCCCCTGCAGCACCGTGAGAAAGCGCGCGTGGCGCACGCCCCGGTCCGCGTGGCCATTGACCTGCAGCAGCGCGCGCTGGAGGCGCAGCGAGTAATGGAGATTCTCCCGGTCGAATTCATTGTTCGGGTAATTCAGTCCCGGGTCGTCGCGGTAACCGCGCGTGAGGGTGGAAGGCAATCCCGAGGGCGTGAGGCAATAGGTTTCCAACCCCGCTTCCGCGTGGTTCGGGGCGGCGGAATTGAAATGCAGGCTGAGAAACAAATCGGCCTGGTGCTGCTCCGCAAAGGCCACCCGGTTGGTGAGGTTCGCCGTGGTGTCGCCTTCGCGCGTCAGCAGCGCCGTCCAACCGCGCGCCGCCAGCAAATCGCGCACCCGCCGCGCCCAGTCGAGGGTGTAGTCCTTCTCCCATCCGCCGTCAAACGCGCTGCGCGACCCCGCATCCGCGCCGCCGTGGCCGGGATCGATCACCACCACGGCGTTTGGTTTGGGCGCCGGCGGGCTGCCGAGGAGGAGGGCCTCCAGATGCCGCCGCGCATCCACCGGATGCACGCACAAGTGCCCGCCGCGCATTTGCGGCGCGAAGCCGAGCCGGAACTCCACCCCGTTCCACCGGGCCGCCAGCCGGCCGGCTTCCAGCGCCAGCGTGCCGTTGGTGCCGGCCAGGAGGTAGGCGGGCGGGTTGCCGATCCCCTGGCGTTGGATCACGGCCCGCCCCGGCGCCGCCGCCCACGGTTCCAAGGCCACCCAGTGCTCGAGCGGCACGGGCGCCGCCGCCGCCGGGTTGGTCCGGGCTGGCACGACGGGCTGGGCGGGGGGGATGGCGGGCGTCATCTCCCGGGCCGGCCCCGGGGCCGGCGCCGGCGTGGCGGCGACGGGCGGAACCACCGCCACCAACGCCGGAAGGGGCGGGGTAACCGGGGTGGGGGAGGGCGGAACGCGAAGGGAAATAACGGCGGGCGGCGGCGGGGCGGCCTCGCCGGCGGTTGGCTCGGCGGGCCGCACCGGGGACTCGCTTTCCGGGGCCAGCGGCGCGGGTTCGGCCAGCACGGGGCCGCCCCCCGCCACCCGGGTCACCCGCGGCTCGGGCGGCAAGTCCACGGTGGCGCAGCCGCCCAACAACAGGGCGCCCCACAGGATCATGCCGCGAACTTTAGCCACGCTTTAATTGTGCGCCTGCCGGCGCGGGAAACAAGAATTATGCTCGCGACCAACGGGCAAGCGGGGCCAAGGGACCTCAGACCGTCACCAGTGAGCCCGTGCGCACCGATTCCTCTTCCGCGGCGCAAATCTCCACGGCGGCCAAACCGTCGGCCGCGGTGACCACTTGGGGCGCGGTTTTTTCCCGGACGCAGTTCAGGAAGTAAGCCAGTTCCCCTTGGTAGCCATCCCCCGGCGGACAGGTGATGGTGCGCCCGGCCCGGCCCGGCTCATACAGCCGCAGCGCTTCCGGGCCGCGTGCGAGGTCGTAATCCGCCGTTCCGCGTTCAAAATTGACCGTGTAAGCCATGTTGAACCCGAACCCCTCGGTCATCGCCCAACTCCCTTCGGCATGCACCACCGCGCCGGACGCCACCCGGTAATGCGTGACCACGTGATCCACCGCGCCGCTCAACTTGGAGTAACCGGCGGCGAACACCGCCGTCGGTCGGCCGAAACAAAATTGCACGAAATCCGTGTCGTGAATGTGCAAATCAAACAACGCGCCGCCGGAGTCACCGCCATTAAAGTAGGAGTTTTGCCCCCATGCCGGCGGTTGGGCCACCCGACGGAAGCGCGCATCCCGCACCGCCCCGAATTCACCCGAGGCAATGGCTTGCTGCAACCACGCCCAATCCGGCCAGAAGCGCATACACATCGCCGGCATGAAGTAGCCGGGCGCCGCGGATGCCGCCGCCGCAATCTCCCGCGCCGCCGTTACCGTCCGTGCCAGCGGCTTTTCGCAAATCACGTGCTTGCCCGCGCGCAAGGCGGCGATCGCCAAATCCGCATGTGCCGGCGTGGGCGCGCAAATGTCAATGACGTCGATTTCGGGATCGGCGAGCAAATCCGAGTACAGCCGGTAGGGTTTGATAAACGCCATGTCCAAGCGCATCGGATCTCCCGTATCAAGGTTTCCCGACACATCCGAAAAGTCCCCGTTCAAGCGCTTGCCACTGGGGCTGCACAGGGCCCCGACCCGCACGCGGGGGAGTTTGCGGTACGCCTTCAAATGCGTCGCCGCCATGAAGCCCAGTCCGACGATGCCGACTTTGATCATAATCCAGTGGTGGTTACGCCGTAGGCAACTGCTCGAGAAACCGCCGCGCCGCCAGGATGTCTTCCCGTCGTTGGGTTCCGGCCTCGCGTTCAATGGCCAGATTCCCGGTAAAACCCGTCTCCTTCAGGGTCGCAAAGAAAGCCGGCCAGGCCACCTCCCCCGTCCCCGCCACGACCTCCGAGCCCCACTCACCGGCCACGCGCGAACTGGTCGCGTCCTTGATATGGCATTGCTTCAGCCACGGCCCCAGGCGTTGCAGCGCGGCGATGGGATCGCCCATCTGATACAAAATCATGTTCGCCGGGTCGAAATTCACGCCGACATTGCGCCGGTTCAAGCGCCCCAAAAACTCCGCCAACGCCGCCGCGGTTTCCTGGCCCGTCTCGAAGGCCAAGTCCAAGCCCAAGCCGGCGAAATGATCCGCGATGGTTCCGATCCGGCCCAGCAACTTGACGTACTGGGGATCCGTCGGATCGTGCGGCAGGAAGCCCGCGTGGAAGGTGACCAACTTCAGCCCCAAATCCCGGGCGATCCCCGCCACCACTTGGATGTTCCGCCAGTTCTCCTCCCAGGTCTCGTCGGGGGTCACTCCCCCCGTGCGTCGGATGGTGGCCGGCGTGGTATAGTCCTCGCCCACCGTGCCGAACATCCCGGAGACGAGCGTGATCCCGTGTTCCCGGCACCACCGGGGAAGATCGGCCCAGACGCCGGGCGCCGCCCGCAGGGGATCCAGCGCCAACTGCACCCGGCGGATGCCTACCGCCTCCAAGTGCGCCAGCAATTGCGCGGGGTTTTCCGGTTGCAGCGACCAACTGCAAACCGCCAGACGTTCGAACAAGGGATGGGCCATAATCTTCAAAAAGGGGCTGATCGTCGCGGTTATTTTAAACGGCCGGCGGGAACCGGTTCACGAAGGTCACAAATCCTTCCGCCTGCTGGCGCAGTCGTTTCGCCGGACCGGGGTCGGTGAATTGTCCCGCCGCATCCAACACTTGGTGGACTTGCGGGATGAAAACCCGCTCCGGGTAAAGGTAGGCGTTGCGGTAGCCGAAAATCTGTTGCAGTTGTTCCACGGGAC
>CAIYZC010000081.1 GCA_903930565.1 uncultured Pedosphaera sp.
AGGGGCACGCGGAAGTACTCGCTGGTGAGGATGTTCCCGAAACCAACGACGGAGAGGTCTTGGGGAATCCGCAAGCCCTGCTGGAGGAACGTGGTGGCGCAACCGATGGCCACCATGTCGTTCACCGCCTGGATGGCCGTGGCCCGGGCCGATTCGTTGACAAACTGGAGCGCGGCGGCCGTGCCGTCCTCAATGGTGCTGCCGGCTTGGAAGATGAGCCGTTCGTCCACATCGATGTCCGCCTCGCGCAGGGCGCGGCGGTAGCCCTCGAAGCGCAATTGCGACCACGGGGCGGAATTGGGGCCGGTGAAGTAGGCGATGCGCCGGTGGCCCAACTGCAGGAGGTGCTGGGTGGCGGCGTGGCTGGCGAGCAGATCCTCGGTGCCCACGCTGACGAAATCGCGGCAAAAGGGCGAGGTGTGGCCCAAGACCACCACCGGGGTGCGGCGTTCCTGCAAGGTTTGGTAAATGCGCGCTTCGGGCCGCAAGCGGTGCACGGGCCAGATGAAGATCCCATCGACCCGCCGGGCCAGCAGGCGCTGGAGACATTGCTCCTCGCGGCCCTCCTGGTTGAGGCTGTGGGCGATGATCAACTCCGAGCCCAGTTCGAACGCGCGCTCCTCCAACGCGAGGATGATCCGGGTGAACTTGGGGTCCGTGATCGCGGGGATCACGACGCCGAGAAAATTGCTGGTCCGGGTGCGGAGGGACCGCGCCACGGAGTCGGGCACGTAGCCCATCTGGCTGGCGATGGCCTTGACCCGCGCCTTGGTGGGCGCCGAAATGTCCTTGGCATCCCGCAGGACTTTCGAAACCGTCATCACGCTTACCCCCGCTTGGAGGGCGATATCCTTCAGTCGGACCATATAGCTTTAGACGTTGGCGCCGCTCCAGTGCAGCTTGGTGCGGAGGGTTTCAAAAAACGAGCCGCCTGGCAAGCGCAACAAGCGGACGGTCTTGCGGCTGCGGCGGATGACCACGGAGTCGCCGGCGCTCATTTCGCTCACGCCCCGGCCGTCGGCGCTGAGGATGATCTCCGGCTTGGGGCTCACGACTTGCACGCCGATCGCCGACCGCAGGCTGACGATCACCGGGCGGTTGGACAGCGTATGGGGGCAAATGGGGGTGATCTCGAACACCTCCGCGGTGGGATGCACGACCGCCCCGCCGGCGGAAAGGGAATAGGCGGTGGAACCGGTTGGGGAGCTCACGATCAAACCGTCGCACCGGTAGCGCGTCAGCACCTCGCCATCCACCCGCACCTCCAAAGTGACCAAACGGGGCGAGAGGCCGCGGCTGATCACAAAATCGTTCATGGCCAGGGAATGCACCGGCCGGCCTTCGCCCTGGCCGCGCACCTCGATGAGCGCCCGGGTTTCCAAGGCGAAGTTCCCCGCCCAGATCTGGTCCAGGGCCCGCGGCATCTCCCCCGCGGAGGCGCCGGTCAAGAATCCCAGCCCGCCAATATTGATGCCCAGGATGGGGGTGGCGGAGCCGGCGGTTTCCGCAGCCACGCGCAGCATGGTGCCATCCCCGCCGAAAACGAGCATGAGATCCACCTTGTGCGTGAGGGCGGCGGCATCGGGGACGGTGGCCGTGGATAGTCCGGCCATGCGGGCCGTGATCTCGTCGCTGAGGACCTCCCGTCCGCTCCGGGCGATCAGGCGCGCGGCTTCGGTGATCAGGCGGCTGCGGGAGACCTTCTCCGAGTTCCCGATCAAACCGATTCGTTGGATGGTGTCAGCCGTTTTTTTCAATCAATACCAGGAATTCTTTATTGCCCGCCGGTCCGAGCAGGGGCGACTCCGTCGTCCCCCGCCATTGCCATCCCGCCTGCCGCCCCGCGAATTCTTCCAATTCCCGCAGCACGCGGGCGTGGATCGCCGGATCCGTAATCACGCCGCGCCCGGCATCGGCTTCCGCTTTGCCGGCTTCGAACTGGGGCTTGATCAGCGCGAGCATTTTACCGCCGGGGCGCAGTAATGCAACCGCAACGGGGAGAATTCGCGTGAGGGAAATGAAACTGCAATCCACGACTTCGACATCCACCAAGGCGAACGGGGCGGGGAAATGCGCCGGGGTGAGATGCCGGGCGTTCACCCCCTCCATGACCACCACGCGGGGGTCGGAACGCAATTTCCAAGCGAGTTGTCCGTGGCCCACGTCCACGGCGTACACTCGCGCCGCCCCGTGTTGCAGGAGGCAATCGGTGAAACCGCCGGTCGAGGCGCCCAGGTCCAAGGCCCGCGCCCCGGTCACGTCCACCGCAAAATGTTGCAGCGCGTGCTCCAGCTTGGTCCCGCCGCGGCTCACGTATTTCTCCCCCGCCAGCAGTACCAATCGATCCGCGGGGCGGACGCGGTCACCCGGCTTGCGCGCGGGCTGATCATTCACCGTCACCTGCCCCGCCATGACGGCGCGCCGGGCCTTCTCGCGGCTGTCACACAAGCCGCGATCCACCAAAGCCTGGTCCAAACGCACGATCGCCATCCCCGTTAGCAAACCATATTCGAGGCGCCCGGAACACGCTTTTTCGCGGACGGGAGGAGGGTGGGAAAAGCGCCATTTTTGACATGATTAACATGATTTACAGGATGGGGAAGGGAGTCGGGAATTGAGGCGGAGAGTCCGATCCTTCCCCACGCCCCGCCCCAAAGCCGTCAATCCGGTCGAATTCCGCGTTCGGTTTGCATTTTGCCGCTACGGGACTACTGTTCGGGCATGGGTGAATCGAAGAAGAAGCCGTCGTCACCGCCGCCGTCGCATCCTTTGGATCCAACGGACACGGGGGCCGGTCCGGCGGGCGCGGGATCCTTGGACGACCTGCTTTCGCGCGAGGAGTTGGACACGCTGTCCACCCTGCAAATCGTGGACCTGATCGCGAGCCGGATGCCCCCGCGGCACCGCGCCCTGCTGGATTTGGTTTACCTGCGGGACCGGATTGCGGGAATGGAGGAGATGAACGACCAGGCGCGGACGGCCTTGGAGAAGCTCGATGCCATTGTGGAGCGTCTGCGCGCCCCCGCCCTCCGCGTCGGCACGTTGCTCCAAATCGAACCGCCCGACCGGGCGCACGTCTGCCTCGGCGGCACCGATTATGTCTGCCGCGTGGACCCGGAACTGCCGTTGCGGGACCTCGAAACAGGCCAGCGCGTGCTGTGCAACGAGGCGTTTGCGGTGGTGCAAACCCTGGGCTTTGACCAGGGCGGGCCGATTGTGCGGATTGACGAGATTTTGCCGGACGGCCGGTTGCGCATCGGGCAGGAGGCGGGCATGAACTCCCTCGTGCTCCGCCGCTCCAGCCTGTTGGCCAAGGAAAAACTGAAGCCCGGGCTGGAGGTGCGGCTCGACGCCAACCAACGCGTGGCGTTGGAGGTGATGGGCACGGGACGCCGGATCGAGCGCGCCTTGGAAACGGTCACGGAATTGCCGTGGTCGGCGGTCGGCGGTCAGGCTGCGGCGGTCAAGGCCATCCGGGACACGATCGAACTGCCGCTGCTGCACCGGGCGTTGTTCGAGCGCTTCCAGCACACCGTGCCCAAGGGCTTCCTCCTGCACGGGCCGCCGGGTTGCGGCAAAACGCTGCTGGGCAAGGCCACCGCCTACAATCTGCGCCGCGAACTCCGCGCGCGCACGGGGGTGGACCATCCGGAATTCTTCCTGCATGTGAAAGGCCCGGAAATCCTGAACATGTGGGTGGGCGAATCGGAACGGCAGGTGCGCGATCTGTTCGCCCAATGCCGCGAGCGAGCGCGCGAAGGCGCCCTGGCGTTTCTGTTCATCGACGAGGCCGAATCCATCCTGGGCACCCGGCGCGGCGGCCGCTTCAACAGCATCCTGAGCACCTTGGTGCCCATGTTCTGCACGGAAATGGACGGCTTGGAACCGCTGCAGAATGTGGTGGTGATTCTGGCCTCCAACCGGCCCGATCTCATCGACCCCGCCATTCTGCGCCCCGGCCGCATTGACCGAAAGATCAAGGTGAGCCGGCCCGACGCCGAGGGCGCGCGGGCGATTTACGAGATTTATTTGCCCGCCTCGTTGCCGCTGGCCGAACCGCCCGCCGACCTGGCGCGCGCGGTGACGGAGGCCCACTTCGCCCGCGTGCCGGCCAACCAATTCCTGGAAATTGTCTTCCGGAGCGGCCGCAAAGACTTCCTCTACCGCGGCGACCTGGCCAGCGGGGCGCTGATCGCCGCGGTGGTGGCCCGCGCCAAGAGCCTGGCCATCCAACGCTCGCTGGCCGATGCGAGTGCCGGGGCGGACGGCGCGGGAACGTTGCTGACCCGCGACGACCTCCTGCTGGCGCTGCGCCGGGAATACGAGGAGAACGACCTGTTCCCGCCGAGCGACATCACCGAGGACTGGCTCAAACTCACGGACTTCGACCCGGAAAACGTCATCAAACTCACCCCGGTCCGCCCCGCGCCGCCGCGGGACCAAACCACCAACGGCGTGGTCTGAGGGCGGAACGGGACCCCCCGCGCAAATTGGTTTGCCAAGCGGGCGGGGCGGATTCAGATTCGCGGGGTTGCCGGTGTTCCCCAAACCGTATGAACCGTCGAAACTTTTTGACCGTTGCCACCGCGGCCGGCTTGGCCGCCACCACGGGTTTCCCCACCGCCCAAGCCCGCGCGGCCGCGGCGCCGGCGGGGCCGGAATCCCCCACCCCCAAGCCCGGCGGAGCCAAACCGCGCGTGAAGCTGGGCATTTCCTCCTATTCGTACTGGCACTTCCGGCCGCCCAAAACCACCATCGAAACGGTCATCGACCGCGCGAGTGAAATCGGCGTGGCCGGCGTGGACATTCTCCACCGGCAGATGGACGGCGAGGAGAAAGGCCCGTTGGACGCCGCGTACCGGGCGTATTGCAACCGCCTGAAGCGCCGGGCCTACGTGAACGGCATCGACCTGATCTGCCTGTCCACCCACCAAAACTTCGTGCTGCCCGATCCGGTGGCGGTGAAGGCCAACGTGGAGCACACCAAGAAGTGCGTGGAAATCGCCTATCAAATGGGCATCCCGTGCATCCGCATCAACACCGGGCGCTGGAACACGGTGGACTTCGACACGCTGATGGCCAACCGCGGAGTGGAACCAATCCTGCCGGGGCACACGGAGGAGGAGGGCTTCAAATGGTGCCAGGACGCGATTGAGCAATGCCTGCCCAAGGCGGAGGAGTGCGGGGTGGTGCTGGCCCTGGAAAACCATTGGGGACTGGCGCGGACACCGGAAGGGTTGCTGCGCATCCTGAACGCGATCCGGTCGCCGTGGCTGGGTTGCCTGATGGACACCGGGAATTTTCTGGAGGAACCGTACGGGAAACTCGCCCAAATCGCCCCCAAAGCGGTGTTCGTGCAGGCCAAGACGTATTACGGCGGCGGGGAGTGGTACACGCTGGACTTGGATTACGACCGCATCGCGGGGATTTTGGGCGCGGCCAACTACACGGGTTACGTTTCGCTGGAATTCGAGGGCAAGGAGGATCCCAACGTGGCGGTGCCCAAGAGCATCGCGCGGCTGCGGCAGGCGTTTGGGCAGGCGTGAGGCCGCCGCGGCCGGTTGACCTCCGAGACGTTTTTTATTATTATTCCACCATGCTTGGAAACCAACCGGCCCCGCCACCACAAAGGCCGCCGCCTGCTCCGAATGCCTGGCGCTGGCCGGTCGTGGTGGTGCTGGTCACAGCGCTCGGCTTGGCCGCACTGCTCTCGGCGCTGCGCGGTTGCCGGGAGACCCCGGGGGATCTCCTGCATGCCGGCGGCACCGAGGCCACCCGGGTGCTGCATGCCGCAGGCGAGGAGGCGGGGGCCGCGCTGGCCCGTTTTCGCCAAGGCACCATTACAAAAACTTTTATTGAATCTCTGCCGACGTTTGATAGGCCTGAAGGCGGACGATTGGAACTTGTTGCCGTGACGGTGACCGAGACCATTTCCCGCTCCGACCAGCTCACGACCTTTTGGGGCCGGGTCGATCTCGGAACGACTGTGGCCGAAATTCGCGTGCCAGCGACCTACCGATATTACCTGTACCTTCATGACGATTGGAAGTTGGATGTTAACTCCAACATTTGCATCGTCCACGCCCCGGCGATTAAAGCGGCACTTCCAGTTGCACACGATACTGCCTTGTTGGAAAAAAAGTCGCAAAATGGTTGGGCACGGCACAATGCAGCGGAGCATTTGGCCGCCTTAGAGCAGGATCTGACCTCGATCCTCAATAGTTACGCGGACGACCCGCGGCACCTGGCGGACGTGCGCGAGCAATGCCGGCGCACCGTCGCCGAATTCGTCCGGGATTGGCTCCTCCGCGAAAAGCAATGGCGCGACGACCGCTTCACCGCCGTGCAGGTCTATTTTCCGGACGAACCAACGCCGGGGCCCGTGCGGGGGGGGGAAGGTCGGTGAAGGCGGGGAGCGCGGTAAGCGCAGAGCGGACCGGAAGGCAACCACCCCGGTTTAGACTTGTCGCCGGCTGATACGGTTCCCTTTGGCCCCGGCGATCGAATTTGGGCGCGACGAGCCCAAATTGCAGATGTCATGCCTTTTTCTTAACACG
>CAIYZC010000082.1 GCA_903930565.1 uncultured Pedosphaera sp.
ATGGCTCTCGACGACTGCCCCTGCTGCCGGTCGTCGGTGGTTCCGCCGGCGGAAAATCCCTTCGACCTGCCCACCGCCGCCGGCTAAGGTAAGGGGAGACGATGAGCAACGACCAACAATTGACGCCCATGATGGCGCAGTACCGGCGGATCAAGGGCGAATTGCCCAAGGACGCCCTGTTGTTGTTCCGCCTCGGGGACTTTTACGAGATGTTCTTTGAGGACGCCCAAACGGGGGCGCAATTGCTCAACGTGGCGCTCACCAAACGCGGGGTCGTGCCCATGTGCGGCATCCCCTTTCACGCCCTGGGCGGTTACATCTCCCGCCTGCTCAAGGCCGGGCGCAAAGTGGCCCTGTGCGAGCAGGTGGAGGAGCCCCGCCCCGGCCAGTTGGTGAAGCGCGAGGTAACGCAAATCCTGAGTCCGGGAACGCATTTCGACGAGCGGATGCTCCAGGCGGAGCGCAACAATTTCCTCGCCGCCATTCACGGCTCGGGACGGAGTTTCGGCCTGGCCTTGGTGGATTTGACCACCGGGTCGTTCCGCTGCACTGAAATGGCCGGGGAAGCGGCCTTGCGGGCCGAGTTGGAGCGGTTGCATCCGGCCGAAATCATCGCCCCCGCCGGCGCCACCGCCCTGCAGGAATTGCTCCGGGACGGCTTTCCCATCCTGAACGGTTACGAGGATTGGGTCTTCGCGCCGGAAACCGCGCAATTCACCCTCCGGGAGCACTTCAAAGTGGCCTCCCTCGACGGCTTCGGCCTGCGGAACAAAGGCGCGGCCATCGGCGCGGCGGGCGCGGTGCTGCATTACCTCACCCAACATTTGCGGCGCGAGGTCGCCCACCTCACTTCCCTGTCCTGCTACGAGCCGGGGGATTTCCTCAAGTTGGACACCACCACCCTCCGGCATTTGGAAGTGTTGGAGCCGGTGCATCGGGACGCGCCCCGGGCCGCGACGCTCTTTGGCGCCCTCAACCGCTCCGCCACCCCCATGGGCGCCCGCCGCTTGCGGGATTGGTTGTCCCAACCCCTCGCCGACGCGACCGCCATCGCCCGGCGGCAGGACGCCGTCCAGACCTGGCTCGCGGAGCCCGCAGCCCTGGCCGGCTGCCGCGCGCAACTCGGGCAGGTGCGCGATCTGGAGCGCACCGTCGGCCGCTTGAGCACGGGCACCGGCAACGGCCGCGATCTCCTTGCCCTCCGCCAGGCGCTGGAACCCCTCCCCGCGATCCAGTCCCTGCTGGCCGGCTTGGACCGCCCGTCAAATTTGGCCGAAGGCTTTTTCGCCAATGCCCCGGCGGCCGAACCCCGCGCGCCTTTGCTCACGGAATTGGGCCGCCAAATCGTCGCCGCGCCGGACCTCGTGGAATTGATCAGCCGCGCGGTGGTGGACGAACCGCCCCTGGCCTTGAAGGAGGGCGGCATCATCCGCGACGGCTTTTCCCCGGCCCTCGACGAACTCCGCGCCGCCGCCCGCGACGGCAAGGATTGGATCGCGAAGCTCCAACAGGACGAAATCACGCGCACCGGCATCGCCTCGCTGAAAGTGCGGTTCAACTCGGTGTTCGGCTACTACATCGAGATCACGCGGAGCAACTTGGACAAGGTGCCCGCGGATTACATCCGCAAGCAAACCATTGCGAACGGCGAGCGCTTCATCACCCCCGGCCTCAAGGAAATGGAGGGCAAAATCCTGGGCGCCGAGGAGCGCAGCGTCAAACTGGAGTACGAACTGTTCCTCCAAGTGCGCGAGGCGGCCCTGGCGCGCCTGGCCGACCTGCAACGCACCGCGGACGCCCTCTCGCAAATCGACGTGCTCGGCGCCTTCGCCGAGACCGCCCGCTTGTTCGGCTATTGCCGCCCCCTGGTGGCGGATGAAGGCGTGCTGGACATCCGGGACGGCCGACATCCCGTGCTGGAGCAAAGCGTGGGGGACGAGCGGTTCGTCGCCAACGACACCGCGCTGGCCGGCCTGGGATCCACACCCGCGACGGCGGCCGACCGGCCGCAAATCATGCTCGTGACCGGGCCGAACATGGCGGGCAAAAGCACCTACATCCGCCAGGTGGCGCTGCTCGCGCTGCTCGCGCACACCGGCTCGTTTCTGCCCGCGGCCTCCGCGCGCGTGGACTTGCTGGACCGCGTTTTCACGCGCATCGGCGCGAGCGACGACCTGGCGCGCGGACAATCCACGTTCATGGTCGAAATGAGCGAGACGGCGAACATCCTCAACCACGCCACCGCCCGCAGCCTGGTGGTGCTGGACGAGATCGGACGCGGCACCAGCACGTTCGACGGCCTGAGTCTGGCGTGGTCCATCGTTGAGCATTTGCACCACCAGATCGGCGCCAAAACCCTCTTCGCCACCCATTACCACGAGCTCACCGAATTGGCCGGCCGGTTGCCGCGGGTGAAGAATTTCAACGTGGCCGTCCGCGAGTGGAACGACCAGATCGTGTTCCTCCGCAAGATCGTCCCCGGCGGCACGGACAAGAGCTACGGCATCCAAGTCGCCCGGCTGGCGGGCATCCCCAAGTCCGTCTTGGAGCGCGCCAAAGCCATCCTGGCCAATTTGGAGGAGGCGGAGTTGACGCCCGAGGGCAAGGTGCGGCCGACCGCGCGCCAGCGGGCCGAGCGGGACAAACTCAAAGCCCTGGCTCCGCCGCCGCAACTGGACCTCTTCGGCGGCGCCTGAAGCGGTTGGCCCTCGCCGCCGCCGCCGGGCGCGCGCGCGGGCGCGGATCAGTCCGAGTTGGGATACGACCCGAGGATCTTCACCACGTTGCAGTGTTCCTCCAAGGAGGCGATGGCGTTGGCCACCTTGCGGTCCTCCATGTGCCCTTCGCAATCCACGAAGAAGTAGTACTCCCAAGCTTTGCGTTTGCTGGGCCGGGACTCGATCTTCGTCATGTTCAGGCGGAACTTGCGGAACGGCGCGAGGGCCGTGTGCAGGGCGCCCACTTTGTCGTTCAAGCTCAACATGAAGCTGGTCCGGTCCTTGCCCGTGGGCGGACCGCATTGCCGGCCGAGCACCAGGAACCGCGTGGCGTTGGCCGAGTTGTCCTGCACATCGCCCGCCAGCACGCGCAGCCCGTAGCGCTCGGCCGCCAGGGTGCCGGTGATCGCGCCGGACTTCGGCTCGCGCGCGGCGAATTCGGCCGACCGGGCGTTCGATGACGTTTCAATCACTTCGGCGTGCGGGAAATTGTTCTGCAACCAGTTGCGGCACTGGGCGAAGGTCTGGGGGTGCACATACAAGCGGGTGATTTCCTCCCGTTTCACCACCGCGGCCAGGCAGTGCTGGATCGGCAGGATGATCTGCGCCACGATCTTGAGCTCGCTCTCCACGAACGTGTCCAACGTGTGCGTGACCACGCCCTCGGTGGAGTTCTCCACCGGCACGACGCCGTAATCCGCGCGCTTGCGGCTGACCTCGGCGAACACATCGGCAATCGTCTTCTGGGGGGCGTAATGCAGGCTGGAGCCAAACCGGCGGACCGCGGCCTGGTGGGTGTAGGTGGCTTCCGGCCCCAGGTAGGCGATCGTCATGGACTTTTCCAGCGAGAGCGCGCTGGACATGATCTCCCGGTAAATCGCCCGCAGGGAATCGTTCGTGATCGGCCCCTTGTTCAGCTTGCAGAGGCGTTGCAACACCGCCCGTTCCCGGTGCGGCGCGTAGATTTCCTCCCCCGCCTTGAGTTTGATTTCGCCGATCTGCAGGACGTGACCCGTACGCTCGTTGAGCAGCTTGATGATTTGGAGATCAAGCTGGTCGATGGCCTTGCGATGCTCAAGGATGCTCATGGGGGCAGCGTAGCGAACCCCCGCGGACCCCGGCGAGCAAAAACACCACGCCCGGCGGCCGCGGTGCGCCGCCGCCGGCCCGCAGCCGGCCCTTGACCCGCCGGGGCGGAGTTGGTAACACCACGCCGACCAAAACTGAATCCATTATGGCCACTAAGCAAATTATCAAACCCGCCAAGTCGGCGCCCGCCGTGGGCCCCTACAACCACGCGGTCCGCACCGGCGACCTCCTGTTCTGCGCGGGCCAAATCCCCCTGGACCCCGCCACCGGCAACCTCGTGCCCGGCGACATCAAAGCCCAGACCGAACGCGTGCTGGAGAACATCAAGGCGATCCTGGACGACCAGGGCCTCACCTTCGCCAACGTGGTGAAGAGCACCGTGTTCCTCACGAACCTCGCCGATTTCGCCGGCATGAACGAACTCTACGCCAAGTATTTCACCGCGGAGTTCCCCGCCCGCTCCACCATCCAGGTCGCCGCGCTGCCCCGCGGGGCGAGCGTGGAAATCGAAGTGATCGCGCATTTCTGAGGCCTGCCTCCGCCCGCCCGGCTCCGGCCGGGCGGGAGTGGACCCCGCGCCGTCGCCGCCGCCCATGTCGCCGCTCCTTTGCCTCCTCGCCGGCGCCGCTTGCGGCCTCGGTTTGGGCGGTTTGCTGGGCTGGTTGCTCGGGCAAAGACAGCGTCCCCCGGCCGCTCCGCCGGACGGCCGGCTGGAGGCGGAGTTGCGGGAGCAGGTGCGCCGGCACGCGGAGGAGTTGACCCGGGAACGGGAGAAACTGGCCGCCGCCGAAATCGCCCGCGCCGGCGCCGAGGCGCGCCACACGGCCGGGGAGCAGCAACTGGCCGAACAACGCCGTGCGCAGGAGCGGGCGTTGCTCGAGATGCGGGAGGCCTTCCAAACGCTCAGCGCCGAGGCCCTGCGCCGCACCCAGCCCGAATTCCTCCAACTCGCCGGCGAAACGCTGGGCCGCTTCCAGGAAATCGCCAAGGGCGACCTCGCCCAACGCCAGCAGGCCATCGCCACCCTCCTGGCCCCGCTGCAGGCGCAGTTGGAGACCTACCAGCAGCGGTTGCAACAGAGCGAGGCGGGCCAATCCGCCGCCCTGGGCGAAGTGCGGCAACACCTGGCGGCCCTCGCGCTCGAGAGCCAGTCGCTGGCCGGCGAGACCGCCCAATTGCGGCGCGTGCTCGGGTCCAACCAGGCCCGCGGCCGCTGGGGCGAGGAAACGTTGCGCCGCGTGGTGGAAGCCGCCGGCCTCAGCCCCCATTGCGATTTCCGCGAGCAAACCGTCGCCGGCGACAGCAAACCCGATCTCGTGGTGCATCTCCCCGGCAACCGGCTCATCCTCGTGGACGCCAAAGTTCCGGACCTGGACTTCCTCCACGCCCTGGACACCGCGGAACCGGCTGCCCGCACCGCCGCCCTCGCCGCCCACGCGGCCAAGCTGCGGGACACCATCCGCGCCCTCGCCGCCCGCGACTATCCCCGCGCGTTTCCCGAAGCCCTGGATCAAGTCGTGCTGTTCCTCCCCGCCGAGTCGCTGTTCAGCGCCGCGCTCGAGGCGGATCGCGAGCTGATTGTGTGGGCGGCGGAGCGCCACATCATGCTCGCCACGCCCGCCTCGCTCATCGCCCTGCTGCGCGCCGTGAGCCTGAGTTGGCGGCAACACGCCCAGTCGGAAAACGCCCGCGAAATCGCCGCCGCCGCCCAGGAGTTGTTCACCCGCGTGGCCCGGTTCACCGAGCATTTGGACAAGATCCGCGACGGGCTCCAGAAGGCCGGCGCCGCCTACAACGACGCCGTCGGCAGCTATGAGCGCATGGTCCGGCCCGCGGGCGAAAAGGTCGCCCGCCTGAGCGGCGGCGCCGCGGGCCGCGACCTCGCCGAATTGGCGCCCCTGGCCGCCGTCCTCCGCCCCCCGCCCGCGGCGTAACCCGCGCTCACCCTTCACCATCCACAATTGGCTTTGTGGAAGTCGAGGTGACGAGACTCTGACTTCTTCCCCCGCCCACTCGCCGCCCAGCCCTCAACCGCCGGCTCTCAGCTTACAGCGAGTCCGTAAACCGCTGCATCGCCGCTTCCTGCTGCTCGATCGATTGCACCAGCTTGAACTGGGTGCGGACGCGATCCAGGTTGTGCCCCGGCCGGTGGATGCGGAAATAGGTATCGCCGCAGAGGTAGTCGGTCAGGAACCGGAGCCCGAGCTCGAAGGTGATCAATTTGCCGGAGAACGCCAGGTGGGCGCGCTCCGCCGGAGTGAGAAACTCCCCGGCGGCGGACAGGTACCCACGCGCCAGTTGCTCGAACATCGGCATCCGCATTTCCACCTTCGACAAGTCCGGTTCGTCCTCCAGCGTGGGGCTGGTCGTCGTGCGGATCATGTCGCCGAAATCATAGAGCGCGCTGCCGGGCATGACGGTGTCCAAATCCACCACGCACATCGCTTCGCCCGTGGCGGCGTCCAGCATCACGTTGTTGAACTTGGTGTCGTTGTGCGTGATGCGGGTCGGGATGCGGCCCGCGGCCATTTCATCCAGCACCACGCCCGCCAGACCTTCCCAAGCCAGCGCCTGGTCGATCTCCGCCCGCGCCTGCGCGGCCCGGTCCAACCGGTCCGCCGCCACCGCTTGTTGGAACGCCGCAAACCGCTGGCGGGTGTTGTGGAAATTCGGAATGGTCTCCGTAAGGCTGTCCGCGGGCAGATCCGCGAGCAGGTTTTGGAAATCGCCAAAGGCGCGGCCGGCCTGGTACGCCTGCTCGGGCGATTGCACGGACTCGTAGCTGCGCGTGCCTTCCAGGAAGACGAACGTGCGCCAGATTTCCCCCGCCTCGTGTTGGTAGTGCGAATGCCCCGCCCGCGTGGGCACCAGGATCAGCGCCCGCCGCGTCACATCCGTCGCCCCGCGCGCCTCCAGTTTCTGGCGCACATGGGTCGTCACCCGCATCACGTTGTTCATCACCGCGAGCGGGTCCTTGAACACGCCGGTGTTGAGCTTTTGATGGATGTAGCGAACTTTCGTGCCGCCCTGGCTGTAGGTGGCGGAGTAGGTTTCGTTGATGTGGCCGATCTTGCACGTCTCGGCGTGCAAAATCTGCCCGTAAATTTGGAACTTCCGGGAGATGTCCTGCAATTGCGTTTCCTGATAAATGGCCATAACAAGGGCTTCGGAGTGCCGGACAATACCGGCAACACCCCCCGGCCGGCAAACC
>CAIYZC010000083.1 GCA_903930565.1 uncultured Pedosphaera sp.
AGCGTGCTCGCTTTTCGAGCCCACCGGCCAATTATCTCATCCTCAAACTGGCTGGTTTTGATTCGACCCCAAGTGGCTGGTTTTGACCGTCCCCTGACACTCAAGAGTCTGAGCATGGAGGCGAGGGTCGGAATCGACCGAAGCCGACTTCAAATCCGCAATGAATTTCTCATGTTTTCCGAAACAGTCAAGACTGCACCGACACTACACAAACCCGCATGAACAGGGCACTTTCATCGCACGGCCACTGAAGATTTCACTGAAGGTGGCCCTTCCCAACGAGAGCGCGTTCACGACCGGTTACTGAAGGTTTCACTGAAGAATCCACTGAAGGTTTTCACCTGCGGAAAACCACTTCATGGCCGTGGATGAAATGGGCGTGTTCCTACCTATGCACGCGAAAGGTCCACTCCATAATGCCGCGTCGAGGTCTTTAGAGGTCATGGTTCAGTTCAAAAACGCAATCCAAACAGGCCACCGTCTTCTTTGGCATCGGTGAGGACGACGGGCAGCACGTAATCTTTGAGATCAAATCCATCAATCTTCTCCTTGAAGGCGTCGTCCTCGTTCATGGTCACGATGTATTGAAAACCCAGCTCGACCGCAGTTTCAGCACCTACTTTGAGAGCGCTGACCACTTGCCTCCCGTCCACGCCGTCGAACAGATGGCTGTCATGGACGAGAAAACCGGGGCCGAGACCACGTTTGGCGCAGAGCCGCATGAGCATCATGTCGAAGCAGAAAATCTGCATGTTCTTGATGCCTTTGCTGCGAGATCCCTGCATGGGAAACTTAAACACTGGGCCGTTGGCGGTTTCCTCCACTGTCATGCTTCCGGCGGATTCGTAGAGCCGCTTCGATGCTTCCTCGAAGGCGAGGATGGCTTCGGACAGACGCTCCTTCTGCTCCGCGAAATCCCGACGCAAGCGCAGTGTCAGCCGATTCCGCTCGATGTCCAATTCGTTCTTGGTGCCTTCGAGCTGCTCGGCCGCCTCGAAGCGCTGGCGGAGCGATTCCACCTCGGCCTCCTTGCGGGCGGCGGCGGCTTGCAGTTTGGAAAATTGGTCTAGCGCGCCGTGCGTTTGCAGCACGTTCATGACTTCCGCCCGGCGGGTGTCCAGGGGTTGTTTCTCCTTTTCCCGGTCGGCGACCCGCTGCTTGGCGGCATCTAACTCCCCGGAAAGGTAATCACGTCGGTTGCGCACCACCGACTCGTGAAAACTCCGCACCTCGTCGTAGCGTTTGATCGCCACGCCCGGCAGAGTCACCCCTGCTTCGGCGTAGATGCTTTCCAGTTCGTCGAGCGGCGGTGGTGCCTCCGATTCCATGGCCCGCTCCAAATCGCGGATGGAGGCGGCATCAATGACGTTGCCGTTGGAAAGTTCGTTGATACGGCGGGTGAGCTGATCGGCCTCCGTTTCCATCTGCGCGTATTGCGGCAATACCCGGAAGTCGGCCAACTCGACCTGCATCTCGCGCAGCGCGGCTTCTGCCACTGCCACGTTGGTGCGCAGGTCTGATGCCTTGCCGACGATGCTGCCGAACGCTCCGGCACCGACGGCCTTCTTTAGCTCGGCCAGGGTTTTCTCCCGATCCCGCACCTTTTGCCAGTCGCTTGCGATCTTCCAGTCCAGCCCCAGCAGGTAGAGCAAGGCGACTTGGTAGTCACCCGCCTGTTGCATCGTCGCCTGTTTCTCGGGTGTGGTGAAGGCACCGCTCAATTGGCGGCGGACGAAGTAGGCGAGCAAGGAGCGAAAAGTCGGCGCACGCCCGTCCACCATAGGAAGGGTGTGCAGGCCGAACATCTTCTCTGCGAGCAATTCGCTCCACTCCGAGTTAGATAGGCGGGATTTACCGTTCAGGAAATCAGCGCCTTCCACATGAATCTTGGCTTTCTGATGGCCCGAGCGTTCCGCTGTCACGACCTCCCTGCCCAGATCAAACGCCATGCCAAAGCTCTCGTTGACGAGCGCGGCAGATCGAAACAGCGAATCCGTCCCCGCGTCCGACCCAGTAAGGAAATGAATGATCTCGACCAGACTCGTCTTGCCTGCCCGGTTGCGGGTTTGCTTGTCGCTGGCTCCCGCCTCTTTCTGCGCGATCAGAACATTCAAGCCCGATTTGAAATCGAGCCCTTTGAAAGTGGGAAGACTACTAAAAATGCGCTTAATCATGGCGTGGTGCGGGTGAGCAGCCCGTCCTTGAGTTGAACCGCCCCCACGAGAAACAAGAGGTCGAGTGCGAGGACAAAGCCGTCGTAGCGGAGCGTGCCCGATTTGTTCATGGAGGCCGTCACGCCCGACAACTCTTCCCAAAGAGCCGAGACCGTCTTGGGCTGAACAAGGCGCGGCAAGATTCTCGCGCCCACGGTGAGCAAGGCGCGGTCTTGGGCCAGATGTTTGGTGGGCAGGATCATGAGTTTACCGCCCTCGGAGCTTCGTAAATGTCACAGCGTTCAAAATAGTAGGCGATCACGGTGACGACCGCCACCTGATGCTCCGGCGAACCGAGTTCGGAGCCGCCCACCCATGTTTGAAGCGCGGGAAAAATCTGGTTGGGGGAAAACTGCCCTCGCAACCGTTGATACTCGGCCCGAAAGGATTCAGCCACGCGCTCGCCGAGCGTCTCGTCGTGCCATTGAGCGAAGAACGATTCCACCAGCGGTGCCTTAACCATGCCGCTTTTTATCAGGGTGGCGACACTCTCGGACAAAGCATTCGCCTCGATCTTGCCGGTGGGCACATCCCGGACATCTACATTGGCTGGGGCGGCCCGTTGCCCCAGCGTTTCCAGCACCATTTGAAGATCATGAAAGCCGAGATTGGTCTTGGTCTCATTCGTTGGGGCCGCGCCCAACCACGGGATCAGGTCTTCGCTGGAAAGCTTGCGAAAAATCTGCCGGAATTCCTCCAATCCCCACGACTCCAAGGCGATCTCCGGATGTTTTTTGTCAAAATTCAGCAGCAGCTCCTGAACATGGGGCGGCAGCCCATCAGTGGCGTTATGGGCAAAGACCCACTTGTCGAAATGCTTGCCCCAATGGAGCTTCGCGCCCTCGAAATCTTCTGTGATCTTGGCGGTGGCATCCTTGGCCGTCATCTCATTGGGGGCGTAAACCTGAAACAAACGCCGCTCCGATCTGAGAAAGCCGTCGTTCTTGCGGTCGCCTTGATTGCCCCATGGTCGGCAGGCCATGAAGTCGGCCTTGTAGGCCAAGCCCATCAGGCGCTCGAACAACGACTGGAACTCGTTCCCTTTCGAGGCGCGGAACAGGTTCTCGAATCTGGATTCGTAGTAGGCTTGGGTCAGGTTCATGTGGTGAACGTGGTCTCAAGTTGTTTGATCGAATCCACGGCGTTTTTAATTTCGTGCTCGTAAAGAGGTGAATCTTCGCCGTGGGCACCGGGGTTGAGGACGCGCTCGGTGTTTTTGAAGAATTTGTCGATCAGTTTCATTCAGCATCGGTCATTTTAGAAGTGTTGCTTCGAGACGTGCGATCAGGGTCAGGGCCTTCTTCACCTCCGCATCGTAAAGGGGGGTTTCGGCCCAGTGGGCGGCGGGGTTGAGAACGCGATCTTTCATTTGGATGACGGCGTCGAGGACATCGATTGCTTCGAGAGCTTTCCACGCATCCTTCGTCATGAACTGCTTTAGCTTTTCGCGCTGTTGCTTGAGCAAAGTCTTTTCATCCGCCGTGAGGACCGCGTCGGCATCAATGTCGTCATCGTTCATCCTGACAAGTTTGTCTCGATGCCCTTTTGGAACTTTGGAGCAGACGTCCTTGAACAGCTGAAGGGGAAGTTGGCTCAACAGGATATTCTTCGCCTTGTCCAATTTTTGCGAGAGCGAGTGGAATTCGCCCGGCTTGGTGGCCTTGCCCGTTGCCATCTTCAAGTAACTTTGGGCAGTGTCCTCGGCAGCTTTGCGGAGTTGGAGGGCTGCGGCCTCAAGGTCGTGCCCGTTAAGGTAATCGGTCGCCTTCTCAAGGGCGTCCTTTTCCTCCTTCGGATCAACTCCATTCCTTGAGTTTCCCTGAAGCGTTTGGAAGCACCAGTCGGTGTGCGTGGTGCCAATCATCCGCCGAAACTCTTCGAAGAATCCACGGTCGTGCGTGAGAATGATTTTCTGGTATTTGACAAAGGTCTCGCCGAGGAGAATCTCGACAAATTTCATTCTATTGCTCATGTCGAGACTCACCAGAAGGTCGTCCAAAACGAGCAGCTTGATGTCTGAATCGTGGAGATTTACCAGTGATGCGGCGAACCGCACGGACAGTGCAAGCTGAGTGAGCTTCGCTTCATTGAGAAATGATTGGGGCCGCTTGATCACATTCCCGGCAATCTCGATATGGAGTTCTACAATCGGCTTTCTAAACACGCTGGATGGCCGATCAGTTCCCGAGAAAGAAGGCGGCCTAGTCACGCCAAAGGCCAGTTTCACCGGTGCCGGATCACCTTCGGAAAAATGAGTGTCATAGAACTTCTGCGCCTCGATCCCAATTTCATCGACAAGGGTTTTCAAGGTTGTAGCAAATCGCTCGGTCGCGGCTTTGAAACTTGCATACGCGTCGGCCCCTCCTGGACCACGGCTTCCCCCTGGATTCGCCACCTCGCTCTTGACCTGTTTCCACTGTTGCAATGGTGTGCTCGTTCCACCCCTCGATAGACAGAACGGCAAAATCTCAGTCTCGAAGAGCGACCAAAGATCGAACCGTTCTGAGTTCTTGAAATTGGAAAAGCCGAAGAAGAAACGGTAGGTCACAAAATCGCTGGCAAGGTTGCCTTTCAGAATCGGCGGCTGGTTGTGCGTCCCGTGAACATCCTTGCTGATGGGATACGTTGTATCGATTTTTGTCAGTGAATCGCGAATCGTCAGCGCGATTCTCCCTGGAAGAATCGCAGAGTCCTCGTGAAGGTTGAGAAGCTTCTGGTTCCCCGCAGGGTCGAAGTATTTGGAGACGTCCGGCGTGTCCTTTTCAGCACTTTGAAGGAAGGTGTAGAGCGCCCAATAAAGTGAGGATTTTCCCGAGCCGTTCGGGCCGTAGAGAAGAAGGTGTCGCCCTTCCAGATTCAGGGAGAACTTGCGGAACGCCTTGAAGTTCTGGATCTCGATCCGTTGGACGCGCGATTTCATACCTTACCCTTCTCCTTGATGATGGCGAGGAGGTCGGGGCTATCTGCGGTGAGGCGGAGGAGACGGTTGCGGATGGGGTGGCTGGGAGCGTTGAGCGCGGCGTGCAGATGAGTGAGGAAGTCGCGCTGCCGCGCCTCGCTGGCCGCAGGATCGTAGGCGGCGAGGTGCGGGGCCAAGGTGTCGTGGAAGAGCAGGTCGCGCTCCGTCATGTGCTCGTGGAAGTAACACTCCATCACGCAGGCGTCGATGAGGTCTTCGAGGAAGGCGGCGGCTCCGGGGCTGGCTCCGGTATCGGCTTTGGCGAAGATGATCAGAGAAACAAGTGCATCGAACATCCGGAGTGTTTCAGGGGAAGGGACGGCAAGCGGCAATTGAGTTAAATGCCCCTTCTTCACCTCTGCTAAAGCTTCGCCCTTCTCTGGATTTATGCAGTTCTGATAATACCAGTTCAGCACTGAGGAATTGATAGCCGAAAGAGCGAATCGCAGGGGAGAGGTGCGAGAGTTTGGAACGATAGTGAACATGTTGTTCATCACCACAAACTGGCGCGAATCGAGGGCAGCGATCAGGGAATCTCCGGTTTGGCGGATAACGATCTTTTCATCCGCATCGTATTGAGCGCTCTCTCTGGGCTCTGCTAGCCATTCGCCAAATTTTATCCAAAGATCCCTGTTCCAAAGTATCTTGTATTGAGTGATTAGCCGTCCCCTGAGCAGCGGTCTGAACTGCGGGGATTCTTGTTTCTCCGAGGTGAAGGGCTTAGCGGATACGATCTCGCGCGTCTGCTTCGGCGACCCCTTACCAACTTGATACGGTTTGCAGCCTGGCGTGATCGTGAAGAAGTGATCTAACGTTTCGTGCTGCCTAATCACTTCGGCGATCAAATCCAGTTTTGGAGTCAATGCAACGCTGACCGTGTTCCCTTCATCAGAGTGCCACGCCTCTTGGTGTTGGATATAGAGTGGTGCGAAGCCATCTTCAGTGTATGCAACTACCGGGAAGCGATTCGCTTCCGGCGCGCTCTTGCTGTGCGTTATGATGTTATTGTCTACGACAGCCGTGAACACTGCGGTGCGTATGTCGACCAAACTGTTGAGCCGCGTCTGGCCAAAAATGAATCTTCGGATCGACTTGAACATGATGCTTGGCAACCAAGTGTTGGGCACGATGAACGACTGAATCCCGTCCTGTCGAAGGAGCGAGATGCCCCGCTCAAGAAACAAAAGGTAGGTATCGAGCTGGTAGTCCTGATGCTTGTATGTCTTTTTGACATAGGCCCGTGCGGTCTCAGTCAGCGTCGCTCCATAGGGCGGGTTGCCGATGACGATATCGAAGCCTCCCGCGAGTGATTTTCCGAACATCCAGTGGGAATCGAAGAAGTCGGCAGAGGATTGCGGATCAAATGGGTCCCATTCTGCGATGTGTTCGGACTTCTTCCGAGACATGAGGCTCTGGGCCAGAACATCCGCCATTTCCTTTCGGAGAACTTTTACTTTGCGTTGGTTCGCCAGCTTTCTATCGCGTCTCTGTTCAGAGAAGTGGCTGTGGTAGAGGGTTTCGATGTCCGCTTCGATTTTGTAAACGCGAGGATCGACCAGCTCCATTTGATCCATCTCCGGCAGGCCGATGAGGGTGTCGGCGGCGACAAACTTGGTTTCCAGATTGGGCAGCGGGCGGATGCCGTGGTTGTCCTTTTTGTTGCGGTTGGTTTTCTGGTCGCAGACAAGGGAGATGAAAAACCGGAGTTTTGTTATTTGGATGGCGATGGGCTGGATGTCCACTCCGTATAGGCAGTTTTCGATGAGGTAGAGCTTGCGACCGTAGTCGTCGTTGTTTTCGGCGAAGGCACTTTCGAGTTCCTCGCGCATGGGGGCGGAATCGAGCTTGGCGAGCTGGGTTTGCTTCCAGCGGTCGTTGTCGGGGTCGAGCTTGCCGAGGATATAGACGAGCTTGTGGAGGACGCCCATTGGGAAGGCGCCGGAGCCGCAGGCGGGGTCGAGGATTTTCAAGGCGTCGATGGCGGCGATGAGGCAGGCGACCTCGGACGCGGTGAACGCGTGCTCTTTTTCAGTGTAGGCGAACAGGAGATCGAGCCCAGTGCGGGCGTCGGGTTCATTCATGCGAGCTTTTTCCACAAGGGCGCGAGTGAGGTGGGCTTTGAGGGACTCGTCCACCATGTAGTCCACAATGGGGCGCGGGGTGTAGAAGGAGCCGGTCTGCTTGCGGGCGGTAGTCTTGGTTTCCTCGTTGTAGGACGCGAGCAGGTTCTCGAAAACTTTGCCGAGGAGTTCGGGGTCGAGGGCGATTTCCTGATCGATGGGGGTGTTCTCGACGATGGTGAACTTGTAGCGGTTCAGGATGGAGATGAGGCCGGTGACTTTCTCGGCCCTGCGTTTGTTGTCGCCGTAGGCGGTGGAGAGGTCGGCGGTTTCGCCGCTGTCGAAGAAGAGGCGGTCGGGAACGGTGGGGCGCTTTTTGGGGTTGCGGGAGAAACCGTCGAGGTAGCGCTTTTTGTCGGTGCCGTCCTCTGTGCGGTCGAGGCACTCGAAGAGGCCGCCATTGAGGAAGGGGATGTCGGCGAACTGGGTAAGGGCGGCATCCGGTGTCTCCCGAAAGAGGGCTTCGTAACGGTAGAGGTTGTTGACGTCGTAGGTGGCGCGGTTTTTTGCGAAGCCTTCGTCCTTGGCGAAAACGCGGTAGGGCTGGCCTTTGGCGTCCTTACCCATGCGCTGGTTCAGCGTGGCGAAGAATAGGTTTTGCAGGATGGCTTGGTAGTAAGTGGAGCTTGTTTCGCTCTCAGGATCGAAGTCCTTGAGCATCTTGGCGATCTCGGTGGGGTGGAAAAGTTTCTCCGGGATGAGGTTCTTTTCCTTGAGGAACCAGCAGAAAATGAGGCGAGTGAGGAGGCGGATGAGTCCGGTGGCGCGGCGTTTCTCATCGTCGGTTTCGAGGTCGGCTGGGAACTCGACCTGCGGAAGCGCCCAGAAATACCAGTTGGCCAGTTCGCGGTAGAAGCGTTCGTTGAGCAGCTCGATGTTGAAAATCTGTTCCCAAGCAGCGTGGAGGGTGTCGAAGTCGGTGATGGGCAGTTTCTTGGGATGGACCAGATTGGGAAGCGCGAGCGAGGCGAGGATGTCGAGGTGCCCACGGTGGGGCTGGGCGAAGTCGATCTCGCGGATGAGGGTGACTTTGCCGAGCACATCTTTGCTTTCATCGAGCTTGTTCACGCGCCGGTTGATGACGGCGATGGTGAGGCGGCCCTGGTGCCGGAAGAACACCATGACGGGCATGGGGAAAAGGCGATTAATCTGCCGGGCGATGGCGGAGAATTTACCGCGAGCATAGTCGCTGCCCTTCAGTTCGATGGCGATGAAAACGTAGGATTTGAGCAAGCCAGCTTTGACCGACGTGTCGGTGAAGAGGCTAGTCTCGCGGCTGAGTTCCTGGTCGGTAAGTTGGAAAAGGAGATCGGCGGTCTTCCATTCGGGGACAAGGGCCTTGGCCGGATCGAAGCCGTGGCCGGTGGAGAAGAGTTCGAGGAATGCCTGCGGTGAGGAGCCTGCACCGGCGATGAACTTGTCGCTCTTGTAGCCCAGCTTCGTGAGGAGTTGGCGGGCGGCGTCCTTGAGCGGGAGGGTCTGGAAATTGGCAAGGGCGGCTTTCATTGTGCTTTGATCACGAGCCAGGTGACGAGTTCGAGGTCGGTCTTTTCGTGAATCTGCTCCTGGGCATTGGGCAGAACGAAGCTGCGACCGGACTGGAGACCGGAGGCAGCACGCTTGCGGAAGGTGGCGGCGAGAGAATCCACGGCCTTTTGCAGCAGCGTGTCGTAAACTTTCATGTCGCTGCCGTGGTTGGTTTGCTGGTCGAACAGATTGCAGAGCTGGCCGTAGGCTTCCGCTTTGCCCGAACAGAGGATGCGGTAGATGTCGAGAATCTGCTTCGGGTGGGCAAAGCCGAAGCGGACGTTGCCGTCGTCGAGGACGTAAACGAGGAAGTAGGGATGGAGCGGGTTGATAGACTCGCTCGGCACGGGCTTGGCGTCGGGGGCACCACCGCGTTGTCCTTCCTGTCGGAAGCAAAAGATGACGCCGGGGCCGATGACCTTGTAGTCAGGATGCGGCGGGACGCAGGTGTAGAGGCCGAACGGGGCGGCTTCGAGGGCGGCTTTATTCGCCTCGATGTATTTCAGGAGTTCGAGCCGGAAGTCGTCGAGGGTAAACTCGGTGAGGGAGACACTGTCGCCAAGGTCTTCGATGTCGAGAACCTCGTCCTTGAGCCGGAGGAGTTGCTTGTCGCGGTAGCGGAGGTCTTCGGAGATGATGTCTTCGATTTCCTCATTCTTTAGCACGTTGTCCTCGAAGGTAGCGGAGAGATCCACGAGGGCCATGCGCGCTTCGACGCGGTTCTTGAGGTTGATGTATTTGTTAAGGTCCTCGGTGGGCCAGAAATTGACGAGCTGCACGGTGTGGCTGGCGCTGCCGATACGGTCGATACGCCCGAAGCGCTGGATGATGCGGACGGGATTCCAGTGGATATCGTAATTGATGAGGTAATCGCAGTCCTGAAGGTTTTGGCCTTCGCTGATGCAGTCGGTGGCGATGAGGAGGTCAAGCTCGCCCTGCTGCGGCATTGAGGGAATCTTGGCGCGGTGTTTGGCACGCGGGGAGAAGTTGGTGAGGATTTGGTCGTAGGCGCTGTCGCCAAAAGTGGTTCGGGTGTCGCCGCCGCCGCAGACAAGGGCCATGTTGATTCCAAGTTGTTTGGTTCCCCATTCCAAGAGCGATTCGTAGAGGTAGGTGGCTGTGTCGGCGAAAGCAGTGAAGACGAGGACTTTCTTGTTCGCCTCGCCGAGTTTATTGGTGGTGGGGCCAGCGACCTTGGCGGCTATGAGCTTTTTGAGTTCGGCAAGTTTGGCGTCCGTGTCGGGTGAAACATCCTTCGCGGCGTTGAACAGGATGCGGAGCTGGTCCTTGTCCTTCTTGAGATCCTTGAGCCAATTCTTCCCGTGGTCCAATTCCAGGTGCTCAAGTTTGTATTTGAACTTGCCGCCGACCAACATCGCTTCCTCAAGTTCCTCGTCTTGGCCTGGGTCATCGAGTTCGAGTTCTAATTCGTCGGACTCAGGGTTCTGCTTGGGCATCGTTTGGAAGTTCTTAATCTTGCGCTCCAACCCCTCGATTTTGGCGATGGTGCGCTCCATCGTGATTTCAAACGATTTCACGGAGCTTTCGAGCCGCTTGAGGAAGTTCACCTTCATCATGCCAATAAGGAACTTCTCGCGGTCGGCCTGGGTGAAAGGGTCGCGGGTGGGAGTCTGATAGAGAGGCTTGAACTCGTCTTTGACGTATTTCGAAGGGTTGAACAGCGAGAGTTTATAGGCGGCGATCTCGTCGTTGAGCTTATCGTAGGAGAGAAAACGACCACGCAGATCGATCTCGGGATAAACCGAAACCGGCTTCTTGCGCTCGGGGAATCCGCCAAGTTGCGCGATGGTCGCCTTGTAGTATTTCTGAATGTGCTTGCGGGAGCGGGCAATGGTTAGCTCGTCGAGGAGTTTGAAAAACGAGGCATTGAGTTTTTCGAGCAGTTCGCCTGTTCTGCGTTCGGCGCTCTGTTTGCGCGCCCAGAGGGAGAAGACTTTTTGCGCGGTGGCGAGTGTTTCCTTCAGGCTGCCGATGCCGAGCGATTCCGCAAAGGCGTCATCGCGGTTCTCGGTGAGGAAATAGATTTGGTTGCGGAGGTCTTTGAGGTCGTTGTTGACGGGTGTGGCGGAGAGCAACAGAACCTTGGTGCGGACGCCGGACTTGATAATGTCGTCCATGAGCCGTTGGTAACGGCTCTTGCGGATGATATTTCCGGCGTCGTCGCGTTTGCCCGGGGTGTTGTTGCGGAAGTTGTGCGACTCGTCGATGACAATGAGGTCGTAGTTGCCCCAGTTGAGGGTCGCGAGGTTGATGTCGCCGGAATATCCGGTTTCGCGGCTGAGATCGGTATGGGAGACGACGTCGTAGCGGAAGCGATCCGAGATGAACGGATTCAGGAGGCTGTTGGCTTTGTAAACCGTCCAATTGTCGCGAAGTTTTTTCGGGCAGAGAACGAGGACGCGCTCATTCTTCAGCTCGAAGTATTTCATGACGGCAAGTGCTTCGTAGGTTTTCCCCAAGCCAACGCTGTCCGCGATGATGCAGCCGTTGTGGCGGAGGATTTTGTTGATGGCACCTTTGGCACCGTCTTTCTGGAACTCGAAAAGCGCCTTCCACACTTCGGTTTCGAATAGGCTGGTTTTCCCCAAATCTGCGTCCGTCTTGCCAGCGTCGCCCAGGAACTTCTCGAAAATGTGGAAAAGGGTCTTGTAGTAAATGAACTCTGGAGCGTTGTTCTCGTAGAGCTGCTTAAGGTAGTTGAGAACGTCCTGTTTCACGTCCTTTACGAGCGTTTCGTTGCTCCAAAGCTCGTCAAACCACTGCTTGAGTTCCTGGCGGTCGCGGTTGCCGTCCACGATGAGGTTCAGCTCGATATTATTGCCTTCAATGCCAAGGCCGAGGCCGCGCACAGTGAAATTGGAACTCCCGATGATGGCATCATCCACGCCAGCGGTGCTAACGTGATACATCTTTCCGTGAAGGAGGTTGGATTGCTTGATGGTCTTGATGTCAACCTTGCGCTCGATCCAGTCGGCGCACTCCTTGGCGACGCGCTTTTGTTGAAGCTTGTTGGCGAGTTCCAAGCCATCGGCGTCGATAATGAAGGATTTTTTCTCGGTTTTGCTCGGATCGAGCCGGTTGACGAAGGACGGTTCGCCGAAAAGGAAATCGAGGTGTTCGACGCGATCCAAGACCTCCTTGAGGGCGTCGTAGGCGTAAATGGTGAAGTACGCGGAGACGACCGATAGTTTTGAGCCATCGCGGATTTTCCCTGTCAGGAAGTCGGCGACCGTTCCGCGCGTGTGATTATCGCGCAGGCCGGAGTTGTTCGCAGGTGAAGACATTTAATTAGGAAAACAATTGGGGAGATGTTCAAAGACCTTCATTCAGGCATCACGGGTTCGTTTTCGCCGGTTTCACCCTTTGATCGATTTCGGATGCGAGACATTTCCGGAGCCGCCCGATTTTGAGCGCGGGCACGCTCTGCCGGGTGATCCATTTGTAAATGGCGTCCAGATTGGCCCCGAGATGCGCAGCGATCTCGTCCACAGATAACAAGCGTTCGTTCATCAGTTTACCCTCCTGCCCCACTTCCCAATTTCGCGGGAAGTGGCTGCTATCGTGAGTATTTGACATGGAATCGTATTCAACCTGTCCAATTATACCATCGAAAAGCAACGGCAACCCGGAGCGCGGAGCGCATTCCACCGTCTGCATCCGGCAACGGGTCGAACATGGTGATGCGGCGATCATGCGGTCGCGTTGAAGGTTTTCTCGAACTTCGTCGCTGCGATCATCATTTGCTCGAAGGTCGGGGTCTCCCCGAAGAACATCGGGCCAAGCATTTCCCGG